>NZ_JBNRIK010000021.1:0-8134 GCF_053557975.1 Pseudomonas sp. XP2
CGGGGCAAGCCCGCTCCCACAGGTATCGCAGCGCGGTCACTGTGGGAGCGGGCTTGCCCCGCGAAGAGGCCGGTATAGGTTAAGTCATTCTTTCTTCTGCAACCGCACCGCCAGCACATCGCACGGCGCACCATGCAGCACGTCATTGGCGGTGGAACCCAGCAGCAACGCCAGGCCATGGCGGCCATGGCTGCCGACCACGATCAGGTCGCAATTCTGTTCCTTGGCCAGTTGGTGGATTTCCTGGCGCGGTTGGCCGTAGGTCAGGTGGGAATCGCCGCGCTGGATGTCCGGGTATTTGTTGAACAGGCGGTCCATGCGCTCCTTGGCCTGGTCGAACTGTTGCTGTTGCAACTGCGACAGGTCCATCGGTACGTCACCGCCGAATGCCATGGCCATCGGCTCGACGATGTGCACCAGGGACACCTTGGCGCCTGAGGGCTCGGCGAGCTTCATGGCACGCTTGATCACCGGGTCGCATTCTTCGGTCAGGTCGACGGCGACCAACAAATGTTCATATTGCATGAGCGGTACTCCTGGCAATCGCGATAGAAGAAGTATGGTCGCTTTCGGGCGGGTCTACCGTGAAAAATGGCTAACCAGCTCATTTGCAACGCTTTATGGGAACTACTGATATGACGGTATTGCTGGTGGTGTCAATCCTTGCGCTGATTCTCAGCCCGCTTTCCTGGCTGCGAGGCTCGCGCAAGCAGAGCGAGCAGATGAAGTTGCGGCTGGAGGCCCGGCGCATGGGGTTGGCCATGCAACTGGCGCCGCAGCAGTGGCCGCACTGGCTCGAAATGGAGCCGCCAAGCCCTTGCCCGCAATACCACCGGGCGCGGCATCGCGGGCATGAGGACAGCTTCAGCTTCTGGCAGGTCACCCCAGGGGTGTGGTGGAACCAATGGCGCGAGCCCTGCGAAGATCCTCGCTTCATCGAGGCCTTGGCGCGCTTGCCGGCGAGCGTCTACAAGGTCGAAGCCGACGCGCGGATGATCGCCCTGTACTGGACTGAACGGGGTGATACGGCTGTATTGCAGGATGTTGCCTACGTCCTCGAAACCCTGGCCTGAAACCTCGTGGGGCCACGTCGTACCCGTAGGAGCAGCCTTGTGCTGCGAAGAGGCCGGTATGCCTGATAGTACTGTTCCGGGCGTATCGGCCTCTTCGCCGCACAAGGCGGCTCCCACAGGTACGGCGCAGGCGTTCAGGGCTTTAAACGACAAAGCGGCGGCTTGGCAGAACCCTGAAGGGGTGGGGTGCCAAGTCGCCGCTTTGCGTTTCTGCTACGCAGAAAAGGCCAGGCAGGCCGGGTATCCATTCAAGCAAGTGCCAGTGTAGCCGCACTGGGGTGCCGCGCAAGCCGAAAGATGCAGCACTGTCCAAGCGGGCGTGGTCAATCGCTGACGTGAATGGTCGGCGATCACTGTCATCATGTTTTGCACCCGGACGATACAAAGTGACTGGAAAGTCGCGTTTTCGTCGTGCTCCTGAGCATTTGACAACGCCGATCTTTTCGGAGAATGTGTGCACACCCAAATCAAACGGGCGTATGAATTGAGCGTTTGTATGTCATGACGCCAAGCCATACTTCCGACTAGCGCGCTGACGGGTGTGCCTGGGGCAGGGCAGCTAGGCCTGCTTCTGCTGCAGCGATCGGCGTGTACAGTTCAGCTTCCATATCGTGGAGATCAGTTGATGATTTACGAAGGTAAAGCCATCACGGTTAAGGCTCTTGAAAGTGGCATCGTCGAGCTCAAATTCGACCTCAAGGGTGAGTCCGTCAACAAGTTCAACCGCCTGACCCTGAACGAGCTTCGCCAGGCCGTCGACGCCATCCAGGCCGACGCCTCGGTCAAGGGCGTGATCGTCAGCAGTGGCAAGGACGTGTTCATCGTCGGCGCCGACATCACCGAGTTCGTCGACAACTTCAAGCTGCCCGAGGCCGAACTGGTCGCCGGCAACCTGGAAGCCAATCGCATCTTCAGTGCCTTCGAAGACCTCGAAGTGCCGACCGTTGCTGCCATCAACGGCATCGCCTTGGGCGGCGGCCTGGAAATGTGCCTGGCCGCCGACTACCGGATCATGTCCTCCAGCGCCAAGATTGGCCTGCCCGAAGTCAAACTGGGCATCTACCCCGGCTTTGGCGGCACCGTGCGCCTGCCGCGCCTGATCGGTTCGGACAACGCTATCGAGTGGATCGCCTCCGGCAAGGAAAACCGTGCCGAGGACGCCTTGAAAGTGGGCGCTGTCGACGCCGTGGTCGCCCCTGAGTTGCTGCAGGCCGGTGCCTTGGACCTGATCAAGCGGGCCATCAGCGGCGAGCTGGACTACAAGGCCAAGCGTCAGCCGAAGCTGGAAAAGCTCAAACTCAATGCCATCGAGCAGATGATGGCCTTCGAGACCGCCAAGGGCTTCGTTGCCGGCCAGGCCGGCCCGAACTATCCGGCCCCGGTCGAAGCCATCAAGACCATCCAGAAGGCCGCCAACTTCGGCCGCGACAAGGCCCTGGAGGTCGAAGCCGCAGGCTTTGCCAAGCTGGCCAAGACGTCGGTTGCCGAAAGCCTCATCGGCCTGTTCCTGAACGACCAGGAACTCAAGCGCAAGGCCAAGGCGCATGACGAGATTGCCCACGACGTGAAGCAGGCCGCCGTGCTCGGCGCCGGCATCATGGGTGGCGGCATCGCTTACCAGTCGGCGGTCAAGGGCACCCCGATCCTGATGAAGGATATCCGCGAGGAAGCTATCCAGCTGGGCCTGAACGAGGCCTCCAAGCTGCTCGGCAACCGCGTCGAGAAGGGCCGCCTGACCCCGGCCAAGATGGCCGAGGCACTCAACGCCATTCGCCCGACCCTGTCCTACGGCGACTTCGCCAATGTCGACATCGTCGTCGAAGCTGTGGTCGAGAACCCGAAGGTCAAGCAAGCTGTGCTGGCTGAAGTGGAAGGCCAGGTGAAGGACGACGCGATCCTCGCTTCCAACACCTCGACCATCTCCATCAACCTGCTGGCAAAAGCGCTCAAACGCCCGGAAAATTTCGTCGGCATGCACTTCTTCAACCCGGTGCACATGATGCCGCTGGTTGAAGTGATCCGTGGTGAGAAATCCAGTGAAGTGGCGGTGGCCACCACCGTGGCCTACGCCAAGAAAATGGGCAAGAACCCGATCGTGGTCAACGATTGCCCGGGCTTTTTGGTCAACCGCGTGCTGTTCCCGTATTTCGGTGGCTTTGCCAAGCTGGTCAGTGCCGGTGTCGACTTCGTGCGCATCGACAAGGTCATGGAAAAGTTCGGCTGGCCAATGGGCCCGGCTTACCTGATGGACGTGGTTGGCATTGACACCGGCCACCACGGCCGTGACGTGATGGCCGAAGGCTTCCCGGACCGCATGAAGGACGACCGCCGCTCGGCCGTCGACGCGCTGTACGAGGCCAACCGCCTGGGCCAGAAGAACGGCAAGGGCTTCTACGCCTACGAAACCGACAAGCGCGGTAAGCCGAAGAAGGTCTTCGATGCCACCGTGCTCGACGTCCTCAAGCCGATCGTGTTCGAACAGCGTGAAGTCACCGACGAAGACATCATCAACTGGATGATGGTCCCCCTGTGCCTGGAGACCGTGCGCTGCCTGGAAGACGGCATTGTCGAAACCGCCGCCGAAGCCGACATGGGCTTGGTCTATGGCATTGGTTTCCCTCCCTTCCGCGGTGGTGCGCTGCGCTACATCGACTCGATCGGTGTGGCCGAATTCGTCGCACTGGCCGATCAGTACGCCGATCTGGGGCCGCTGTACCACCCGACTGCGAAGCTGCGTGAAATGGCCAAGAACGGCCAGCGCTTCTTCAACTGAGCGGTCAACGAGCTAGAGCGAGAGATTTGATATGAGCCTGAATCCAAGAGACGTGGTGATTGTCGACTTCGGTCGCACGCCAATGGGCCGCTCCAAGGGTGGCATGCACCGTAATACCCGCGCCGAAGACATGTCGGCGCACCTGATCAGCAAGCTGCTGGAGCGCAACGGCAAGGTCGACCCGAAAGAAGTCGAAGACGTGATCTGGGGCTGCGTCAACCAGACCCTGGAGCAAGGCTGGAACATCGCCCGCATGGCGTCGCTGATGACCCAGATTCCGCACACGTCTGCAGCGCAGACCGTCAGCCGCCTGTGCGGCTCTTCGATGAGCGCCTTGCACACCGCTGCCCAGGCGATCATGACCGGTAACGGCGATGTGTTCGTGGTCGGTGGCGTGGAACACATGGGCCACGTCAGCATGATGCATGGCGTGGACCCTAACCCGCACCTTTCCTTGCATGCTGCCAAGGCTTCCGGGATGATGGGCCTGACTGCAGAAATGCTCGGCAAGATGCACGGCATCACCCGGGAGCAGCAGGACCTGTTCGGCGTGCGTTCGCACCAGTTGGCCCACAAAGCCACGGTCGAAGGCAAGTTCAAGGACGAGATCATCCCGATGCAGGGCTATGACGAGAACGGCTTCCTGAAGGTATTCGATTTCGACGAAACCATTCGCCCGGAGACCACCCTCGAAGGCCTGGCATCGCTCAAGCCCGCGTTCAACCCGAAAGGCGGTACTGTCACCGCCGGTACCTCGTCGCAGATCACCGACGGCGCTTCGTGCATGATCGTCATGTCTGGCCAGCGTGCAATGGACCTGGGTATCCAGCCATTGGCGGTGATTCGTTCGATGGCGGTGGCAGGTGTTGATCCGGCGATCATGGGTTATGGTCCGGTACCGTCGACCCAGAAAGCGCTCAAGCGCGCCGGGCTGACCATGGCCGACATCGACTTCATCGAGCTCAACGAAGCCTTTGCTGCACAGGCCTTGCCAGTGCTGAAAGACTTGAAAGTGCTCGACAAGATGGATGAGAAGGTTAACCTGCACGGCGGCGCCATTGCTTTGGGTCACCCGTTCGGTTGCTCCGGGGCACGCATTTCGGGCACCCTGCTCAATGTCATGAAGCAGAATGGCGGTACTCTGGGGGTGGCGACCATGTGCGTCGGCCTCGGCCAAGGTATCACCACTGTCTTCGAACGCGTCTGATCGCGTTGCGGGACAGCAACCGGGGCCTTGTGCCCCGGTTTTGTTTTTACAGGTTTTATTCAAGAGGGTGGGCAACATGCAGATACAACCAGGCGTATACCGGCATTACAAAGGGCCTGAGTACCGTGTCTTCAGCGTTGCGCGGCACTCCGAGAACGAAGAGTGGATGGTGTTCTACCAATGCCTGTATGGTGATTACAGCTTCTGGGTACGCCCCCTTTTGATGTTCCAGGAGTCCGTCGAGGTTGACGGCGAGCAGGTGCCACGCTTTGCTTTGGTCAAGGCCGAAGAAGGGCTGCCTGGGTTGCTGGGCAAGTCGCACGAGTGATTGTCCGAGCTTGACCTCACACTTTTGCCACTATATATAGCGGTGCCGCGTTTGGTACCTGACGCGTTTTTCATTTTCAGATTCAGGAATACTCCGATCCATGGGCAAATCGCTGGTCATTGTGGAATCCCCGGCCAAGGCCAAGACCATCAACAAGTACCTGGGCAACCAGTACGTGGTGAAGTCGAGTATCGGCCATATCCGAGACCTCCCCACCAGCGGTTCGGCCAGCGCAAGCAAAGAGCCGGCCGCCAAGCGTGGCAAGGCCGCGGGTGAGGCTCCGGCCCTGTCGCCGAAAGAAAAGGCCCGTCGCCAGCTGGTGGCACGCATGGGCGTCGACCCGGATCACGGCTGGAAGGCCAAGTACGAGATCCTGCCTGGCAAGGAAAAGGTGATCGAAGAGCTGCGTCGCCTGGCCAAGGATGCCGACACCATCTATCTCGCAACCGACTTGGACCGCGAAGGGGAAGCCATTGCCTGGCACCTGCGCGAAGCCATCGGTGGTGACGACACACGCTACAAGCGCGTGGTGTTCAACGAAATTACCAAAAAGGCCATCCAGGAAGCCTTCTCGCAGCCAGGCGAGCTGGACATCGACCGGGTCAACGCTCAGCAGGCGCGGCGCTTCCTCGACCGTGTGGTTGGTTACATGGTTTCGCCGCTGTTGTGGGCCAAGATTGCTCGCGGCCTGTCTGCTGGCCGTGTGCAGTCGGTCGCGGTGAAGCTGGTGGTGGAGCGCGAGCGTGAAATCCGTGCATTCATCCCGCAAGAGTACTGGGAGATTCATGCCGACCTCGGTACCGCCAAGAACGCCAAGGTGCGTTTCGAGGTGGCGCGCGAGAAGGGCGAGGCCTTCAAGCCGCTGAACGAAGCCCAGGCCATGGCTGCGCTGGAGAAGCTCAAGGCTTCCAGCTACAGCGTGGTCAAGCGTGAAGACCGCCCGACCAGCAGCAAGCCGTCGGCGCCGTTCATTACCTCCACCCTGCAGCAGGCGGCCAGTAACCGCCTGGGCTTCGGGGTGAAAAAGACCATGATGATGGCCCAGCGCTTGTATGAGGCCGGCTACATCACTTACATGCGTACCGACTCGACCAACCTGTCGGTCGATGCCCTGGACATGGCGCGTAGCTACATCGAGCGCGAGTTCGGCAAGCAGTACCTGCCGGATGCGCCACTGGTTTACGGCAGCAAGGAAGGGGCCCAGGAGGCGCACGAAGCGATTCGTCCTTCCGATGTGAATACGCACCCGACCAAGCTCAGCGGCATGGAGCGCGACGCCGAGCGCCTGTACGAGCTGATCTGGCGCCAGTTCCTGGCCTGCCAGATGCCCCCGGCGCAGTACCTGTCCACCAGCGTCACCGTGGCTGCGGGCGACTTCGAGCTGCGTGCCAAGGGCCGTATCCTCAAATTTGACGGTTATACCCGCGTGCTGCCGCAACAGAGCAAGCCGGGCGAAGACGACGTGCTGCCTGAGATGGTCCAGGGCGAAGCGCTGAAGCTGATTCAGATCGACCCGAGCCAGCACTTCACCAAGCCGCCGGCGCGCTTTACCGAGGCCAGCCTGGTCAAGGAAATGGAAAAGCGCGGCATTGGTCGCCCGTCGACCTATGCGGCGATCATCTCGACCATTCAGGACCGTGGTTATGTGACCTTGCATAACCGCCGTTTCTATTCCGAGAAAATGGGCGACATCGTCACCGAGCGCCTGTCGGAAAGCTTCTCCAACCTGATGGACTACGGCTTTACCGCCGATATGGAGGAGAACCTCGACGACGTGGCCCAGGGCGAGCGTGACTGGAAAAACGTACTCGACGAGTTCTACGGCGACTTCAGCAAGAAGCTGCAGACTGCAGAGTCCAGCGAAAACGGCATGCGCGCCAACCAGCCGACCATGACCAACATTCCGTGCAAGGAATGCGGCCGGCCGATGATGATCCGCACCGCTTCCACGGGTGTTTTCCTGGGTTGTTCGGGTTACAGCCTTCCGCCAAAAGAGCGCTGCAAGGCCACCGTCAACCTGGTGCCGGGTGACGAGATTGCCGCTGATGACGAGGGTGAATCGGAATCCCGCGTGCTGCTGGGCAAGCACCGTTGCCCGATCTGCGCCACAGCGATGGACGCCTACCTGCTGGATGAGAAGCACAAGCTGCACATTTGCGGTAACAACCCCGATTGCGTTGGCTACGAGATCGAAGAGGGCAGCTACCGCATCAAGGGTTACGAAGGGCCGAGCCTGGAGTGCGACAAGTGTGGCAGCGAGATGCAGTTGAAGACCGGCCGTTTTGGCAAATTCTTCGGCTGCACCAACCCGGCGTGCAAGAACACCCGCAAGCTGCTCAAGAGTGGAGAGGCGGCGCCGCCGAAGATGGACAAGGTGGACATGCCGGAGCTCAAGTGCGAGAAGGTGGACGACACCTACGTGCTGCGTGACGGTGCTTCGGGGTTGTTCCTGGCTGCCAGTCAGTTCCCGAAAAACCGTGAAACCCGTGCGCCGCTGGTGCTTGAAATTGTGCCGCACAAGCACGAGATCGATCCGAAGTACCACTTCCTCTGCGATGCGCCACAGAAAGATCCAGAAGGCCGCCCGGCAGTTATCCGCTACAGCCGCAAGACCAAGGAGCAGTACGTGCAGTCCGAGGTCGATGGCAAGCCGACCGGCTGGAAGGCCTTCTACGACGGCAATGCCTGGAAGGTTGAAGACAAGCGCTGATCTTTCGGTGCTTTAATTGGGGCCGCTTTGCGCCCCTTCGCGG
>NZ_JBNRIK010000021.1:8271-37338 GCF_053557975.1 Pseudomonas sp. XP2
AAACCTACACTCGCACCAACCAGAAACTGTTCTTCGCCGGCCTCGCTCTGGAGTCCATGGCCAAGGCTGAACAAAGCCAGGCCATGAATGCACAGGGCCTGGTTCAGGCTGAGCGCGAATCGGCGCTGTTCCACCTGTATGGCGCGCTGCTGGGCCTGTGCCATGAAATCGGGGTGTTCTACCGCCTGCCGGTGGTTGCAACTGTCGAGCAAGCGCTGGCCGACGACGCGCTGAATGGCATCGCTATCCCGGAAGTGGCCGAGCTGCTTGAGCTTGCCCGTCAGCGCGAAACCTGGCTGGCGCAAATGCTGGGTGCTTATGCCGATTTGTTCCGACCACCGGTCGCCAGGAAAGCGCCGAAAACCGATGTCACGCAGCCTCTGATCCAGGCCGTCAATCTCGATGAGCCCGAGCATCCTGCGCTATCGCGTACCGAGCTGGAAAGCTGGCGCAACAACCTCAAGGGTTTGGTGAGACGTTTCCGCGATGCGTTGAGTGAGTGCTGATAGCCGTTACGGCTGGTACAATACGGACCTTTCGCGGAGAACTGCCATTTATGTCTACGTCTTTTCTGGAAATTGTCGAGTTGCCTGATGGCCGCATCGAACTGCGTCGCGCTGAGGATGAGGGCTCTCTGGTAACCCTGGATTTCTCGGAAGACGCCAAGGTGTTCCTGCAGGGCCAGCATGTAGAAGTGGCCAAGGCCATGCTTAGCGTGGGCGTGCAGATGGCCGGCCGCCTCATGGATGGTGAGCTCGAACGTGATGAAGGGCCGCGTGTGCTGCACTGACCGTGCAGCAGCCAGCAGGTTTTTCGAATGACAGGCAAAGCCTGAGCATCAGCCGAGGCGGATGTTCAGGCTTTGTGCGTTTCCGACACTGGCGGCGCGCAGCAATTGCTGGCGAGCGGTGGCGTTGACGTTGCCCAGCCAACTGACCACCGTGTGGCTGCGGCCCAGGCGCAAAGCTTCGCAGGCCAGTTGCAGCGGGGTTTGGTTGCCACGAGGTTGCAGCAGCAAGATGCGTTCACGGTTGAGGCCGGCATCGCGCAGCCAGGCCTGGGTCAGGCTCGACGGCGGGGCGATCAGGGTCAGCCAGCGGGCCGCGTCCTCTTCGCTCAGTTCGCGCAGTACCGGTGCCAGCAGGCTTTGGCAGTGACCTGGCGCGCCGCGCAGCGACAATTCGCTGAACAGTTCAGGCTGGTTGTGCTTGCGCGCCAGTTCGCTGGCTTTCAGGCCAGGTAGCACGGGCTGGGCGAGAAATGCTTCGAACAGGGGCAACTGGGCTTGCTCGGGTGCGTGAATGAACTGCTGCATGACGCCTCCTGGATCAGCGGCGAATGACGCCGACGCTCAAACCCTCAATCACCAGTTCCTGTTCTTTCAGGTCGACTTCGATGGGGGCGAATTCGGGGTTTTCGGCAAGCAGCCAGACCTTGCTGCCTTCACGCTTGAAGCGTTTGACGGTCACTTCGTCGCCGATGCGGGCGACGACAATCTGGCCGTTGCGGGCTTCGCGGCAGGTGTGAACTGCCAGCAGGTCGCCGTCGAAGATACCGACGTCCTTCATGCTCATGCCGTGTACGCGCAGCAAATAGTCGGCCTGGGGGTGGAAGAAGGCGGGGTTGATATTGCAGGATTGCTCAATGTGCTGTTCGGCAAGAATCGGCGCACCGGCAGCAACCCGGCCGATGATAGGCAGGCCGCTTTCTTCTGCCTTGGTTTCCAGGCCGGGAATGCGGATGCCACGGGAGGCGCCCGGGGTCATCTCGATTGCGCCCTTGCGGGCGAGGGCCTTGAGATGCTCCTCGGCGGCGTTGGGCGATTTGAAGCCCAGCTCCTGAGCGATCTCGGCGCGTGTCGGCGGGAAGCCGTTGTCTTCGAGGCAGCGCTTGATGAACGCGAGAATTTCGGCTTGGCGTGGCGTCAGTTTCAACATGGTGAGCGCTCTGTCTTTTTGTACAGTGACTGGGATTATATACAGTACTGGATGCGCTGCAAGCCAAAAGGCGCATTAAACCTGAACGCTGGCACTTGCAGCACGCCGCCTGGGGCTTTTAAATGGCGACCGCCCGGTCACCGAGCCTTGACAGAAGCAGGACTGAAACGTATGTTTCAAACACCTGTTTGTCTGGCGGAGTACGCGGAGTAGTCATGGCCCAATCGGAAACCGTTGAACGCATTCTCGATGCTGCCGAGCAGCTGTTCGCGGAAAGGGGGTTTGCCGAAACCTCATTGCGGCTGATTACCAGCAAGGCCGGGGTGAACCTGGCGGCCGTCAACTATCATTTCGGCTCCAAGAAAGCGTTGATCCAGGCGGTGTTCTCGCGCTTCCTCGGGCCGTTCTGCGCCAGCCTGGAGCGCGAGCTGGAGCGTCGCCAGGCCAAGCCGGAGCACAAGCCCAGCCTCGAAGAGCTGCTGGAGATGCTGGTGGAGCAGGCGTTGGTCGTGCAACCTCGCAGCAACAACGATCTGTCGATCTTCATGCGCCTGCTGGGCCTGGCATTCAGCCAGAGCCAAGGCCACCTGCGGCGTTACCTGGAAGACATGTACGGCAAGGTGTTCCGCCGCTACATGCTGCTGGTCAACGAGGCTGCGCCGCGTATTCCACCACTGGAACTGTTCTGGCGCGTGCACTTCATGCTCGGCGCCGCCGCCTTCAGCATGTCCGGCATCAAGGCGCTGCGTGCGATCGCCGAGACTGACTTTGGCATCAACACCTCGATCGAGCAGGTGATGCGCCTGATGGTACCGTTCCTGGCTGCAGGCATGCGTGCCGACAGCGGCGTCACCGACGAAGCCATGGCCACGGCGCAGCTGCGACCACGCAGCAAAGCTACCGCTATTACCGCCAAGGCCTGAAGGCTGGGCGGGGCAGGGCGCTTCGGCTAAGCTAGCGCCATGCCCGATCTCGACCTGCTGCACATTTCCCTTGCCGACCAATGCCTGTATGGCTTTGCCTGTGGCCAGCTGCGCGTGCGCGTGCCGGTTTCCACGTCGCGCAACGGTGCGGGCGAGCGCTACGGTTCGGGTTGCACACCGCGTGGCCTGCATCAAGTGCGGGCAAAAATTGGCGCGGGCCTGCCGCTTGCTGCAGTGCTGGTCGGGCGGCGCTGGGCGGGTGAGGTGTGGTCGCCGGTATTGCACGCGCAATACCCGGGCCGTGACTGGATACTCACCCGCATCCTCTGGCTCAGCGGCTGTGAGCCGGGGCTTAACCGCCTGGGCGCGGTCGACACCTTCCGCCGCTACATCTACCTGCACGGCACCCCGGATACGGAACCCATGGGCGTAGCGTTGTCCCATGGCTGCATACGCCTGCGCAACACTGACTTGCTAAGCCTGTTCGAGCGGGTGCCGGCCCATTGCCCGGTGCGTATCGAACAGGCCGCCTGCCCCCAGTGGGCCTCTCTTTGTCTTCAATGAAGGATTACCCATGACCGTCAGCCTGCAAGGCTCCCTGATGGTGGATATCGCCGGTAAATGGCTGACCGCCGAAGACCGTCACTTGCTGCGCCAACCCGAAGTGGCCGGCCTGATCATTTTTGCCCGCAACATCGACAGCCCGCGCCAGGTGCGTGAGCTGTGCGCATCGATCCGCGCCATACGCCCTGACCTTATTCTGGCGGTAGACCAGGAGGGCGGCCGCGTGCAGCGCCTGCGCCAGGGTTTCGTGCGCCTGCCAGCCATGCGTGCGCTGGCCGACAATGACAACGCCGAGTACCTGGCGGAGCAGTGCGGTTGGCTGATGGCGACCGAGGTGCTGGCGGTTGGCCTGGACCTCAGCTTTGCACCCGTGCTGGACCTGGACCACCAGCGCAGCGCCGTGGTCGGCAGCCGTGCCTTCGAGGGCGACCCCCTGCGTGCCACGCAACTTGCGGGGGCGTTCATCCGCGGTATGAATGCGGCGGGCATGGCTGCCTGTGGCAAGCACTTCCCCGGCCATGGCTGGGCCGAGGCTGACTCGCATGTGGCCATTCCCACCGATGAGCGCAGCCTTGAGCAATTACGCCAGGCCGACCTGGTGCCGTTCACGCGCCTGAGCGGCCAGCTGGCGGCGGTGATGCCGGCGCATGTCATCTACCCGCAGGTTGACAACCAGCCAGCCGGTTTTTCGCGGCGCTGGCTGCAGGACATCCTTCGCGGCGAGCTGGGCTTTGACGGGGTGATCTTCAGTGATGACTTGTCGATGGCCGGTGCGCATGTGGTGGGTGATGCGGCCAGCCGTATCGAGGCAGCGTTGAGCGCCGGCTGTGACATGGGCCTGGTGTGCAATGACCGGGCGGCAGCGGAGCTGGCACTGAGTGCGGCGCAACGTATGAAGGTCAAGCCATCGCCGCGGATTGCGCGGATGCGCGGGCAAGGGTTTGCGCGGACCGATTATCGCCAGCAGCCGCGCTGGCTGGAGGCGTTGGGGGCGTTGAAGGAAGCTCAGCTGGTCGATTGACTGCCTCGGCCGCTTCGCGGGCATGCCCGCTCCCACAGGTACTGCGCATGCCAGATAGCGGTGCGGTCACTGTGGGAGCGGGTTCACCCGCGAAGAGGCCAGCTTGGGCAGTGAAAGTTGATGGTTTACCGCCCACGCTTGCCTGGCAATGGCGCAAACAGTGCCTCGATTTCTTCATCGCCCATGCGCCATTGCCCAGCCTGCCCGCCATCCAGCAAGCTGGCTGCCAATGCCGCTTTCTCCTGCTGCAACATCTGGATCTTCTCTTCCACCGTACCCCGGGTAATCAGCTTGAACACGAACACTGGCTTGTCCTGGCCAATCCGGTACGCCCGGTCGGTGGCCTGGTTTTCGCTGGCCGGGTTCCACCAGGGGTCGTAGTGGATCACCGTGTCTGCGGCCGTCAGGTTCAAGCCCACCCCGCCTGCCTTCAAGCTGATCAGGAACACTTCGCTGTCACCCTGCTGGAACTGCCGCACTGGCGTGCGCCGGTCGCGCGTGTCGCCGGTCAGCAAGCTATAGCGGATCTTGCGTTTCTGCAGCTCCTGCTCGATAAGTGCCAGCATCGAGGTGAACTGCGAGAACAGCAGTACCCGGCGCCCTTCGCTGAGCAGCTCCTCGAGCATTTCCAGCAGCGCGCCCAGCTTGCCCTTGTCGGCCTGGTTCCCATGGCTTTCCACCCCTTTTACCAGGCGCAGGTCGCAGCACACCTGGCGCAGCTTGAGCAGGGCGTCGAGGATGACGATCTGGCTGCGCGCGGCGCCATTGCGAGCGATTTCGTCGCGGACTTTCTGGTCCATGGCCACTCGCACGGCCTCGTAGGTGTCGCGCTGGGCGTCGCTGAGCTCGACCCAGTGCACCATCTCGGTCTTGGCGGGCAACTCGGTGGCCACCTGCTCCTTGGTGCGGCGCAGCAGGAAGGGGCGAATACGCGTGACCAGGTGGGCCAGGCGCTCAGCGTCGCCATGGCGCTCTATCGGGACGCGGTAGTCCTGGTTGAACCGTTTGAGGTCGCCCAGCCAGCCGGGCATGAGGAAGTGGAAGATCGACCACAGCTCGCCCAGGTTGTTTTCCATCGGCGTGCCGGTGAGGCACAGGCGCTGGCCGGCCTGTAGCTCGCAGACGGCGAGGGCGGCCTTGCTGGTGCTGCTCTTGATGTTCTGTGCCTCGTCCAGCACCAGCATGTGCCAGGCTTGGGCGCGCAGGTGTTCCAGGTCGCGTGGCATCAGGGCGTAAGTGGTCAGGACAAGGTCGTATTCGTGCAACCGGGTGAAATGCTTGCTGCGCCCTGGGCCATGCAGTGCCAGTACGCGCAGGTCAGGGGCGAAACGCTGGGCTTCGTCCAACCAGTTGGGTATCAGGCTGGTGGGCATGACCGCCAGGGCCGGTGCGCCCAAGCGCCCGGAGTCCTTTTCCAGCAGCAGGTGTGCCAGGGTCTGCAGGGTCTTGCCCAGGCCCATGTCGTCGCCGAGGATGCCGCCGGTACCCATCCCGCGCAGTGCCTGCAGCCAGTTCAGGCCCTGCTGCTGATACGGCCGCAAGTTGGCCCGCAGCCCGGCGGGGGGTGGCACTTGCAGCTCGCGGGCATCGCGCAGGCGGCGGCCCAGATCGCGTACGTGCTCGCCCCCTTCCCAGTGCAAGGGCAGGCCCTCGATTTCGTTCAGGCGCGCGGCGTCGGCGCGCTCCATGCGCAGGCTCGGGCCAGCGGTGTCTTCGTGCAGGTACAGCTCACCCAGGGTGCCCATCACGGCCTTGATGCGGCCGTAGGGCAGGGCCACGCGCAATGCCGGTGTGTCCAGGCGGCCGCGGTTGAGGTCGATCAGCAGGTGTTCATCGTCACTGCGCCGGGCCAGTTCGCTGGGGCGCAGCAGCTCTGGGCTGCTGCGCAGCAGTTGCAACACGATGGGCAACAGGCTGTGACGCTGGCCATCGACCACAATGCCCAGCTCCAGGTCGAACCATTCATGGCCGGGCGCCTCGTCGATGGTCGCATACCAGTCGTCCACCTCCTGCAAGTTGAAGGCGAAATCGCGGTGTATGTCGATGTTCCAGCCGGCTTCGCGCAGGCGCGGCAAACCTTCGCGTGCAAAGCGCAGCCAGGCTTCGTCGTCGGGCAACTGATACATTTCGCCGGCACTGTCGGGCAGGGCCTTGCTCTGCCGAGTGGCGGGTTTGAAGCCCAGGTCGCGTAACGCATTGCGCAGGGCTAGCTCGGCTTGCGGCTGTCGGCGAATTCGCTGGCTGGTGCTGCCCGCCAGGCGGGTCAGCGGCTTCTCGTCGGTGCCGCTGACCTGCAAACCGTCATAGTTGAATGCCAATGCGGCGCGGTGTTGCATTTGCCGTTGCATGCGACCGGTTTTCGGCATGTAGGCGGTGTATTCAAGGCTGCCGAGCGCAAGAATGGGCTTGGGCTGGATGTGATCGAGCAACTGCTCCTGCACTGGCGTCGGCGTCGGCACCTTGTGGCTGAGGGCATTGAGTTTATGGCTGAGGGGTACGACCAGGTGCTCGGGTACATCGGGGGCAATAGTCAGCTGCACGGCGACATGCGGATCCAGGCTGTGCTCAACCTTGCCCACTTCACTGGTCAGCAGATCGAAGTAGTAAAGTGGCAGCAGCGGGATGACGCAGCGCAGCATTTCCTCGCCGCTGTACCACAGTCCCCGGTAGTTTCCGTTGTCCAGGCGTACCCAGCGGAACTCGGCATG
Organism: Pseudomonas sp. XP2; assembly: GCF_053557975.1. NCBI lineage: Bacteria > Pseudomonadati > Pseudomonadota > Gammaproteobacteria > Pseudomonadales > Pseudomonadaceae > Pseudomonas > Pseudomonas sp. XP2. The sequence goes on from NZ_JBNRIK010000021.1 coordinate 15,425, forward strand.
GCGCACCGGGCCTTGATGAAGCGGTGGGAAGCCGACATCGTAAAACATGCGCCCGGTTTCGAGTGCGCGCTGGAACAACTCGCCACCTTCCTGGCCCTTCAGTTTATAGCCGCGGTCCTGGCCGCCGCCCTGATTCAGGGCCGAGAGCAGGCGCAGAATGCGGGTGTCTTCCTCCGTCACGAAGCGCGGTGGCTCGTAGAGAAAGTCGTACAGTGACTGGACGCGGCTGAAGCGTATGCCGTCCTCGGTTCGTGTGCCCTTGCGTACCAGCAGGGCGCAGCCGGCATCATCGGTGAGGTCGAGCTGGTAGCACACCATGCGTCCGCGTTTGTCTTCGGCTGCGTTGGGCTTGGGCGGGGCCTGCTCCAGGCCGCTCAACCAGTGCTGCAGTTCCGCGGACAACGTTGCCGGGTCGGCTTGCGTGGCCTCATGATTGGACCAAGGGTCGCTTATGCAGAACAGTGCAGCGGCGCAATGCTTGCAGTTTTGCCCTACAGGGCAATCGCATTCACCGTGCACATGGCAACGGCCGCCGGCTACGTGCAACTCGATGCTTTGCCGATAGTGGTTGTCGCCACTCCCTTGGCAATTGGCCGTGATGGTCGGCCCATAGAAGCCTTCCAGTTCGACCCTGCCTTCCTCGGCATAGCGCTCACCGCGTTGCAGGGCAGCTTTGCTGAACGATTGGGTCCAGTTCGGATAAGCGTTCACCATCTCGGCGGCATCTTGCTTCATCGAATTACTGCTCCATCATCTCCGGGTCCATCACCGGCATTTTCGGCGTACCCGGTGGTGTCACCTTCAGCAGCACCGCCAGGTGCCCGCCGTCGAGGAAGGTCAGCTGGCCGGCCTTGACGTTGCTGTTGTTCTGCCTGAACTGCTCGCTTTGCAGCACGCTGCCGTTGCCGTCCAGCTGGTTGACCCAGAAGTTGGCCTCGACCGAAATGAAGCGGCCTTGCGCGATGCTCAGGTTGCCTTCGATAGGGAAGTGGCCGAACTGTTCGGCGCCTTCGCCCAGGGCAATGCGGCCAGGTTCGCTGCCGACCTGCTGCTGCCAGGCCTTGTGCATCAATACGGTGTAGTCGGCGGTGGCTTCCAGGCGGGTGGCTTCGTCTTCCAGCGCCAGTGGGCGCTCTGCGTCTTTTGCCAGGCGTGGGGCGCCAGCGCTCCAGTCTTCCGGGGCGAACGGGCTGGTGAAGGCGGGCACGCTGTTCTGCCGCACCAGAATCATTTCTACCTGATACAGGCCTTCGGCGAAGGCGGCTGGCGCGAACAGCGCCAGCAGCAGGGTCAGGCAACGGATGGCACGCATGGATCTTCCTTAGGCAGGCTGTGGGGTCAGGCGCTCGAACAGCGCCTCCAGGGTGTTGAAACGTTCGTCGGGGCGTTCCATCGGCACAAGGAAGCGGAACTGGGTAGCGCCTTCGAACTTGTAGCGTTTGGGCTGGCCCTGGATCAGCTTGATCAGGGTCAGCGGGTCGACCGGGGTTTCGGCTTCGAACTCGAGCTTGCCACCATTGGGGCCAGCATCGACTTTCTTGATGCCGAGCTTTTCCGCCTGCAGCTTGAGCGAAGTCAGGCGCATCAGGTTCTTGGTCGGTTCTGGCAGCAGACCGAAGCGGTCGATCATTTCCACTTGCAGGTCCTTGAGGCCTTCTTCGTCGGCGGCCGAAGCAATGCGCTTGTACAGGATCAGCCGTGCATGCACGTCAGGCAGGTAGTCCTCGGGGATCAGTGCTGGCAGGCGCAGGTTGATCTCCGGGCCGCCGCCAAGCGGTTGCTCCAGATTTGGCTGGGTACCCTTGCGGATCGCCTTGACCGCGCGTTCGAGCATTTCCATGTACAGGGTGAAGCCCACCGCCTGGATCTGACCGCTCTGGCCTTCGCCCAGCAGCTCGCCCGCACCGCGGATTTCCAGGTCGTTGGTGGCCAGCACAAAGCCAGCACCCAGGTCCTGGGTGTTGGCGATGGCTTCCAGGCGTTTTTCAGCGTCGGCGCTGACTTTCTGCCGGGTTGGGGTCAGCAGGTAGGCGTAGGCCTGGTGGTGGCTACGGCCGACCCGGCCACGCAGCTGGTGCAGCTGGGCCAGGCCAAACTTGTCGGCGCGCTCGATGACGATGGTATTGGCGCTAGGCACGTCGATGCCGGTTTCGATGATGGTCGACGCCACCAGCACGTTGAAGCGCTTGTGGTAGAAATCGCTCATCACCTGTTCCAGCTCGCGTTCGCGCATTTGCCCGTGGCCGATGCCGATACGTGCCTCGGGCACCAGTTCGGCAAGGTCGGCGGCGCATTTTTCGATGGTTTTCACATCGTTGTGCAGGTAGTACACCTGGCCACCGCGCAGCAGTTCGCGCAGCAGTGCCTCCTTGACCGTGCTCTTGTTCTGCTCCATGACAAAGGTGCGCACCGACAGGCGGCGCGCTGGCGGCGTGGCGATGATCGACAGGTCGCGCATGCCGGCCACTGCCATGTTCAACGTGCGCGGGATCGGCGTAGCGGTCAGGGTGAGGATGTCGACCTCGCTGCGCAGTGCCTTGAGCTGCTCTTTCTGGCGTACACCAAAGCGGTGCTCTTCGTCGATGATGGCCAGGCCCAGGTCCTTGAAGCGCACATCGTCCTGCAGCAGCTTGTGGGTGCCGATGAGGATGTCGATCTTGCCTTCGGCCAGGTCGGCGGCGGCGGCGGCCACTTCCTTGGCCGACTTGAAGCGGCTCATGACCTCCACGGTCACCGGCCAGTCGGCAAAGCGGTCGCGGAAGCTGTTGTAGTGTTGCTGGGCGAGCAGGGTAGTGGGCACCAGCACGGCGACCTGGCGGCCACTGTGCACGGCGATGAACGCCGCCCGCATGGCCACTTCTGTCTTGCCGAAGCCGACGTCGCCACACACCAGGCGGTCCATTGGCTTGGGCGCGAGCATGTCAGCCCGCACCGCCTCGATGGCCGTTTGCTGGTCCGGGGTTTCTTCGAACGGGAAGCCGGCGCTGAACGTGGCGTAGTCGGCGGACGGGTCGGCAAACGCATACCCTTTGCGCGCGGCCCGGCGGGCATAGATGTCGAGCAGTTCGGCGGCCACGTCGCGCACCTGTTCGGCGGCCTTGCGCTTGGCCTTCTGCCAGGCTTCCGAGCCCAGCCGGTGCAGCGGTGCCAGGGCATCATCGCTGCCGGTGTAGCGGGCGATCAGGTGCAGGTTGGCCACCGGCACGTACAGCTTGGCGTTCTCGGCGTATTCCAGGGTAAGGAATTCGGCAGCCTGGCCTTCGATTTCCAGGGTGGCCAGGCCCAGGTAGCGGCCCACGCCATGGTCGATGTGTACCACCGGTGCGCCTTCGCGCAGCTCGGTGAGGTTCTTGATGACCGCGTCGTTGGCGGTTTCGCCACGCTTGTCGCGGCGGCGGCGCTGCATCACGCGCTGGCCGAACAGCGGGCTTTCCGCGACCAGGGCCAGGCCTGGGTCGTCCAGCAGCAAGCCGTCATCCAGCGGGGCGATGGTGATCGCCAGGCGCTCGCTTCCGGTGATGAAGTCGGCCCAGCCGTCGACAGTGTGCGGCCGCAGTTTCAATCGTTCGAGCAGCTCCAGCAACACTTCGCGGCGGCCGGCCGATTCGGCGGTGAACAGCACGCGGCCGGGGAACTGGTCGAGGAAGTTGGCCAGCTCGGCCAGCGGCTGGTTGGCCTTGGCCTCGATCGCCAGGTTGGGCAGGGCGCGCGCCGGGAAGCGCTCGCGGCCCGCGCCCGGTTCGATGTCTTCGCTGCTGACCACCACTCGCGGCCACTGCTTGAGCCGGGCGAAGCAGTCCTCCACTGGCATGAACAGCTCGGCAGGCGGCAGCAGCGGCCGGCTGAGGTCGCCACGGCGGTCTTCATAACGGCCGCGCACGTCGTTCCAGAAGTGTTCGGCGGCCTGTTCCACGCCAGGCAGCGAAAACACCTGGGTGTCGGCCGGCAGGTAGTCGAACAGGGTGGACGTTTCTTCGAAGAACAACGGCAGGTAGTACTCGATGCCGGCCGGGATGATGCCGCTGGCCAGGTCCTGGAAGATCGCACTGCGGCGGAAATCCACGTCGAAGCGTTCACGGAAGCGTGCCTTGAAGCGGGTCACTTCCTCTTTTTGCATCGGAAATTCGCGTGCCGGCAGCAGGCGCACCGAATCCACCTTGTCGATCGAGCGCTGGGTCTCGGGGTCGAAGGTGCGCAGTGTCTCGATCTCGTCATCGAACAGGTCGATGCGGTAGGGCAGCTTGCTGCCCATCGGGAACAGGTCGATCAGCGCGCCGCGCACGGCGAACTCGCCATGCTCGTAGACGGTGTCGACGCAACGATAGCCACTGGCCTCCAGGCGTGTGCGCATCTGCTCCACGTCGATGGTCTGGCCCACGTCCAGCACCAGGCTGCTGCCCAGCAGGAAGCGGGTGGGCGCCAGGCGGTGCAGGGCGGTGGTGACCGGCACCACGAGGATGCCATGGCTCAGTTCCGGCAGGCGGTACAGGCTTGCGATGCGCTGGGAAATGATGTCCTGGTGTGGCGAGAACAGGTCGTAGGGCAGGGTTTCCCAGTCGGGGAATGGCAGCACCGGCAGGTCCGGGGCGAAGAAGCGCAGCTCCTGCTCCAGACGGTCGGCGGCCTGGCTGTCGGCTGTCAGCAGCAGGGTGAAGCGGCCAGCGTTGCTGGCGGCCTCGGCGATGGCAAGGCTGAGGGCGGCACCGGGCAGGTTACCCCAGGTTTGTTTGCCGGCCGTGGCCGACATGTGCGGTAGGCGCAGAACTGACACGGGAGATTGCACTCCAAGCGTTGCGGCAAAGACACCGATTGTACCGGTGACCGTGCCGGCTGTCAGGCTCGAAAGGGCGTGAACGCTGGCTTGCGTGACTGCGACAGGCGCTCATTGCCGGTTCCGCGTCGGGGCGTCATAATGTAGCCCCTTTTTTCTGTCCCTACATGTGGAAGGTTCCCGTGACTCAGAAGCCCGACCAGTGTCTTGGTGAGTGGATTGATCGTGAAGCTCTGGCTGAAGCGATGATCCCGCTTATCGGTCAGCTCTACCGCAACAACAACGTGGTGAGCTCGATTTATGGCCGTAGCCTGATCAACCGTTCGGTTATCTCGATCCTCAAGGCGCACCGCTTTGCGCGTCATCGTCAAGCCGACGAAACCGAGCTGTCCGTCCACGAGACATTCCCCCTGCTCAAGGCCATGAGCGAGCTGAAACTGGGCGCCGCTTCGGTCGACCTGGGCAAGCTGGCCAACAAATTCAAGCAGGAAGGCAATGGCCGTACTGCCGAGCAGTTCGTCCGTGAAGAACTGGCCGACGTGGTTGGCCAGCAGAACGCTTCGGCGCGCAAAGGCACCGACGTTGTCCTGTACGGCTTCGGCCGCATCGGCCGCCTGCTGGCGCGTATCCTGATCGAGAAGACCGGTGGTGGCGACGGCCTGCGCCTGCGCGCCATTGTCGTGCGTAAAGGCGCCGAGAACGACCTGGTCAAGCGTGCCAGCCTGCTGCGTCGTGACTCGGTTCACGGCCCGTTCGACGGCACCATCACCATCGACGAAGCCAACAACACCATCACTGCCAACGGCAACCTGATCCAGGTTATCTACGCCAAGAGCCCGAGCGAAGTCGACTACACCCAGTACGGCATCGAAAACGCGTTGATCGTCGACAACACCGGGGTATGGCGTGATGCCGACGGCCTGGGCCAGCACCTGGCCTGCCCGGGCGCTGCCCGCGTGATCCTCACCGCACCTGGCAAGGGCGCGCTGAAGAACATCGTGCACGGCATCAACCACGGTGACATTGCTGCCGATGACAAGATCATCTCGGCGGCCTCCTGCACCACCAACGCCATCGTGCCGGTGCTCAAGGCTGTCAACGACAAGTACGGCATCGTCAACGGCCACGTCGAAACCGTTCACTCGTTCACCAACGACCAGAACCTGATCGACAACTTCCACAAGGGCAGCCGCCGTGGTCGTGCCGCGCCGCTGAACATGGTCATCACCGAAACCGGCGCAGCCACTGCTGCCGCCAAGGCGCTGCCAGTGCTGAAGGGCAAGCTGACCGGCAACGCCATTCGCGTACCGACGCCGAACGTTTCGATGGCCATCCTGAACCTGAACCTGGAAAAGGCCACCAACCGCGACGAAATCAACGAGTACCTGCGCCAGACCGCCATGCACTCGGAACTGCACAAGCAGATCGACTACGTCAGCTCGCAGGAAGTGGTTTCGACCGACTTCGTTGGCTCGCGCCACGCCGGTGTGGTTGACGCTGAAGCCACCATCGCCAACGACAACCGCGTTGTCCTGTACGTCTGGTACGACAACGAATTCGGTTACAGCTGCCAGGTGGTTCGCGTGATGGAAGACATGGCCGGTGTGAACCCGCCAGCGTTTCCACGCTGATTCGCTTGTAAGGCAATGAAAAAACGGGAACCTTCGGGTTCCCGTTTTTTTTGCTTGCCGTGGGTTGTGTGGTGCCTGTGAGATCGAGCGCCGCCCGCGCGGCGCTCGATATGCGCCATACCCCAAAGCCCAAGCCAAGCACCCAGGAACCGAACCTTGCGCACAGCCTTACTGTTCATTTTCCTGCTGCTCACCGCCTGCAACCAGGGCCCCACCCTTGAGCGCCTGGGCGGCCCGACCATGGGTAGCAGCTACAGCATCCAGTACGTTCGCGAGCCTGGCGGCCCGGCGCCGGCCCAGGTGCAGGCAGCGGTCGAAACCATTCTTGGTGAAATCGACCGGCACTATTCGACCTACCGCGGCGACTCTACCGTCAGCCGGTTCAACCAGTTGCCCGCCAACCAGTGCCTGGCCCTGCCACCCGACATGCTTGAACTGGTTGCCCTTGGCCAGCACCTGGCCGAGCAGAGTGAGGGTGCCTTTGACCTCACCGTTGAACCCTTGCTTGACCTGTGGGGTTTCGGCCCCCAGGCCCGCCATGAGCGGGTACCCGACCCGCAAGCCGTGGCCCAGGTTCGTCAGCGTGTGGGTTACCGGCACTTGCATATCGAAGACCAGGCCCTGTGCAAGGACGCCCCGGTGCAGCTCGACTTCAATAGCATCGCCGCCGGCCATGCCGTGGACTTGATCGCTGCGCGCCTGCGCGCCATGGGTATAGCCAGTTTTGTCGCCGAAGCCACTGGCGAGCTCAAGGCGGTTGGCCGCAAGCCCGATGGCAGTCCCTGGCGCATCGCCCTGGAGTTGCCCCGTGAAGACCGCCAGATCGCCCGGCAGATCATTGCAGTCAATGAGCTTTCAGTCTCAACCTCGGGTGACTATCGGCACTATTTCGAGGAGAATGGCCGGCGTTATTCGCACACCTTCGATGCCCGCCTCGGGCGCCCCGTGCAGCACGACCTGGCTGCAGTCACCGTACTGGACGCCTCGGCGTTGCAGGCCGACGGCTATTCGACACTGCTGCTGATCCTTGGCCCTGAGCGTGGCTGGGATTTTGCCGTGGCGCACGGCTTGGCCGCGGTATTGGTGACTCGGGCCGAGGGTGGCTTCGTCTCTCGAGCTACGCCCGCATTCGAACGGGCGGTGAAAGGCGATTGAAAGCGCAGGCAGGGATGATGGCCGCCAGGGAATGGGTGAACCAAATGTAGTGCGGGCAAAATTGGCCTACGACGCGACCAAGGGTTAATGTGCGCGGCGTTCAGGCTTGATTAGACTGCACCCGAATTTTCTCATGACGCCCCGGCGGCATGATCGCGTCCCGCGAGCGACCGTGGCTTGCGGGCCAGTTCTGAAGGAGTACGCATGGCTGTCTACAACTACGACGTAGTGGTGCTGGGTTCCGGCCCGGCCGGTGAAGGCGCGGCAATGAACGCCGCCAAAGCAGGGCGCAAGGTAGCGATGGTCGATGACCGTCGCCAGGTCGGTGGCAACTGCACGCACCTGGGTACCATCCCGTCCAAGGCACTGCGTCACTCGGTGCGGCAGATCATGCAGTTCAACACCAACCCGATGTTCCGGGCGATCGGTGAGCCGCGCTGGTTCTCGTTCCCGGACGTGCTGAAAAGCGCCGAGAAGGTGATTTCCAAGCAAGTTGCATCGCGCACCGGCTACTACGCCCGCAACCGTGTTGATGTGTTCGTCGGCACCGGCAGCTTTGCCGACGAGCAAACCGTTGAAGTGGTGTGCCCGAACGGTGTAGTTGAAAAGCTCAACGCCAAGCACATCATCATCGCCACCGGCTCGCGCCCTTACCGCCCGGCCGACATCGACTTCCACCATCCGCGGGTCTACGACAGCGACACCATCCTCAGCCTCAGCCACACCCCGCGCAAGCTGATTGTGTACGGCGCCGGTGTGATCGGTTGCGAATACGCGTCGATCTTCAGCGGCCTGGGCGTGCTGGTAGAGCTGGTGGATAACCGTGGCCAACTGTTGAGCTTCCTGGATTCGGAAATTTCCCAGGCACTGAGCTACCACTTCAGCAACAACAACATCACCGTGCGCCACAACGAAGAGTATGAGCGTGTCGAAGGCCTGGACAACGGGGTGATCCTGCACCTGAAGTCGGGCAAGAAGATCAAGGCCGACGCCTTGCTGTGGTGCAACGGCCGGACCGGCAACACCGACAAGCTGGGCCTGGAGAACATCGGCATCAAGGTCAACAGCCGTGGCCAGATCGAGGTCGACGAGGCTTATCGCACTACCGTGCCGAACATCTACGGCGCCGGTGACGTGATCGGCTGGCCGAGCCTGGCCAGTGCCGCCCATGACCAGGGGCGTTCTGCGGCTGGCAGCATCGTCGACAATGGCAGCTGGCGCTTCGTCAATGACGTACCGACCGGTATCTACACCATTCCGGAAATCAGCTCGATCGGCAAGAACGAGCAGGAACTGACCCAGGCCAAGGTGCCGTACGAAGTGGGCAAGGCCTTCTTCAAGAGCATGGCGCGTGCGCAGATCGCCGGCGAGCCGCAGGGCATGCTGAAGATCCTGTTCCACCGTGAAACCCTGGAAATCCTCGGCGTGCACTGCTTCGGCTACCAGGCTTCGGAGATCGTCCATATCGGCCAGGCGATCATGAACCAGCCGGGTGAGCAGAACAACCTGAAGTACTTCGTCAACACCACGTTCAACTACCCGACCATGGCCGAAGCCTATCGGGTAGCTGCCTACGATGGCCTGAACCGGCTTTTTTGAGCGGCTCCGACCGGTGGCCTGAGCCGGTCGGAGAGACCGATTTCAACCCTACCCGAGGGTGGTCTTGGCCAAACCGGGAAAGTCTGTAATCAGGCTGTCCACGCCAAAGTCCGCGAGCCGGCGCATCAGTGCCGGCTCGTTGACCGTCCACACCGATACGTGCAAACCCTGGCCCTGCGCTTTAAGCAGGCGCTCGGGGGTGCACAGTGTCCAGTTCAATGCCAGCAGTTCACAGCCGTAGTTCTGCGCCACCTTCAACGGGTCGAGCCAGGCGTACTCGGCGACCAGCCCGCGTTTCACGTCTGGCACCAGCTCCAGGGCGGCGCCCAGCACTTCGCGTGAGCTGGAGGTGATGGTGACCTTGTCCAGCAGGCCATGCTGCTGGGCCAATTCGCGAATTGCCAACACGGTGGTGGCAGCACGGGTGCGCGAGGCGCTTTTTACCTCAAGCTGCCAGTGCTCGAACGGGCATTTTTCGAACAGCTCTTCCAGTTTCGGTATAGGGCAGGGCTGCACGTGGCCCGGGCCGCCTTTGCGCGCATCGATCTTCATCAAGTCGGCGGCCGGGTGGTCGACCACCTTGCCGCGTCGGCCAGTGGTGCGCTTGAGGGTGGGGTCGTGGATCACCATCAGCTCGTTGTCGGCCGACAGGTGCAGGTCCAGTTCGCAGCGGGTGACGCCGTGGGACAGGCACTGGCGGAAGCTGTGCAGTGTGTTCTCGGGTGCTTCGCCCTTGGCGCCGCGATGGCCGTAGATCAGGGTCACGTTCGTTCCTTCAAATCAGAGAAAAACAGGGTCATGGGGCGGGATCGTTCTGTTCCAGCTGCTGGCGCCGCTGTTGTTGCTGGCGCTGCAGGATATAGCGAGCCAGCAGTTGACGCTGGGCGTCGGTCATGTCGATGAATTCGGTACCGACCTCGAAGCCGCCCGCGGGGCGCGGGTCGCAATGGGTGACCTTGCCGCGCAGCAGCAAACCGTGGGCGCGGGGCATCAGCACCATCTTCACTTTCACCCGGGTGCCAGGGGCAACCTGCGTGGCCTGGGCGAATTCGATACCGCCTTCGGAAAGCACGACCGGCACCGGCTGGCCTACTTCGCCGAGCAGGGTCTGGGCGACGACTGCACTGAGCAGGTCGAGGCGTTTGTTCTGCGCCCGCAGGAAGGCCGCGAGTGTGCGGTCCTTGTCGCTCAACTGACGCAGCAGGTGCTGCGACTCGAAGTCGGACAGGTGCAGCTCGCTCAGCAGGTTGAACAGCGGAGAATCATCTTGCAATACATCTGGCTCAAGGGCTTCGGCCGCACTGAGGGGGCTGATTTGAAGTGCGATCCGGTCTTCGATGCGGTAGTATTCGCGGCGATCTTCTTCGTCTAATGTCGTCATGGCGAACCCAAGGTAGCGGCGGTGGTCCGAGTGTAAAGCCGCCGTAGGCGCCTCGCCACAAGGACGTTCCCTTTCATCCGAACAAGCCCCGACATGTTCAGACCTCTTTTCGCATTCATAGGCACGCGTTATACCCGTGCCAAACGCCGTAACCACTTCGTCTCGTTCATTTCCCTGACCTCGATGATCGGCCTCGCCCTGGGCGTGGTGGTGATGATCGTGGTGCTGTCGGTGATGAACGGCTTCGACCACGAGATGCGCACCCGCGTGCTCGGCATGATCCCGCATGCCACGCTGGAGAGCGGCCAGCCCATTGCCGACTGGCCGGCCCTTGCCCAACAAGTAAAGCAGAATCCGCAGGTGGTGGCGGTTGCGCCGTTCACCCAGATGCAGGGGCTGCTGACCCATGACGGCAAGGTGCAGAAGGTGCTGCTCAACGGCATCGACCCGGCCCGCGAGCGCGAGGTGTCGATCATCGACAACTTTGTCCTGCAAGGCCGCCTCGACCAGCTGGCGCCGGGTGAGTGGGGCATCATGATCGGCGACAAGGCTGCGGCCAAGCTGGGGGTGGGCATTGGCGACAAACTCACCTTCGTCGCCCCCGAGGTCAGCGTGACGCCGGCCGGCATGTTCCCGCGCATGAAACGCTTCACCGTGGTTGGCACCTTTCACGTCGGCGCAGGCGAGATCGACGGTTACCTGGGGCTGACCAACATCAGCGACCTTTCCCGCCTGCACCGCTGGAAGCCCGACCAGGTGCAGGGCCTGCGCCTGAAGTTCGACGACCTGTTCCAGGCGCCGCGCGTGGCCTGGAGCATCGCACAGCAGCTGGGCGACCAGGAGTTCTACAGCCGTGACTGGACCCGCACCCACGGCAACCTGTACCAGGCCATCCGCATGGAAAAGGCCATGATCGGCCTGCTGTTGCTGCTGATCGTGGCGGTGGCGGCGTTCAACATCATTTCTACCCTGGTGATGGTGGTCAACGACAAGCGCGGCGACATTGCCATCTTGCGCACGCTGGGCGCCACGCCCGGCCAGATCATGCTCATCTTCATGGTCCAGGGCACGGTGATCGGGGTGATCGGTACCCTGATCGGCGCCGTGGTCGGGATCGTTGCTGCGCTGAACGTGAGTGCGGCGATCGCCGGCATCGAGAAGCTGATCGGGCACAAGTTCCTGAACGCCGACGTGTACTTCATCGATTACCTGCCGTCGCAGATCCAGTCCCAGGACGTGTACATGGTCTGTGGTGCGGCGCTGGTCCTGAGTTTCTTCGCCACCCTGTACCCGGCCTGGCGTGCGGCCCGCACCCAGCCTGCAGAGGCGCTACGTTATGAGTGAGTCGCGCATGAGTGATAAAGCCGTTCTGAGTTGCCGCAACCTGGGCAAGGCTTACGACGAAGGCCCGGAATCGGTGAAGGTGCTATCCGGGCTCAACCTTGAGCTGCATGCCGGGGAGCGGGTGGCCATTGTCGGTAGCTCCGGTTCGGGCAAGAGTACCTTGCTCAACCTGTTGGGCGGCCTTGATCGGCCCACACAAGGCAGCGTATGGCTGGCTGGCGAAGAGCTGTCGGCCCTGGGTGAACGTGCCCGTGGCCTGCTGCGCAACCGTGAGCTGGGCTTTGTCTACCAATTCCACCACCTGTTGCCGGAATTCACCGCCATCGAGAACGTGTGCATGCCGCTGCTGATCGGCCGCACGCCCATCCCTGAGGCCCGGGAACGTGCCGAGGCGCTGCTCAAGCGGGTGGGCCTGGGCCACCGCCTGAACCACAAGCCGGCCGAATTGTCTGGTGGTGAGCGCCAGCGGGTGGCGATTGCCCGGGCACTCGTCAACCGCCCCGGCCTGGTGATGCTCGATGAGCCTACCGGCAACCTCGACCACCATACCGCACAAGGCATCCAGGAACTGATGCAGGAGCTGTCCAGTTCGTCGCGCACGGCGTTCCTGGTGGTGACCCATGACCTCAACCTGGCGCGGCAGATGGACCGTGTATTGAAGCTCGACGACGGCCACCTGGTGGCGATCTGATCGACTGCTCGGGGTGGCAGGTGCCGCCCCGTTTTCCTGTTTTCATTGGGTGATTTCGTACATGTTCAGACCCTTGCCCATCTTCATCGGCGCGCGCTACACCCGAGCCAAGCGGCGCAACCACTTCATCTCGTTCATCTCGATGACCTCGATGATCGGCCTGTCGCTGGGCGTGCTGGCGATGATCGTGGTGCTGTCGGTGATGAACGGCTTCCAGCGCGAAATGAGCTCGCGCATTCTCGGCCTGGTACCGCATGCCGCCATCCTCGGCGTGCAGCCGCTGGACGACTGGCACAAGGTGGCCGACGCAGCCTTGCAGAACCCGGCGGTGATGGCGGCTGCGCCGATTACCGAAATGGAGGGCATGCTCTCGTACAAGGGTGCGATGCAGCCGATCCAGGTGGGCGGTATCGACCCGGCCGAAGAGGGCAAGGTCTCGATCGTTGGCCAGCACATTGTCCAGGGCCGCCTGCAGGACCTGCAGCCGGGTGAGTTCGGTGTGGTCATTGGTGAATTGACCGCACGGCGCTTCCGCCTGAACACCGGCGACAAGCTGACCCTGATCGTGCCGGAAATCAGCAAGGAGCCGGGTGGCATTACCCCGCGCATGCAGCGCCTGACCGTGGTCGGTATCTTCAAGGTCGGTGCCGAGCTGGATGGTTCGCAAGCCTACATCCACGTCGCCGATGCCGGCGAGATGCAACGTTGGGCACCGGGCCAGGTGCAGGGCGTGCGCCTGAAGCTGCATGACCTGTATGCCGCCCCGCAGGTGTCCAAGGCGATTGCAGCCGGGCTGGGTGACGCCTACCGCGCCGATGACTGGTCGCACACCCAGGGCAGCCTGTTCAGCGCCATGAAGATGGAAAAGACCATGATCGGCCTGCTGTTGATGATGATCATCGCCGTGGCGGCCTTCAATATCATTGCCACCTTGGTAATGGTGGTGAACGACAAGGGGCCGGACATTGCCATTCTGCGGACCTTGGGCGCCACGCCTGCGCAGATCATGGGCACGTTCATGGTCCAGGGCAGCCTGATTGGTGTTGTCGGGACGCTGATCGGCGGCGTGCTGGGCGTGATTGCGGCGTTCAATGTCAGCCAGATCGTGGGTTGGCTGGAGCGGGTGAGCGGGCAACACATCTTTACTTCGGATGTGTACTTCGTCAGCAGCTTGCCGTCGCAATTGCAGTGGGGCGATGTGGTGATGATCTGCACGGCGGGGTTGGTGATGAGCTTCCTGGCGACCATTTACCCGGCTTATCGGGCGTCGCAGGTGCAGCCGGCGATTGGCCTGGCGGTTTGAGGTAGGTTCCAGGGCCTTATCGCCGGCAAGCCAGCTCCCACAGGTACCGCGCAGGCTCTCGGCTTGATGCGTACCCGTGGGGGGCGGCTTGCCGGCGATGGGCCGCGAAGCGGCCCCATTTTCACCGATCCTGGCTGAACTCGATCACGAACCGTGTCCACCCATCTTCACATTCCGCCCGAATGCCCCCGCCATGGGCCTGCACGATCGACCGGGTAATCGCCAAGCCCAACCCAGCATGCTCGCTACTGCCTTCGCGCCGTGCCGGGTCCACACGGTAAAAGCGGTCGAACAACCGCGGCAAAGCAGCTGGCTCGATGGCCGGCCCGGTATTGGCCACGCTGATTCTCGGCCCAGGCGCCAGCGTCACCCTTATCTGCCCGCCCGCCGGGGTAAAGCGCATGGCGTTATCCAGCAGGTTGGACAGCGCCCGGCGCAGCATATGCCGGTCACCGTGCAACACGGCCTCCCCCTCGCGCAGCATCTGCACATTGTTGTCTTCGGCCAGCGGCGCGTAGTACTCCAGCAGCGCATCCACCTCGTCATGCAACGCCAACGGCGCTTGCCCCGGTACCAGCAAGCCGTGATCGGCCTTGGCCAGGAACAACATGTCGTTGATCATTTGCGCCATCCACTGCAGTTCTTCCAGGTTGCCATGCAGCGCTTCGCGGTACTCCTCAAGGCTGCGTGGGCGGGTGAGGGTAACCTGGGTATGAGTTAGCAGATTGGACAGCGGCGTGCGCAACTCGTGGGCTATGTCGGCAGAAAATGCCGACAGGCGCTGGAAGGCATCGTCCAGGCGCTGCAGCATGGCGTTCATGCTGGTGGCCAGTTCGGCCAGCTCTTCGGGCATTTGCGCCACCGGCAGGCGTGTGGTGAGCGAGCGTGCCGACACGCTGGCGGCCACCTGGCCCATCTGCCGTAACGGGCGCAGGCCGCTGCGTACCGCCCAGGCGCCGAGCAGCGCGGTGGCCAGCGCTGAAAGGCCGACAGTCAGCCAGATCAGGCGTTGCATGCCCTGCAGGAAATGCTGGTGGTGGGTGATGTCGAGGTACAGGGCCAGTTGTGGCGACTGCACGGCGCCCTGCGCCAGGTGCACAGCCAGGCTGCGGTAGTCGGTGCCTTGTGCATGCAGGGTGGCCAGCCCGGCGGGCAGCGGTGCCTGCGGTAGCCCGGTGCGGCTTTCGAACCAGGTGGTGCCGTCGCTGCCGCTGATGCGCAGGGCCAGATCGGCCTGGTGGCTCAGCTCATCGCGCAGGGCGGGCAGGCGTGCCTGCAGCTCGGTTGGGGTGGCGATGCCAGCCAGTTGCGTACGGAACAGTGACAGGCGCGAGTCCAGCAGTTGCTGGTCGAGTTCGACGAAGTGCTGCTCGCTGGCCCGGCTGAACAACACGCCGGCGCCCAGCGAAACGGCGGCGGTGCAGGCGGCGAACAACAGGGCCAGACGGCTGCCGAGGGAAACCCTGCGCATCATTCCGTGCGCTCTTCGAGCACATAGCCCATGCCACGTACGGTGTGGATCAGCTTGTTGGGGTGCGGGTCGTCGATTTTCAGGCGCAGGCGGCGGATCGCCACTTCGATCACGTTGGTGTCGCTGTCGAAATTCATGTCCCACACCTGCGAGGCGATCAGCGATTTTGGCAATACCTCGCCTTGGCGGCGCAGCAGCAGTTCGAGCAGGGCGAACTCCTTGGCGGTCAGGTCGATACGCTGGCCGGCGCGCTCGGCGCGGCGGCGGATCAAGTCCAGGCGCAGGTCGGCCAGGTTCAGGGTGGTGTCCTGGCTGGGGCTGGTGCCGCGGCGCAACAGGCTGCGCACCCGGGCCAGCAGTTCGGAAAAGGCGAACGGCTTGACCAGATAGTCGTCGGCGCCCAGCTCCAGGCCATGCACGCGGTCCTCGACGGCATCGCGGGCGGTGAGGAACAGTACTGGCGTATCCAGGCCGGCCTGGCGCACGGCCTGGAGGATCTGCCAGCCGTCACGTCCAGGCAACATTACGTCGAGGATCAGCAGGTCGTGGTCGCCGGTCAGGGCCAGGAACTGGCCGGTTTCGCCATCGGTGGCCAGCTCAGTGGCGAAGCCGGCCTCGCTCAAGCCCTGGCTGAGGTACTGGCCGGTGCGGGCCTGGTCTTCGACGATCAGCAGTTTCATGCACTGTCCATAATCTGAAAGTTTGTACCTGCCCTGTGGAAGCGGGTGATGTAGTGGCTGAAATGATACGTGACGAAGCGCAGGCACGCCCAAGCTGACAAAGTTGTAATCTCCCTGTCAGGTAGCTGCCAGTCGCCCGTGACTAAGGTGGCCTCATCCTGTTGTACATTTCCGGAGTCATCATGAAACGCCTGTTCATCGCCGCCCTTGCCCTGGCCAGCCTGCCGACCTTTGCCGGCGAGGCGCAAACTTTCGCCTTTGGCGAGCCGGCCCCGGCGAACAAAGCCACCCGCACGGTCAACGTGGTGCTCAAGGACATCGCCTTCGAGCCCAGAAACCTGCAGGTAAAAGCCGGCGAGACGGTGCGCTTCGTGCTGGTCAACGAGGGTAAGCTGCCGCATGAATTCAACCTGGGTGACAAGGCCATGCATGCCGAGCACCAGAAGGAAATGGTCGCCATGCAAGGCAAGCTGTTCACCGAGGCCATGAACCACGAAGGCATGGACCACGGCCAGATGATGGGTCACGGCGGCGGCCATGGCCACGGTGGCGGCAACACGGTGCTGGTCATGCCAGGCCAGCGCGCCGAGCTGACCTGGACCTTCCGCAAGTCGGCGCCCATCGAGTTCGCCTGCAACGTGCCGGGGCATTATCAGGCTGGCATGGTCGGGGCGTTGACCATCGAGTGACTTGCGCTCCAAGGCAGGGTGCAAAACCGGTAGACTAGGGGCAATTTCGAACCTCTAGGTCAGTTTCCATGCATCCTGCTGCCGAACACTCGCCGCTGGGCAAGTCCAGCGAATACATTGCCACCTACTCCCCGGAGCAACTCTTCCCGATCCCGCGTACCGCCAAGTGGGCTGAGCTGGGCGTCACTGCACAGACCTTGCCCTGGCAGGGCGTGGATTACTGGAACTGCTTCGAATTGAGCTGGCTGCTGCCGTCGGGCAAACCGGTGGTGGCGATCGGCGAGTTCGCCATCCCGGCCGATTCGCCGAACATCATCGAGTCCAAGTCGTTCAAGTTGTACCTCAACTCGCTGAATCAGACGGTGTTTGCCTCGCTGGGCGAATTGCAGGCCTGCCTGGAGAAAGACCTGTCTGCCGCGGCCGGCAAGCCGGTGGGGGTGAAGGTACGTACCTTGGCTGAAGTCGAGGGCCAAGGCGTGGAGGCCTTGCCTGGGCTGTGCATCGATGCGCTGGACGTTGCCATCAGCAACTACGAGCAGCCGCAGCCTGAGCTGCTGCGCTGCACCCCGGAGCGAGTGGTAGAAGAAACCTTGCACAGCCACCTGCTGAAGTCCAACTGCCCCGTTACCGGCCAGCCGGACTGGGGCAGCGTGGTGGTCGAGTACAAGGGCAGGGCGCTGGACCACGCCAGCCTGCTGACCTATCTGATCAGCTTCCGCCAGCATGCCGACTTCCATGAGCAGTGCGTAGAACGCATTTATCTGGACTTGAAGAACCTGCTGCAGCCCGAGCACCTGACGGTGTATGCGCGGTATGTGCGCCGGGGTGGGCTGGATATCAACCCGTACCGTAGCACTGGGGCGATCAGCCCGAAGAATGTGCGTCTGGTGCGTCAGTAACTCTGACAGGACTGGGGCCGTTTCTCGGCCCATTCGCGGGGCAAGCCCGCTCCCACAGGTGCCGCGCTGCCCTCAAGTGCAACGAATAGCCTGTGGGAGCGGGCTTGTTCCGCGAATGGAGCGCGAAGCGGCCCTTGCTGTATCAGATACCCATGCTGTGCAGCGAGTTGGCAATGCTGCGCAGGGTGGCGGTAAGGTCTGGGTGGTCAGCCTCGAAGCGTTCGATTGCCAGGTTCACGCCATCCACCAGATTGTTGTCTGGCGTGGCTTCCTCCAGTTTCAGTTGCGCCTCGATCTGGCGCGCTTCTTCGTGCAGCGCAGCCAGTTCGTCTTCCGAAAGCGGTACGTTGCGGTCCAGTTGCTCGCGCAGGCTGTTCAGGCGCTTTTGCAATTCGCGGGCAGGCATGGGTAGTTCTCCATCAATGGCTTGGCAAACCATGGACCTTAGCGAAGCGGCAAAGGTTCTGGTCTGCCTTCAGCGTAATCCACCTGAAGCTGCTTTGCATGATCCGCATCAAGGGTGCTGTATCAAGGTTTTTCACCTTTGCGCCGGCGCTGGGTGATGTCCTGCAGGCAGGTATCCAGCGCTTCCAGGTGGTCGATGACCGAGTGCACCCCCAGGCCGAACAGTTCCAGCGTCGCCTTGCCACGGGCCGCGTCCTGTTGCTGTGAGGTCATGGCTTGCCATTGCCGAGAGCTGCGATCGCAGAATGGGCTGCAGGCGGCCAGGCCAACTGTCCACAAGCCGGCGTTAAGGCCGGACTGCAGCAGTTGTGGGTTGCCGCTGACCAGTACGCAGCCGTCCAGGCGTTCGCTTTCCAGGGTCATCAACGCCTGCCAGCAGGCGTTGGGCGCCGGCCAGCGTACGCCGTTTACCGAATGCCCCGGCAGCCAGTCGGGCAGTACGTGTGCCAGGCGCTTGCTTTGGGTGGCGCTGAGGTCATCCAGCCAGATGCACGGCACCTGGTGCTGGCGCAGGCTGGCGAGGGTAGCCAGGGCGCCGGGGGCGGGCGAGGGGGCGCTACCATTGGCCGCCTGCACCAGGCAGCCGCGCAAGCCGAACAGCACAGCAGTGAAGGCGGGTGCAGCGTCCATGGCAACTTCCCCCAAATAGTCCGCAGGCTATTCGTTGATTGTTACCGCCCTGTGACATCGGCCCTTGTGCAACAGTTGTTCACAAAATATTGAACAAACATGTGTAAAGCTGTTTATCAGCCCGCAAGCCTCTATACTGCCGCCTTACCAGCAGCGCGACCCGTTGCGCTTGCGGCCGAGAAATTCGATGGAGAGACATCTATGCGTAGGATCGGTGCCAGTGTGATCGAACGAGTCACCCAGGCCTGTGTCTGCGCCAGCATGCTGCTGGCGCCCGTGGCAGCCACCCAGGCAGCCACCGAGGAAGATCCCTGGGAAGCGGTCAACCGGCCGATCTTCCGCTTCAACGATACCCTCGACACCTATGCCCTCAAGCCGTTGGCCAAGGGCTATCAGGCGGTCACGCCGCAGTTCCTTGAAGATGGCATCCACAACATCTTCCGCAACCTGGGCGACGTGACCAACCTGGCCAACGACGTGCTGCAGTTCAAGCCTCATGCGGCGGGTGTGGACACTGCGCGGCTGATCGTCAACACCACCTTCGGCCTGGGCGGTTTCTTCGATGTGGGCACCAAGATGGGCCTGCAGCGCAATGACGAGGACTTCGGGCAGACCTTGGGTTACTGGGGTGTGCCGAGCGGCCCTTACGTGGTTATCCCGCTGCTGGGGCCAAGCACGGTGCGTGATGGCGTGGCCAAGTAC
This sequence comes from Pseudomonas sp. XP2, assembly GCF_053557975.1. Taxonomy (NCBI): domain Bacteria; kingdom Pseudomonadati; phylum Pseudomonadota; class Gammaproteobacteria; order Pseudomonadales; family Pseudomonadaceae; genus Pseudomonas; species Pseudomonas sp. XP2. Next base: position 34,836 of record NZ_JBNRIK010000021.1, read on the forward strand.
CCCGACAGCTACACCAAGCCTTACCGCTACATCGACCATGTGCCGACGCGCAATTCGATATTCGCCCTGGACGTGATCGACACGCGTGCCGACCTGCTGTCCGCCGAGAAGCTGATTCAGGGTGACAAGTACATCTTCATTCGTAACGCCTACCTGCAGAACCGCGAGTTCAAGGTCAAGGATGGCGAAGTCGAAGACGACTTCTGATCTGTGAACAGGGGCCGCAATCGGCCCCTGTTCAATGCATGGCCAGCACGCGCAACCCGAACTTCTGCTGCCCACCCGGCTGGTCGGCAATCCATACCACCTCAGTGCTGGCGTGCAGCCCTTTCAACGCCGGGTGGTCGGAATCGATGCGCACCTCAATCTGATCGCCCACCTGGAAGCGTTGCGGGGCCTGCACCTGCATGCCGCTGCTGGACAGGTCCAGGCACACGGCGGAAATCACCTGGCCTTCATGCAGCAGGCTCACCGCAGTGTCGATGCGCATGCGGATGAAATCGCGTTTTTCACTATGGCTGGAGGGCGTGTGGGGCATGCTGCATCCTTCCCATTGGGGTGCGCTAGTCGACTTTCTTATAACTCCCGGTGATTTGCCCTGTAAAGAGCGGCGAGGTCGACCGTTGCATGCTTGAAACGCCTGCCGGATGGGAGTACCGTCTGCGCCTTACAAGGTACCTTTGACAGTTGCCGGGCAGGTGTTCTTGTCCTACAACTCAAGTAGAGTGTGACCACCAAGAATTCCCGTAGCTGGCCGTCTGCTTTGCCGACACCGCTGCACCAACCCAAATCGGCGCCGTTCGCCCACATGCAGAAAACCAGTGCAACGCTGCTGATTATCGATGATGACGACGTGGTCCGTGCGAGCCTCGCCGCCTATCTCGAAGACAGTGGCTTCAGCGTCCTCCAGGCCGGTAATGGCCAGCAGGGGCTTCAGGTCTTCGAAGAACACCAGCCCGACCTTGTGATCTGCGATTTGCGCATGCCGCAGATGGGCGGCCTCGAACTGATCCGTCAGGTCAGCGAGCGTGCGCCGCAGTTACCGGTGATCGTGGTGTCTGGTGCCGGCTTCATGAGCGATGCGGTGGAAGCGTTGCGCCTGGGCGCCGCCGACTACCTGATCAAGCCGCTGGAAGACCTGGCCGTCCTTGAGCATTCGGTGCGCCGTGCCCTCGACCGCTCGCGTCTGGTGCTGGAAAACCAGCGCTACCGCGACAAGCTCGAAGCGGCCAACCGCGAGCTGGAGGCCAGCCTGCACCTGTTGCAGGAGGACCAGACCGCCGGTCGCCAGGTGCAGATGAACATGCTGCCGGAAAGCCCCTGGGTAGCTGGCGAGTTCGCGTTCGAGCACCAGATCATCCCGTCGTTGTACCTGTCGGGTGATTTTGTCGATTACTTCCGCGTGGACGAGCGGCGCATTGCCTTCTACCTCGCTGATGTTTCCGGGCATGGCGCCTCGTCGGCCTTTGTCACCGTACTGTTGAAATTCATGACCACGCGACTCATGTTTGAGCTCAAGCGCAGCAAAATGCGCGAGTTCAAGCCGTCCGAAGTGCTCAGTCACATCAACCGCGGCCTGATCAACAGCAAGCTGGGCAAGCACGTCACCATGGTCGGCGGGGTGATCGACGAAGAGTCTGGTCTGTTGACCTACGCGGTGGGTGGGCATTTGCCGCTGCCAGTGCTGCATACCCCGGCGCACACCCGTTACCTGGAAGGCCGGGGCCTGCCGGTGGGGCTGTTCGACGAGGCCACTTATCAGGATCTGGTTGTTGAGCTGCCACCGCAGTTCAGCCTTAGCCTGATGTCCGATGGCATTCTGGACCTTTTGCCGGGTGATACGCTCAAAGATAAAGAAGCCGCCTTGCCGGAGATCGTCAGGGCAGCAGGTGGCAGCCTGGATGGGCTGCGTCAACGATTCGGATTAGCTACGCTTGGGGATATGCCGGATGATATCGCCCTATTGGTGTTAAGCAGGAACCTTCAATGAGTACCGGTAGAATCCAGTTCGCCGAGCAGAGCGGCACCTTCGTACTGAAGTTCGTCGGTGAAGTGCGCCTGACCCTGTGTTCGGCCTTGGATGCGACGATCGAGAAAATTTTCACTGCGTTGAACTTCTCGGCGATTGTCATCGACCTCACCGAAACCGAGAGTATCGACAGTACTACCTTGGGCCTGCTGGCCAAGCTGTCGATCCTGTCGCGGCAGAAGGTCGGCCTGTTGCCGACCGTGGTCACCACCAACCCGGACATTTCCCGGCTGTTGCAGTCGATGGGCTTCGATCAGGTGTTCAACATTGTCGATCGCCCGATTCCTTGCCCTGAGTGCCTGACTGACTTGCCGTCGCAGGACCAGAACGAAGACGTGGTGCGTTCCAAGGTACTGGAGGCGCACAAGATCCTCATGGGCCTGAACGACTCCAACCGCGAAGCCTTCCATGACCTGGTCAATGCGCTGGAGCGGACCTGATCGTTAGCCTGTGCTGGCTCTTTCGCGGGGGTGG
>NZ_JBNRIK010000021.1:37512-108382 GCF_053557975.1 Pseudomonas sp. XP2
AGCCTCACCCCCACCCGCATCCAGCTGATACACCCGTGCCGGCCGCCCCTGTTCATCAAAGAATACCTGGCCCAACCCCGCACCGTTCCACAACCGCTCCCCGGCCTTGCTGTGGCTCGGCGTACGTGGCACTACTTCCATCTCCCGACGCTTGGTAAACCAGTTCAGCGGCGAGCGTGGCGCATACAGCCAGCGGTTGAGCCGGTCGAGCACGTCGAGCAGGCGCCGGGGGAACTCGTTCTTGATTCCGCTGCTGGTCACCTGCCACAAATGCGGGCTGCGCTGGCGGTGGCGGATCATTACTTCATAGACAAACGAGTAGTGCACATCCCCGGACAGCACCACGTAGTGGCCCGGCGTACGCGAGTGGCGGAAGATGTTGAGGATGACCTGCGCCGCACCGCGGTGGGCCATCCAGTTTTCGGCATCCACCAAAAGCGGATACCCCAGCCAGCTGAACACCTTCTGCACGGTCTCGATCAGCTTCACGCCAAAAATCGGCGCAGGCGAGACGATGACTGCTGATGGGTGGTCGAGCAGCGCGTGCTGCAGTTCGCTAAGCGCTTCCCAGTCGAGCAGGCCGGATGGCTTGGCCAGGTTGCTTTCGCTGCGCCAGCGCCGGGTACGGGTGTCCAGCACCAGCAAGGGTGGGTTTGTTGGCAAGCTGAATTGCCAGCCCTGAAAGCGCAGCAGATCGCCGATCAGTTCATCGCGGGTTTGGCTGTTCGACGCCTGGCATTGCCTGACCAGTGGCTTGCAGCCGTCCGGATCGTTGCCCCAGGCTTGGCACAGCAGGTAGCCGAGCAGGGCATTGCCGATGATCCGCCGTGAAAACGGGTGGCCGTAGGCGGTTTCTTCCCATTGTGCCGAGAGGTTCCAGTCATCGGTGATGTCGTGGTCGTCGAAGATCATCAGACAGGGCAGGTGGGCCATCACCCGCGCCACCTGGCCGAGGTTCTCGGCAAACGCCTGAATCAGCGGCAGCTCCTGCCGGTAACGCGCCTGGCGCTGGTCGCTGAGCCCGTCGGGCAGGGCCATGTCCACCCACTGCCAAGGCACGGGTGACCAGACCAGCAGGTACATGGCCATGACTTCGGCGAACGTCACCAGGTGGTTGTCGGCATTGCTGGACGAAAAGATCGGCTTGCGCTTGCCGCCGAAAAAGCGCTCGCGCAGGGTGTCGTTCGTTTCCTGCGCCGGCAACAGGTCGGCGCGGTGGTAGTAGCTGGCCGGGTGCTGGTACAGCGCCTGGCTATCAGGCACCACTGCGCCATCCAGTTGCTCGTCGAACAGGCCCAGGCGCTCGATCAGGCGATGGATAGCACGCAGCATCGGGCCGGCAACATCGTCGGCGTACACTTGGTCGCCGGTCATCAGTAGCACGGCCGGGCGATCTTCGGGTTTCTTGCAGGCTTGCAGCAAGCGGTCGGCGCACAGCAGGCCATCGATGGCGGGGTGGTGGGGCTTGCGGCAGGAGCCGTGCAGCAAGTGGTCGAGCCGATCGCGCAGCACCAGGCTTGGGCGCTGGGTGCCGGGGTAGAGCAGATGCGGCCCCCAGCCAGCGATGCCCTGGCCATTGATCAGCAGGTCATAGTCGAGCTGCTGGTTGCGGGGCAGGGCATTGTCGAAGTGGATATCCAGCAGGTGGATGAAGGCGTGCTGGCCGACCGGGACGACCTGGCAATCCACCGTGGCCTCGCTTGCCGGGAGGATGAATTCGGGTTGCAGCGGTTGGGTAGCGACCAGCCACATGGCCAGGCGCTGGGGTTCCAGGCGGCGCAGTACCGGGCCGGCGAGTACGAGGGGCAAGGGGGTAGAGGAGGTCATCGACAGCTCGGGTGGCTTATCGGGCCCCTTCGCGGGTAAACCCGCTCCCACAGGTACAGCGCCAATTTCAGGCCTGTGGGTATGCGTGTGGGAGCGGGTTTACCCGCGAAGAGGCCCTGGAATTCAATTCACAACTAAAGCTTGGCAAAACAAAAACGGGCGGAAAATGCTGAACACTTCCCGCCCATCAGGCAAACCGGATATGTATCAGGCTTTTTCAGCCATCAACTTCTCCAGCTTCTCCTGGTCCCGCGCAAATTGGCGAATACCCTCGGCCAGCTTCTCGGTGCCCATGGCATCTTCGTTCATCGCCCAGCGGAACTGGCTTTCACTCAACTGCTGCTTGGCCTCACCGGCATTGCCCGGCTTGAGCACCCGCGGCAGTTCACCCTGATCGTCGCTCAGTTGCTGCAGCAGTTCGGGGCTGATGGTCAGGCGGTCGCAGCCGGCCAGTTGTTCGATCTGGCCGAGGTTGCGGAAGCTGGCGCCCATCACCACGGTGTTGTAACCATTGGCCTTGTAGTAGTTGTAGATGCGCGTCACCGATTGCACGCCAGGGTCCTCGGCGCCCACGTAATCCGTGCCGGTGCTCTTTTTGTACCAGTCGTAGATACGACCCACGAACGGCGAAATCAGGAACACCCCGGCATCGGCACAGGCCTGGGCCTGGGCGAAGGAGAACAGCAGGGTGAGGTTGGTCTGGATGCCTTCCTTCTCCAGCTGCTCGGCAGCGCGGATGCCTTCCCAGGTGGAGGCCAGCTTGATCAGCACGCGGTCTTTGGAGACCCCGGCTGCGTCATACAGGCCGATCAGCTGGCGGGCTTTGTTCAGCAGCGCCGGCTCATCGAACGACAGGCGTGCATCCACCTCGGTCGAGATACGCCCGGGAATGACCTTGAGAATGCCCGAGCCCACGGCCACCGCGAACTTGTCGCAGGCCAGGTCGACATCGCCCTTGGCATCGGCCTTCACCTGCTTGAGCAGGTCGGCGTAGCCCGGGATGGCGGCAGCCTTGAGCAGCAGCGACGGGTTGGTGGTGGCATCGACCGGCTTCAGGCGGGTGATGGCATCCAGGTCCCCGGTGTCGGCGACCACGGTGGTGAACTGCTTCAGTTGTTCCAGCTTGGAAGTCATGGGCGTGCTCTGTCCTGTGCATTTACTCGACATTACCCGAGCCCCGACAGCCGCTCAAGGGCCTGTAGAAGCGGGCTTGCCCACGAAGGGCCGTACGTAAGGTGAAGATTCGAGTGCCCGGCTGCCTTGAGGTTCCACATACTCGTCTGAGCGGCCTTGTGTCGCGACAGGGCGCTCCTACAACGGCCGTGTCGCGTGCATGGGTAGTATCACCGTCCTTGCAGCAACTCCACCGCCTGGTCAAACACTGCCAGCGGCTGCGCCGCCTTGTGAATGTCTGCCGACAGCAACTGACGGAAGCGCCGCGCCCCCTTGAACCCTTGGGCCAGCCCCAGAATATGCCGGGTAACGTGGTGCATCGCGCCGCCACTTTCCATGTGCGCCACAATATAGGGCCGCAATTGCGCCAGCACTTCGCTACGGCTGACCACCGGCGCATCGCTGCCAAACAGCCGCTGGTCCACCTCGGCCAGCAGGTAAGGGTTGTGATACGCCTCACGCCCGAGCATTACGCCATCGAAGGTTTCAAGGTGTGCCTGGCATTCTTCCAGGGTCTTGATCCCGCCGTTGAGCACGATCTCCAGGTCCGGGAAGTCTGCCTTCAACTGCGCTGCTACTTCATAGCGCAGGGGCGGAACCTCGCGGTTCTCCTTCGGCGACAGTCCTTCCAGAATCGCGATGCGCGCATGCACGGTAAAACTCCGGCAGCCGGCTTCGCGCACCTGGCCGACGAAGTCGCAGAGTTCGGCATAGCTGTCGCGGCCATTGATGCCGATGCGGTGCTTGACCGTCACCGGTGTCGACACCGCATCACGCATGGCTTTCACGCAATCGGCCACCAATGCCGGGTGAGCCATCAGGCAGGCACCGATCATGTTGTTCTGCACCCGGTCGCTCGGGCAGCCGACATTGAGGTTGACCTCGTCGTAGCCCGCGTCCTCGGCCAGGCGTGCGCAGGCGGCCAAATCGGCGGGCACGCTACCGCCCAGTTGCAGGGCCAGCGGGTGCTCGGAGGCATCGTGGCGCAGGAAACGGTGGGCGTCGTTGTGCAGCAGGGCACCGGTGGTGACCATTTCGGTGTAGAGCAAGGTTTGCTTGGACAGCAGGCGCAGGAAGAAGCGGCAGTGGCGGTCTGTCCAGTCCATCATAGGTGCAACGCTGAAGCGGCGTGACGGCTCAGGGCGCGTGGTTGTTGGGCTAGAGCCTGTATTAGCGGTCATATCGTTCAACGTTTTCGGTACCGAATGCTGGATTTTAGGGCGTAGCAGCAAATTGCAGGGGCGGCATTAGCAAATGCTGGCAACAAAAAGGATCTGCGTTTGCCCGGGGTGTCGGCTAGTTTACCAAGAGAGCTTGGTATCCGTCTGGAAACAGGCCGAGTGTTCCGTCTGAGGCCCAATACACGCGTGTAGACGTTAGCTATATGTGTCGGAACCGTCGCCGTGTCCCGATTTGTCTCCGCTGACAATGATGTTGTCCTTGCGCTAGGGCGCATCAAGCGGGCAGGCCAAGGCGCACGACCTCGGCACTGCCTACCGACCCGCCGCCGATACCCAGTTCGTCCGGCGCCAGCAGCGCTGGCTAGATAGACCCTGTCCCCGGCGTGGTGGCGCCGGGGCTTCGTGAGGTGCCAGGCAATTCCCTAGAAGCTGTACTTCACATTGACCATCAGGTTACGCGGCGCCCCCCAGAAAACCGTCCCGTAGTTGCCAATGCCACTGTAGTAGTGCTTGTCGAACAGGTTGTTGACGTTAAGGGTTGCCTTCAGATTGCGGGTAAAGTCATAGCCACCCACCAACCCCACCAGCGCATAGGACTTCTGTTCAAACTTGGCAGCCGGGTCGTCGATCGCGTACCAGTCCTCATCGCTTGGCTTGAAGAAGGTCGCACTCTGCCAATACGCATTGCCGCCCACGGTGAACTTGTGCCAATCGCCCTGCAGGCGGTACTTGGTCGCCAGCTTGAGCAGATGCTGCGGTTGGTTGGTTGCCACGCGCTGGTCATCAGCATCGTGGGATTCGGCGAAGGTGTAGCCCGCCATCACTTGCAGGTCCTTCATCAGCTCGCCGTTTACTTCCAGCTCGACGCCGCGGGTGGTGACGCCTTGCGCCGCCCGGTAGGCGCTGCCGCCACTTGGCGTGGTGCCGCCGGTGAGCACAGCGAAGTTGTCCTGCTTCAGCTCGAACAGGGCCAGGCTGGCATTCAGGCGGTTTTCGAAGTAGGCGCCTTTGATACCGATTTCATAGCTTGCACCGGTAAGTGGGTCGATAGGCTTGCCGTCCGCGCCGAGGCTATACGCCTGGGGTTTGAACACGTCGGTGTAGCTGGCATACACGGTGTGGTACCGGTCCAGGTCGTAGGTGACGCCAGCGTAAGGCACGATTTCGCTGGAGTTGGTGGCGCTGGCCGGGAGGCGGCGACCGATGGCGTTGATCGTGTCGATGTCCCATTTGTAGTCGACGATCCGTGCCCCCAGGATAACGGCCAGCGCGTCGGTAGGTTTCAGGATGGTTGCCGCAAAGCCCACCTTCTGCCGCGCCTCGATATCGAAGGTGGACCACCATTCGAAGTTGGTTGGGGTATCGCCGTAGCCGTCCCACTGGAATACATCGTCGATGACGCCATTGGTCACACCATCATCACGCTTGGAGGTTGATTTGGTGTGGGCGATGCTGTAGCCGAACACGGCTTCATGCACGCGCCCACCCAGCGAGAACGGGCCGCGAGCATACAGGTCCACGCCTTTTTCCTTGCTGGTGGTGTTGAATTTGCTCGCGGTGCCGTTGTTGTTCACGGCGCCGGTTTCGGGGTCGATGTTGCCGCCGACAAAGCCATGAGAAATGCTGCCGTCTGCCTGAATCGCCTCGCTGCTGATGCCCGAGATCAGCTCGCGCGAGCGGTAATCACGGCTGCTGAGTACGCCCTTGAGTACCCAGTCGTTATCGAAGGTGTGGGCAAGTTCTGCAAAGGCGCGCTGGGTTTCCTGATTGCGCCAGGTCCAGCGGTCGGCGGCGTTGGTGTCACGGTCGAACTTGACCGTACGGCCATCGAGAAAGAACGCGGGCAGTGCGCCGGTGGTGCTGCCGTTGTCGTAGTTTTTCTGCACGTCGTAGCCAAGCGTGAACAAGGTGTTCTCGCTGAGGTCGGCTTCCAGCACGCCATAGAAGGTGTTCTGCTCGCCGGTCAGGTACTCGACGTAACTGTGCTGGGATTGGGTGCCAGCGACCATGCGGCCACGGACATTACCGTTGTCGGTCAACGGGCCGGCAAGGTCGAAGTCGGCCTGGTATTTGTCCCAGGACCCGGCACCTGCGCCGATACGGCCCTGCAGTGCGGCAGTGGGGCGCTTGCGCACCAGGTTGATGACCCCAGAGGGGTTGCCGGCGCCGTTGACCAGGCCGGTTGCGCCCTTCAGTACTTCGACCCGGTCATAGACCAGGCTGTTGCCGATGCTGTAGTTGTCGCGCAATGAGCCGCCGTCGGAGGACAGGCTGGGCACGCCATCGAACTGGTAGTTATCCAGCTTGAAACCGCGCGAGTAGAAGGTAAAGGCTTCGGAGCTTTCCTGGTTGACCGTGACACCGGGCGTTTGCTTCAGCACTTCGGAAACACTTTGCAGGTTCTGGTCGTCCATCTGTTGGCGGGTGACCACGCTGATCGACTGCGGGGTTTTGCGCAGGCTCAGGTTCAGGCGTGTGGCGGCGGCCGTTTCGCCGGTGGTGTAGGAGCCGCTTCCCTCGGTGGTCAGGCCCAAACCTTCACCCGTGATGCTGGTTGCGCCCAGTTGCAGTGCCGAACCAGCATCAACCTGGCTCACCAGCACATAGTCGTTGTCCACCCGCTGGGCCTGCAGCCCACTACCGGCCAGCAGTAGGGCAAACCCCTGTTCGATATTGAAGCGGCCGTGCAGCCCGCTGCTCTGCCGACCCTGGGTCAGCGCCGCATCGAACGACAGCAGCACCCCGGCCTCGCGGGCGAAGCGGTTCAAAGTCGTCATCAACGGCCCTGGGGCGATATCGTAGACGCGGCTGGCCTGTTGCGCTTGGGCCTGGGCGCTCGTCGACAGCAGCGGGGCCAGCAGCCCGGTATGCAGTGCGATGGCGCTGCCAAGCAGCAGGGACGTGAGGTGTTTTCGGCGCGGGTATGGGCAGCTTGTTGTTATAGGCATGACAGCTCCTTCAAATGCCTGTTTGGGCGGTTTGCAGGAGAGCTCGAACGAGAGAGGCCAATCCGACAATGCGGCTGATAATATTTTCACCCGACGCCATTACGTGGCAGGCATCAGCCTGACCCAGTAGCGCGTCCAGGTGCTGATCTTCAGTTGTAGCGCCTCGGCGATCGCCACCAGGGCGCGGTCGGTGTCGTCCAGTGGATACACCCCAGCCAGGCGCAGCCCGGCCACGTCGTCACTGCAACTCAGCACGCCGGGGCGGTAGCGCTGCAGTTCGGCCAAGGCGCGGCGCAGCGGCCAGCCGTCGAGCACCAGCTGCCCCTCGCGCCACGCGGTGCGAGCCAGGTCGGCTGGGCGTGGCTCGGGCAGCGGGCCGTTGTCGAAGGCCAGGGCCATCCCTGCGTCAACCCGCACCTCGCGGGCGCTCGCAGCGTTGCGCACCGCAACGGCGTGTTCGATAACGGACAGCTCGGTGCAGTCGGCACGCAGGCGCACGGTAAAATCAGTGCCCAGGGCATGCATCTCGCCATGCACCGTGCGCACGCGCAGCGGACGCGGGTCGCTGGCAGTGCGTATGGCGATTTCTCCCTCGACCAGGACGATCAGGCGTTGCTCTGTGCTATAGCGGATATCGACGACAGAGGCGGTATTGAGCGTCAGCCGTGTGCCGTCCTGCAGGGTCAGGCTGCGGCGTTCGCCGGTCGCCGTACGCACATCGGCCAACCAGACAGGGGCGTTGCGGTAGCCCGTCCAGGCTACCCCAGCCAGCCCCATACCCAGTACCAGCGTCTTGAGCACCGTACGCCGTCCCGTCCCGATCTGGCCTGCGGCAAGGGTGTGCCTTGCCAGCGGGCCATGCACGCCGGCCAGGCCTGCCTGCAACTGCTCCAGGCGCCCCCAGGCCCAACCGTGCAAGGGTGACTGCTCAAGCCAGGCTTGCCACTGTGCCCGGTTTTGCGGGCAGTCAGGTGCGGCGAGAAAGCGCGCATGCCAGTGTGCCGCTTCGCGCAGGGCCTGGCGCTGGTCGGAGGGGCTCACAGTTGCGCATCGAAAGCGAACAGCAGGCAACGTTCGGTGGCCTTGGCCATGTACTTCGTCACCGAGCTGACAGACACACCGAGGCGCTGTGCGACCTCTGGGTAGGTCAGGCCATCCAGTTGCACGTACAGAAAGGTATCGCGCACTTTCTGGCCCAGCCCGTCGAGCATGGCGTTCAATTGCATCAAGGTTTCCAGCATCAGCAGGCGTTGCTCGGGCGAGCACTCTTCGAGTACCGGCTGGCTGCCGAGGAACTCCAGGTAGGCTTGCTCAAGGTTGCGTCGGCGCAGCTGGTCGATCATCACCCGCCGCGCCACGGTGGCCAGAAAGCTGCGAGGCTCTGCCAACGGCTGGCGTAGCGCGCTGCTGATCAGACGCAGAAAGGTGTCCTGGGTAATATCGGCCGCCCGGTCTGCATTACCCAGGCGCCGGCGAATCCAGCCTTGCAGCCATTGGCTGTGGTCGCGGTACAGGGCATGCATCTCATCATGCCGGGCTGATGCGGGCGGCTGCGGGTAGGGCACCTGGATCTTCCTGATTATAAAGTGCGGATAAGAATTGATCGCAATTATAGGGCTATCAGGATGCTTTGCAATGTCAGTGATTTTGAGGAGCTGAGCTGCAGGGCCCGTACCAAGGGGCAGCAGAATCAACGTGCAGGTGTTGCTGCTTCTTGGGCAGGAATGGCGTATCAAGCGTGCCCAGGGCTATCGAAACCCAGTCGGCAAACTCACCTTCGGAGCGTGACCAGAACAAGGTCGAGCCGCACTCTACGCAAAATTCCCGCATCACCCTCGGCGAAGACGCATAGGTCTTGATACTGGTGGCGCCACGAAGGATACGCAGCATGCTGCGCGGAACACTGCCGTATGAAGCGAATGCTGCCCCGTGCCCTTTGCGGCATTGGCTGCAATGGCAGTGGCTCACAGCTTTTGGCGGGGTAAGCAGCAGGTAACTGACCGCTGCGCACAAGCAGCTTCCTTGGTATGCCTCTTTCACTGGCGCTTCCGTGCAGGTGGAAAACGCCAGCGTAACCGCCCCGGCGAGATCAGTCGACCGTGGCACGCCTGCACACCTGCTTCGGTGTCCGCACGGTATCGATAACGAGCATGCAAAATTATTTTTCAGCCGGTGCATCCAGAACGGCACCCGATGGGTAGTTCTTATCAGGCAGTCGATGATTGCCTGACCCCAGACCCTTACGGAGTTCGCCCCATGATCATCAAGCCCGCTTTCTCCCTGCTCGCTGCCTGCCTCGTACTTGCATCTGGCGCCGCCCATGCCCAGTCGGGCGTCCCGGACGCAATCAAGGTTCCCGACGGCCACGCCATCATGCTGGAAACCGTCGGTGTCGGTGAGATCACCTACGAATGCCGCGACAAGGCCAGTGCGCCAGGCCAGATGGAGTGGGTTTTCGTCGGCCCCAAGGCGGTCCTGAACGATCGTAGCGGCAAGCCTGTGGGTGACTATTTTGGTCCTCCGGCCACCTGGCAGGCCAAGGACGGTTCGAAAGTGACCGGTACCCAGCTTGCCGTAGCCCCGGCCGCCAAAGGGGACATTCCGTATCAACTGGTCAAGGCCAACCCTGCCGAGGGCAAGGGTGCAATGCAAGGGGTCAGTTACATCCAGCGCGTGGCGACGCGCGGGGGAGTAGCGCCTTCGATGGACTGCACAGCGCAGAGCAAAGGGGCGCAGCAGGTCGTCAAGTACCAGGCGGACTACGTGTTCTGGTCAGCCAAATGATCAGGGCTTGAGCAGCACACCAGCGATTGATCATCTACGCTGCTGGAGGTGCCCCAAGCTGGTAAGCCAGGGCACCGTCCAGGTTTCATGACGAAGGAACGACCCCATTTTGAATTCGCCTGTGCTTCCCTTTGATTTCGAGGGCTGTCTTGCTGCTTGTGCTCAAGGAGACCGCCACGCCTTGCAGGCGCTCTATGAGCAGGAGGGGGGCCGTTTACTGGGTGTGGCGCGGCGCATTGCCCGCGACCAGGCGAGCGCGGAGGATATCGTTCACGATGCCTTTGTCCGTATCTGGACACATGCAGCCAGCTATGACCCATCGCGCGGGTCTGCCCGGGGCTGGGTCTACAGCATCACCCGTCACCTGGCGCTGAACTGCGTGCGAGACAGCCGCTGGGAAACCGAGCTGGACGAGCCTGGCATGATCGCAACTGCAAGCCCGGAATTGGACGACCTGCAACTGTGGTCAGGTTCGGCGAAAATCTATCGCTGCCTTGAGCGACTGCAACCCGCTCCCCGGCGCTGCATCCTGCACGCGTATGTGGACGGTTGCAGCAATGCCGAAATCGCAACCCTGCTGGGGGCGCCGCTGGGCACTGTGAAGGCATGGATCAAGCGAAGCCTGAAGGCCCTGCGAGAGTGCATGACATGAAGCCGACCCCTGGTGATGACAGCGCCGAGCAGCTGGACGACCTTGCAGCCGAGTACGTACTGGGCACCTTGAGCGGCGAACAGCGTGCTGCCATGCAGGTGCGGTTGGCGTCGGAGCCGGCCGTACGTGCCGCAGTGGACGCATGGGAGGCCCGCCTGCTCGAACTGGCTACGCGGGTTGAGCCCGTCACGCCAAGCCGCCGCCTGTGGGGCCGAATCGAGCGAAGCCTGGCGCAGGCCAACCCGCCCAGGCGCCAACGCACTGCCGGTTGGCAGCGCCTTGGACTGTGGCAGGGGCTGAGCGCTGCGGGGCTTGCGGCGAGCTTGCTGCTGGCCTTTGCGCTATTGACCAAGGCGCCACCTGTGACCACCTACATGGTGGTGCTGGTAGCGCCGTCGGGCCAGGCCCCGGGGTGGGTCGTGCAAGCCAACGATGCGAGCATGATCGAACTGATCCCGCTTGGCCTGGACGATGTGCCCGAAGGCATGACCTTGCAGTTCTGGACCAAGGGCGAGCAGTGGCGCGCACCTGTTTCGTTGGGGCTGGTCAAACCTGGCGAGCAGTACCGCGTGCCGTTGAGGCGTTTGCCTGAGCTTGAGCCCAACCAGTTGTTCGAGCTGACCCTTGAGAAGGCGGGGGGCTCACCCACGGGTGCACCAACGGGCCCAGTGAAGTTCATTGGCCGCGCGGTGAAGGTAATATGAGCCAGACAGGGCACAGGTGATACGCAGTGGCTTGGCCGACCGATGATTCCAGGTTTAAAGTCAACTCAAGGTCGCTAGCATTTTCCAAGTGGGCTACGAGGATAGGTGAACTGGCGAAGATCAGCGGGCGCGCTGATCCTGCAACAGCTCTCCATGGCCGTGCGTACTCGCCAGTATCGGAGATGGATAGAAAAGGCTTCGCGTAATGGCCTGGGAGACGCAGGGTGAGGCTGCGATAGGAATCTCCCCGATGGCCTCAAAATGCGACTGACCGACGATGCTCAGCCGTTGCCACCACCCTGCCGCGCTTGAGCACCATAAGCCGTGTCGGCAGGTCGAGAATGACATCGGCCACAGCACGGCAATCCATCATCACCAGGTCGGCATCATTGCCCACCGCCAAACCGTAGTGTTTCAAGCCCAAGGCTTTGGCAGGGTTTGTCGTGAGCATCGACAACACGGTGGCTTGATCATCCGCGCCGCCCAAGTGGCACGCGGGAATGGCCATTTGTGCAATGTGCAGCAGGTCGCCTGTGCCATACGGGGTGAAGGCGTTCCGGATGTTGTTGGTGGCCAGGCAAACCGTCACACCGCCGTCGCGCAGCGCACGTACAGGTGTCAGGGTGCGCCTTACATTGTGACTGTCACCCCGGGCTCCCAGGTGCAGGTCGGTGGCAGGCAGGCACATCACGCTGATGTCGGCCTCGCGTAGCAACGCAATGACCTGCGCCTGTCGCGCAGGCGAGACGGCGGCCAGGCTGGTCAGATGCCCCACGCAGACCCGCCCCTGGTAGCCTTCGGCAATGGTTCGACGTGCCACGTATTCAATGGTCATGTGCTCGGCGTCATCGGCGAAATCCTGGTGCAAGTCGATGTCTTTGCCATAGCGCTTGGCCAAATCAAAGACGAAATCAATGTGCTCCAGCGGTGACTCGTCGTTGTAGGGAATGCCGCCCACCACATCGGCCCCCATCTCCATTGCCTGGGTCATCATGGCCTGCATGCCAGGCAGCTTGAGAATGCCTTCTTGCGGAAAGGCTACGACCTGGATGTCGATCACCTCGCGGAACTGCTCGCGCAACTCCAGCACCACTTCGAGCCCCGTGAAGCCCTGGGCGGGGTCGAATCCGGCGTGGGCACGCACGTGCGTGGTACCGGCCTGCACCAGTGCGCGCAGTACCTGGATCGAACGTTCGCGGATATCTTCACGGGTCAGTGTGGGCTTCAGTTCGGCAGTGACGGCTATCGCTTCCTTCAAGGTGCCGGAGCGATTGGCTTTGCGCTGCATGACGTAAGCTTTTTCAAGGTGCAGGTGGCCTTCGACAAACCCGGCCACAAGCACTTTGCCGTGGCCTTGCACTTCGTGCTCTGCCGTGGTGTCGATGTGTTGCGCGATCTCGGCGATTTTGCCTGCTCGCACAGCCACATCTACCAGTGGCTGGGCATCGTCAATGCGTACACTTCGAAATATCAGGTCCATCAACTTCAGTCCTCATAGTGAGTGCTGTTGCGCTACGAAGGCCGGGCTCAATTATTCGAGCAACCATTGCCCATCACGCGGTACTCAAGCACATGCTCTTTGCCTTGGGAGTCTTCGTACGTCATGCGAGCAGGCACTACTTGGCAAACATCCGGCACTTCGCTCATGGAAATGACGCGAGCGATATCGAGGTGCTGGCCATAGCTGTACTGTTCAACCGGCAGCGGGTCGACCTGTTGCTCAACGCCGGCAGCCATGGCCACGTTGCACAGCCCGCTTAGTATCAATGCGAACAACGCTTTCAATTTGATCACCTTCAGGTTGTGGTTCGGCCGCAAAATTGCGGCCGAACCCATGTGTCAGCCAAATCAGAACGGTTTGGTGGGCAGGTATTTGCCATCCAGGGTGATTACCGCGCGCGAGCCACCCTCGGGGTCTTCGACTTTCTTGATGTCCAGCTTGAAATTGATGGCACTGATGATGCCGTCGCCGAACTTTTCATGAACAAGCGCCTTCAAGGTGGTGCCGTACACTTGCAACATCTCGTAAAAGCGGTAGATGGTGGGGTCGGTCGGGATACCGTTTTGAATGCTGCCGCGCAGTGGCACTGTCTGCAGCAGTGCGATGGCGTCCGCGTCGAGGCCGAGCTTGTCGCCCACCACCTGGGCAGCGCTCGCTGGCAGCGGGTGCTGGCCCAACAGTGCAGCGGTGACGAACGCTTCGGACAAGCCGGTACCCTCGGTGATCTGGGAGAACGACAGGTCTTTGCGGGCTTTGGCCAGAAGGATGACTTCGCTCAGGGCAAGGCGGGCGTTCTGGTTGATTTGCGATTGGATCATGGTGTTTCTCCTTGGTTGAAAGATGTTCAGGCAACACGCTTGGGTTGATGGGAAACGGCGTGTACTTCGGGGTTGTGGGCGAGGGATACGAAGGTGCCGGTACTGCCATCGAAGGCCTCGATCAGCCCGCTTTCGATGTCGTAGATCCAGCCATGCAATGTCACGCGGCCTTCTTCCAGGGCCAGGCGCACCGAGGGGTGGGTCTGGATGTTGGCAAGCTGGGCGATCACGTTTTCGCGCACCATGGCTTCGACCTTGGCCTGCGGGCCGAAATGGTTGCGGGCTTCGTTTACCACGCGGGCCGAGTCGGCGTAGCGCAGCCAACCGGCCACTGCGGGCATGTGGTCCAGGCATTTGCAGGTGGCGATGGCCGTCATGGCACCGCAGTCGGAGTGGCCGCAGATGACGATGTCAGAAATCTGCAAGGCCGCCACGGCGTATTCGACCGAGGCCGATACACCTCCAGGCTCGGGGCCGTAGGACGGCACGATGTTGCCTGCATTGCGGATGACGAACAGGTCTCCGGGTTCGCGCTGGGTGACCAGCTCGGGCACCAGGCGGCTGTCGGAGCATGAGATGAACAGTGCACGTGGGCTTTGCTGGCTGGCCAAATCCTTGAACAGTTTGACGCGCTCGGGGTAGGCCTCTTTCTGGAACTTCAGAAACCCGTCGATGATGTCTTTCATGGTTGACTCCTTGAATGACGCGATGTGTTGAAGCAAAGGTTACGCAGCCCCTTCGATAAGGTAAAAGTCTGATTTATGATCTAGTCCATCAGATAATCTTATAGGTGCGTTCATGCTTGCCCGGCACATCCAGTACTTCATCGCAGTGGCAAATCACCGCAGTTTCACGCGCGCCGCAGCGGCCTTGCATGTGTCTCAGCCGGCCTTGTCGCAGCAGGTCCGGCAGCTGGAAGAGAGCCTTGGCACACTGTTGTTCGATCGCTCTGGCCGGACCACGCGCTTGACGGATGCCGGCGAGGTTTACCTGCGTTATGCCAAGCGAGCTGCGCAGGAACTGCAGGAAGCAAAACGAGCGATTGATGACCTCGGCGATCTGAGTCGCGGGTCACTTCGGGTGGGGGTAACACCAACATTCACCAGCTACCTCGTTGGCCCGCTGGTTGAAGCGTTCTATGGGCGGTACCCGAACATCACGCTGGTGGTGCGTGAGATCGCTCAAGAGGCGATGGAAGAACTGTTGTTGGCCGACGAGGTTGATGTGGGCATTGCGTTCGACAACGGCCATCATCTGGACCTGGAGGCCCAAGCGCTACTGGTCGAAACCCTCGCGCTGGTGGTCGGCAAGCATCATCCTCTAGCCACGACGGGCAGTATTGGCCTGGAGGCGTTGAACTCAGAATCGTTGATACTCTTGAGCGCCGAATTCGCCACGCGTGAGCAGATCGACAGCTACTGCCGCCAACACAACATTCGCCCTCACGTACAAGTGGAAGCCAATACCATCAGTGCGCTTATCGAAGTGGTCAGCAGGACCACGCTCTCGACCTTGTTGCCGGCCACCATCGCCCAGGCTCACGAGCAGCTGGTCGCTATCGAGCTAGACCCGCAGCGCCTGCAACGTACTGCTGTTCTGATGCAACGAAAAGGGGTTTACCAAACGGCAGCAGCCAGGGCCTTTGTCGAATTGGCGATGAAAGTGGCCAAGCAACTTGAGTCGCCAGGCCGCTCCGTTCAGCGGATGTAAAAGGGTGCCGTTGGCCGCTATCGACCCTTGAAAATGCTGAAAAATAATCCGGCATGGCGTCAGGCGCGGGCATTCTGTTCCACGTCGCAGCCGCTTCGTTAGGGTTGCGCCTTGTTATGCAAACCGCGGTGGCCGCTTTCTCGGTGATCAAGCTCTGCCGGCTATCTGCTCTGGCTCGGGGAAAGCGGCGGAGCTTCGAATGAGCCCCGCGTTGTCATCAAGAAACTGAAGGATCGTTGGCCAGCTTCGCATGGGTGGCCAGTTCTTCAGTGATGAAGGCCGAAATCATTGCCCGGTAGACCTGCTCTACGACCTCAGCCGAGGCACCATTCTCGGCAGCCATTTCACGAACCTTTCTTATCACTTGCTCGACCCGAGCAGGCGCACGCACATCATCGGTGGTTTTCTTGAAGGCAGCCGCTTGGGTCACAAGCCGGCCCCGTTTGGCGAGAAGCGAAACAAGGTTGCGGTCGATTTCATCGATCCCTTGGCGGACTTCGTCCAGAGAGGTGCAACGTACGTCCATGTGCCTGACTTCCTTTTCATGAGCCTACGTTTGGTTAGGGCAGGCAGTTGCTGGTGGTTTGGGGCTGTATTGTAGCCTCTGGTGAATGTCCGCAACGGGCCGGTTAGCGCCTCTGGATTGGGTTGACCATCCTTGTCCTACCTCACATGGAGGACAAGCCATGAACGCCATTACGACCAGCAACCATCAGCCTTGGAACAAAGCAAAATTGGTCGGGCAGAAAGCTCCGCTCCGACTGAAAGATATCTGGGCCATTCGGGTAAGGCTCCAAATCGCGGAGGAAACTCGTGATTTAGCCCTTTTCGATCTGGCCATCGATAGCCAAGCTACGAGCCTGCGATCTGACCAAGCTTCGCGTACGCGACGTTGCTCATGGGGAGCACGTGTCATCGCGGGCGATAGTGATTCAGCAGAAAACCCAACGTCCCGTACAGTTTGAAATTACAGAGCAAACGCGGCTGGCCCTACAGGCCTGGATACATCAAGCCCAACTCCACAGCGAGGATTGTCTTTTCCCAAGCCGGCTACACGCCTCAGCGCATCTCTCCAACCGGCAGTACGCCCGAATCGTCAAAGCGTGGATAAAGTCTATTGGGCTAGATCCTGCTAGGTACGGCACCCACACGATGAGACGTACAAAGGCATCGCTGATCTATTGCAGGACAAAGAACCTGAGAGCAGTTCAGCTCCTGCTCGGCCATACAAAGCTTGAAAGCACGGTGCGATACCTGGGCATTGAAGTCGATGACGCATTGGAGATGGCAGAGCAGACGGAGGTCTGACAGCGTCCAGCGACGGTCGAGGAATGACCGTCGCGATTCGACCCATATCTGCCGCTCACGGACGGTCACGTCCGGCCCGGGAAGTATCTATCCGTGAGCTTTCTTAACCACTTCAAGCTTACATGCGCCCTTTGCACGGCAGCCATTTTTCAGGCCGCGATTGTCAGTAATCTTAGTTGCGCGAGAGTAAATCAGGCGATTTACCGGCTGCCATCTGATAGTCGAAACTCTACTGTGAGGTGACTGACTTCGTGAACAGGTTTGAGCCGCTCACGAATGCTGTCGGCGTTCGCAGTGGCGTCGCCAAGGACGCTGACGATGGCAGCATGGGCTTGTGGCCCAACCCGCCAGACGTGCAGGTCCGTAATGGAGGCATCTCCCGGCTTCTCAACCAGTTCGCGAATTTCCTCGGCAACGTGCATATCTGTCTGGTCCAGCAGTACCCCAGCTGTAATCCCCATCAAGCTCCAGGCCCAACGTGCGATGACAATGGCGCCTACGATGCCCATGGCCGGGTCCAGCCACACCCAGCCGAGATATCGCCCGGCGAGCAGTGCAATTATGGCCAGCACCGAAGTGAGTGCGTCAGCGATGACATGGACGTAGGCCGACTTCAGGTTGTTGTCATGGCCGTGATGGGCATGGCCGTGATCATCATGATCGTGCCCATGACTGTGCCCGTGACCCAGCAACAGCGCACTGACGAGGTTGACGACCAGGCCGACAACTGCGATGAGCGTAGCAGTACCGAACTGAACATCTGTTGGCTGCAAGAGGCGCATGACAGACTCAACTCCGATGCCCAGGGCGACCAGGCCGAGAATCAGTGCCGAAGCGAACCCGCCCAGGTCACCAACCTTGCCGGTGCCGAAACTGTAGCGCTGGCTGGATGCATGACGTCTTGCGTATCCGTAAGCGACTGCGGCGATGCCCAGCGCCCCGGCGTGGGTTGCCATGTGAAAGCCGTCGGCGAGCAACGCCATCGAGCCTGTGAGATAGCCGGCGGTGATCTCGCCAATCATCATCACAACAGTCAGGGCCACAACCCAAAGCGTACGCTTGGCATTTTCGTCGTGGGCCGAGCCAAGGAACATGTGGTCGTGTGTGTGGTTGATGTTGATGCTGTTCATGGACGTGTTCACTTGGAGTAGCGTCGGATGGCTTCCAGTAGCTCTTCGACACCCTTGCTACGCTCTTCTTCGCTGAGTGCTGGGTTAGCGACATGCTCCCGTGCATGGTCCTCGATGATTTCCTCCATCAAGCCATTGATGGCTCCGCGAGTAGCGGCAACAAGGTGAAGTGTTTTGGCGCAATCGTGGTCTGATTCCAATGCCCGTTCAACGGCTTGGATTTGCCCGGCGATGCGTTTTACGCGCTTGAGAAGATCGTCTTTGTTTGCTGCGATATGACCCATGGGATACCCCCTATACCTATCTACGCCTATGATAGGCATACCCCCTATACCTATGCAAGGTCGTTGCCCGAAACCCCAGGCAGGTAAAGTCATCTAAGAGCTAGAGGGAACGGGTATCTGTTTGTACCGACAGCTGTTCTCCGCAAAGGGCAGCTTCGGGTCGATAGCAGTCTGCGATCGGCTGACTTCAACCCTGAGCGGGCACCATCTGCATCGGGGCCGCTTCGCGCCCCATCGCCGACAAGCCCGGCTCCCACTGGTACAGTGCTGGCCTGAAAGCTGGTGACACCCCTGCGAAAGCCAGAGGCCAGCACAGTACTTCCAGGTCACCGACGCCGTCAGGTTGCTCGGGGCGCTGTAACTGGCAGGCGTGAACCAGGCATGCCAGTCGTGCATCTATTGTCGCGTCTATTTCAGAAGCTGTACCGGGCAGTGACAGTGAAGTTACGCAGATCACCATAGACGTCGTACGGGCTCCAGGTGTTGTTGCTGGCGATTCCCTGGTAGTACTTCTTGTCAAACACGTTGTTCACGTTCAACCGCGTGTCGAGCTTCTCGCTAACCTTGTAGCCCACCATCAACCCGTATACCGCGTAAGCACCTTGGTCGATGTGATAATTGCCGAACGCATTGGAACCTTTGTTGAAGATGCTGCTCTGGGCATAGACGTTGCCGCCGACACGCCATTTGTGCAACTCGCCCGGCAAGGTGTAGGTGGTGCTGAGCTTGAACAGGTGTTCGGGCAGGTCGGTGTCGAACTTCGTGCCCTCTTTGGTTTTGTCGGCGTCCTTGCGGTATTGGGTCTGCGAGTAGGTGTAGCCAGCGCCCACCTGCCAGTTCGGGGTCAATGCCCCCATCAACTCCAGGTCGATACCCTGGGTACGCACCTTGCCGGAGGCTTCGTAGCAGGTAAAGTTGGTGCAACCGGCCTGGTCGGTAGTTTCCGCCGCGCGATTTTCCTGATCGATCTGGAAGACAGCCACGCTGGCATTGAGCGCGCCGTCGAAGTACTCACCCTTGATACCTATTTCGTAGTTCTTGCCTTCGATCGGGCGGATGATCGAGGCATCTCGGGCCAGTTCCGACTGGGGCATGAAGATATCGGTGTAGCTTGCGTAGACCGAGTGATGGTCATCGAGGTCGTAGATCACGCCGGCGTAACGGGTAACGTTACGGGTTACCTTGTAGTCGGCATTGGTGTAGTAGCCATCATTGATCTCGCTGTACACCGACTGGTTGTCATACCAGTCCAAACGCGCGCCAACGATCAGCTTGAGCGGGTCGGCCAGGTTGATCCGGGTGGTGGCATAAACCCCTTCCTGCTCGACGTGCTCGCTGAGGGTGTAGATGTCGGCCACAGAAGGCTTGCTCACACCACTTGGGTTGACGCTGAACAGATCGTCGACCGGCAGGAACACGGTACCGCCGTGGGCGCTGGTCTTGACTTCACGCTTGCTGGCACCGACCACCAGCTCATGCTGGCGCTCGAGCAACTTGAACGGGCCACTGGCGTACACATCGTAGGTGGACTGGTCATAGTCACGCCGCTGGTTGAACACCCGCTGGCGGAGAACTTCTGCAGCCGGCGTGCCGGTGCGCTCGAACACCGCCCCTTGCATGGCAAAGTCCGACCAGCTCTTGGAAGCGGCCAGGTGCAGGCGCCAGTCGTTGCCAAAGCTGTGGTCGAGCTCGGCGAAAGCCGTGGTGTTGTCGATGTCCTGATAGCTCCAGTCGTAACCAACGTTAGTGGAGCGGGAGTAACCGACGTGGCTGCCATCACGGTTGACCGGCAGGCCACCCCAGTTGATGTTGTTATTGTCGTTCTGGTTGGAGGCACCCAGGCTCAGGGTGGTGCTGTCGGTCAGGTCGAACTCGGTGATGCCATAGAACAGGCCACGCTCGCGACCCGCGTAGTCCTGGTAGCTGTCCTTGTCGTGGTAGGCGCCCACGAAACGCCCGCGCACGCTGGCGCTGTCACTGAGCGGGCCACTGAGGTCCAGCTCGCCGCGGTAGTTGTCCCAACTGCCGGCGGAACCTGTGACGCTGCCCTGGAACTGCTGGGTGGGCCGTTTGCGCACCATGTTGATCGCCGCCGACGGGTTGCCTGCACCCTGCATCATGCCCGTGGCACCGCGCACGATTTCGACCCGGTCATACGGGGCCATATCGGCTGCGGCGACCCAGTCGGCGTTGTAGGTTGTCGGCAAGCCGTCGAACATCAGGTTGGTGACGGGAAAGCCACGCGAGAAATACTCGCTGTTGGCTGGGCGTGCTGCCGACATCCGCAGGCCGGGGGTGGCCTGCACCACGTCATCGAGGCTGCGCATGGCCTGGTCGTCCATCCGTTGCCGGGTGATGACCGTTACCGACTGCGGCGTTTCGCGTATGGACAAAGGCAGCTTGGTGGCGCTCTGCATGGCGCTGGAGGTGTATGAACCAGTGCCTTCGGTGGTACTGCCAAGAGCCTGCCCGGTGATGCTGGTGGCCCCCAGCACCACCGCGCCATCGCCACCGTCAACCAGCAAATAGATGCCGTTGGCCTGGCGCACTGCCTGCAGGTTGCTACCAGCAAGCAGCGTGGCAAAACCGCCCGCGACGCTGTAGCTGCCCCTGAGCCCAGCGGAGCGGCGGCCCTCGGTACTGGCACCGTCGAACGACAGTGTAACGCCCGCGGCGCTGGCGAATTGACCCC
Source organism: Pseudomonas sp. XP2 (assembly GCF_053557975.1). Lineage (NCBI taxonomy): Bacteria > Pseudomonadati > Pseudomonadota > Gammaproteobacteria > Pseudomonadales > Pseudomonadaceae > Pseudomonas > Pseudomonas sp. XP2. The sequence continues at coordinate 58,225 of NZ_JBNRIK010000021.1, forward strand.
AGGTTTCGGTCAGCGAACCCGGTGCAATATCGTAGCTGCGGGTTTGCTCCTGGGCCACCGATGCGGCAACGGCATTGCCCCCTGCCATGTACATTGCGCCCAAAGCCAGGTGTACGGCCAATGCCAATGCTGGATGCGACTGTCGCATGTTGCTCATGTTTCCCTCCCCAGGAACATTCGATTGAACATGTGGGAGGAAAAGCCGAACGAGCTGCCAGCAAAGTGCAAGGTGGCGAACATTTTTTTCCGCGTGCGGCGGTCAGCTGCCTGGCAACACGGTCACCCAGTAACGCGTGCGCCGATGCACCTTGAGCGGGAATGCACTTTCCAGCGCGGTCAGCGCCAGGTCGGTGTCGGCGATCGGGAACGCGCCGGAGATCTTCATGCGCGCTACGCCAGGGTCGCAGCTCAACAAGCCGGGCCGGTAGCGCGACAAATCCGCCAACAGCTCAACCAGCGGGGTGTCGATGGCCACGACGCTGCCTTGCGCCCAGGCAGCGACGCTGGCGTCATTGGCACGCAGCGGGCCAATGCCCTGGGCGTTGAACGTTGCGCGCTGGCCGGCTACCAGGCGCATTTCGTAAAACCTGCCGACAGAAACCTCGACAGCTTTCTCCAGCACGGCCACTTCGCTGCGGTGGTCGTCGACACTGACCTGAAACTGCGTGCCTAGGGCGAACACACGGCCATCGCGGGTGTCGACCATGAACGGCCGGGCAGCGTGATCGCGTGCAGTGGTGATCAGCACCTGGCCGCGCCGCAACAGCAAACGCCGTTGCTGGCCATCGAAAAACGCGTCCACCGCCGTGTCGGTGTCCATCAGCATCCGACTGCCATCGGCGAGTTGCACCGTGCGCTGATCACCGACACCCGTACGATAGTCGGCGGCCCAGACCTGCCGGGTTTCGCTGCGCCAGCCGACACCACCGAGCACACCACCACCCAACAGCACGGCCAGCCCATACAATACCTGGCGGCGGGCCTGCCCTGCGCCGAGCAAGGTCGAAGCGGCGAGGCGCCCAGGCAAGCCGGCAAAGCGGTCGCTGACCGCCAGCATCCTCTGCCACGCCTCACGGTGCAGCGGGTCGCTGTCGTACCAGCCCTGCCAGCGCGCTTGCTCCTCTGTGCTGGCCGACTGGGTGGACAACTGCGCATACCAGCGTGCCGCCTCGCGAACGGCCTGGCGCGGGGCAGGCCCTCGAGTTGCGCCAGCACGAACACCTCGCGCACCTTGGCGCCGAGGCCGGCGAGCATGCGGTCGAGCTCGATCAGGGTTTCGAACATCATCACCTGGGCTTCGGAGCTGGGCACGTGGGTCTCAGGCAAAGCGGCCAGTGCTTCGAGGTAAGCCTGCTCCAACGAGCGACGGCGATACAGGTCGATCATCAAGCCTTTGGCCACCTTCGACAGGTAGTGCCGGGGGGCGCGGATCTCATCGGCGGTACGCGCCTTGAGTACCTTGAGGAACGTATCCTGCACCAGGTCCGCAGCATCGCAGTGGTTGCCCATACGCTTGCGCAACCAGCCGAGCAGCCAAGGGCTGTGTTCGACGTAGAGCGTGCCGACGGAGGCAGAAACAGACGAGTCGGCCGACATGGAGGCTATCTCAAATAGGAATTGCTCTTATTATTGTTTGTGAGCGTGAGGACTGGCAATACCTGTGGCTGCGGGTTTACCCGCAAAGCAGGCGGTGCGGTGGATGGCACCGGCTGTGCAGGTGTTCGCGGCTGAACCCGCTCCCACAAAGTGGGCTGCCCCCAAGAAAGAGCAGACGGGGCTCTGAAGCGTATGGCGACCGGCGCTTCCTTGCAGATGAGGGCGCGTCATTCAACCTGTCAGCTGACCAGGGCGGTGCAGTTGACCGCATCGCCCATTGCCGTAGAATCGCGCGCCCCAATTTCAACAAGCATGGCGAGAGGGAGCTTCAATGCAACGGGTGATGATCATTGGTCAGCCGGGTTCTGGGAAAAGTACCCTGGCGCGCAAGCTGGGCGAGCGCACGGGCTTGCCGGTCGTGCATATCGACACGATTCATTGGCAGCCAGGCTGGGTGGAGCGGAGCCGGGACGAGAAGACGCGTCTATGCCACGAGGTCGAGGCTCGTGAGCGCTGGATCTTCGAAGGCGGCCATTCGGCCACATGGAGCAACCGCCTGGCCCGCGCTGACATGGTGATATGGATCGATCGCTCGGCGCCGCTTCGATTCTGGCGCGTGCTCCTCAGAACGATGCTGAACCGCGGTCGGTCCCGGCCAGACTTGCCGGATGACTGCCCGGAACTGCTGGCCACCCTGCCGGAGTTTTTCAGGTTCATGTGGCGGACGAAAACCTCGTCTCGCAAGGCAATGAAGCGATTCGTGGCGACGGTGCCGTCGGGGTGTCGCGTGGTCTGCCTGCGGTCCAATCGGGAGACCGAGATTTTTCTCGCAAGCATGGGCACGCAGCCTGATGGGGTTGTGCAAGGTCATTAGATGGCGGCGGGCGCCTGCCGAAACGGCGCATTAGAACGTTCTTACCTGCCCAAGGATGGCCCATGGCGCTGACCAGCAAGATCACGACCCACAACCCCGCATGGCCGCAACGGTACGAAGCGGACAAACTGCTGCTCGCCTTGGCATTCGGCGATGAGCTTGTCGCCATGCACCATGTAGGCAGCACAGCTGTCCCGCAACTTGCAGCCAAGCCTGAAATCGATGTGCTGATCGAGGTTTCGGAGCATCGCAATGAGGCAGCGCGGGACGAGGTTCTGCTGACGCTGGGGTATGTACGCGGCAGTGACCTGTCGCAAGGGCACCATTTCTACCGCCGCAATGTTGGCGAGGTGCGAACCCACAAGATCCACATTTGCAGGTGTGGCCATCAATCAGTCATCCAGATGCTGACGTTCAGAGATCTGCTCAGGAACGACAGCTTACTTCGGCAGCGATATCAAGACCTAAAGATTGAGCTGGAAGCCACCAATACCGGCGGTATGGCTGAATATCTGGAAAAGAAGGGGCCGTTCATTATCGCGGCGTTGCTTGAGGGGGATAACAGGCGACGGTGATGGTCCGCTAGGGGGCGGCAGCTGCCGGTCGCGCACGACCGCTTTCGACCCATAGCTGCCCTTGGCGGAGGGCAGCTAACGGCCAAAAGCGGTCAGTGACAATATTCGCAAAGTCTGCCGCTCAGCTTCCCGAAGACCGATCTCGACTATTCGTTAGGTACAGCACCATCGCTGCGCGAGCCGCATCTTTGACTGCTGCTCCGCGCAGTGCTGCAATGGGGTCACGTTATCCGTATAGGATGTTGCTCCATGCGAGTGAATCTCCAAACACTCCCGACGCGATACCTTCAGCCTCAACCAAGGTGATATTCGCGCCTTTATCAGCCAGGTGTTACGCCAGCGAAGCGCCCACGATGCCGGCACTAATGACAACGACTCGTTTGTCCAGAGCATTTCCCATATCAACCTTCACTCTGTAGACCTGAAGGCGGTTTCAGTGTCTGCCTCTGGTCGATTTCTGCTTGTCGTAAGGGGTAGCAGTTGTCGTCCAGAAAGCAGATGTAAATTTGTCTGAAGTGGCGAAATAGCTGCCAAAATCATCGTGTTAAAACGCCGCCTGAAATGGCAGCAAGATAAGCGCGTGAGTGTTGTTGGCACTGGAGGGTAGCGAAAAATCGTTCAGCTACTACGGTAAGCGTCATCAACGACTATAGTCATTGGTGAGCCAGAGCGAATCTGACCATTCCCCTGCCAACCTGGCCTAATCCAATTCCGCGATTACACGGCGGATCTTCTTGTGTTCCTTGATGCGGAACGTGAACGTTTCGCTGCCGAAATCACTCAGGCTCAGGCTGAGATCGAGGCAGCGTTGTCTTTTTTTGAACCCCTTGATGGTGGATGGAGTTATCCCACCGGGCACGTCGCATCCCACTGAGCACGTCCCAACCACCCATCTATCAAGGTTCAAGCAATGAATACTTTAGAGTTCGATGATGCACAAAAAACCAATGGCGACCTGGTTCAGGGGCCGCTGCCGGCCGGCACTGTCGCGCCCGACTTCACTCTTCACGCAACCCCTGATCAACAGTTGTCGCTGCGTGAGCTAAAGGGAAATCCCGTGATATTGGCGTTTTATCCCGCTGACTGGACTTCGGTGTGCGGTGACCAACTGACTTTGTACAACCAGTTGCTACCCACATTCAGAGAATACGGTGCGGCGCTACTGGGTATCTCGGTTGACAGCGCCTGGTGTCATCAGGCCTTTGCCAAAGATCGGAATTTTCACTTCAGCCTGCTGGCCGATTTCGAGCCCAAAGGGGCTGTGGCACGACAGTATGGAGCGTACCAGTCCCAGCTCGGGGTTTGTAAGCGTGCGCTGTTCGTGATTGACAAGGACGGGGTGGTTGCCTGGAGCTACGTCTCCCCGATGGCAATCAACCCTGGTGCGGACGGTATTCTGGATGCGCTGGATGCTTTGGCGAATTCGCCACAAAGCACGCCAACCAAAAATTAACAGGTGATTAGATGGCCACTCTCAAAGTCCCGGTAAGTGCCAACGACCATCGCCAGGGAAGTGCGCATGCCAAGGTCACCTTGGTCGAATTTGGCGACTATGAATGTCCCTATTGCGGTGAAGCTTATTGGATGGTCAAGAATCTGCAACAGCATTTTCGCGATGACTTGCTGTTTGTGTTCCGTAACTTCCCTCTGACCACCGCTCACCCCCATGCATTGGGTGCAGCGGTCACCGCTGAGTATGCCGGGAGTCGAGGATTCTTCTGGGAGGCCCACGACGAATTGTACGAAAATCAGGATCGATTGGGCCTGCCGCTGTATCGCGCCATCGTTCTCAAACACGGCCTTTCCAGGGAGGAATTCGATCTTGCAATGCAAGAGGATACTTACATTCCCAAAATACAAGCCGATTTCAATGGCGGTGTACGCAGCGGCGTGAATGGCACCCCAGCGTTTTACATTGACGGGCTTCGCTATGACGGAGTTCCAGAGTTCATCGGGATGAGTCAGATGATTGAGCTTTTGTTAGTGCGTGGACGAAATCGCTAGAGAGCCAAATCGGCTTGGCATCACCCACATCGGAGCCGAGGAAAAACCAACGTTAGCTTCCTTTTACATTAAAGAGGTGGGCACGGAGCCGGCAACTAATGAAATCTTTGAAGTATTATGAAGAAAATCGACACGCCACATGGTTGGAGTTGTTTTTTGACCTGACTTTCGTTGTTACGATAGGCCAAGTTACGCACACTCTCGGACATGTTCATGATGGGCACTTTGAACATAAGCAATTATGGACATTCTTACTGCTTTTTGTGCCGCTGTGGTGGATCTGGTCCAGTCACACGATTTACTCCAACAGGTTCGATACAGACAGCAATCTTCACCGTTTGGCAACATTATTCATAATGCTCCTGCTCATTGTGCTATCGGCACGGATCGGGGAAGACTTGGAAGTGAACTACCCGCTCATTATTGCCTGCTATTTTGGTATACGTGCAATCATCAGTGTTATGTATATTTCATCCATTAGTAAACTCGATTCTCGCGGCGAACTTTCCTCAAGGCTTGGCTTCGCCCTATTAGTTAGCGCAGTTATTAGCCTTTCATCCGTTATTTTTGACCCGCCCTTGCGTTACCTTGTTGCTTATATTGGGATTATTCTTGATATTCTGTTTCCTGTGTTTTTCTGGACTAAACTAAAACCGTTGCCAGCACACACAGAGCACTTGGTTGAGCGCATAGGCCTACTCACCCTAATCTTATTGGGGGAGTCAATTATTAGCCTTTCCGGAGGCTTATCTAACATTCAATGGGGTTATTATAATGTGATGGCAGCCATCACCGGATTCATCATGATTTGCAGTATCTGGTGGATCTATTTTGATAGTTTTTACTTGCTGAACAAACATCAAAGCAGTATGAGTGGACACGCCTTAATCTACTCGCACCTTTTTCTTTTTATGGGGCTGGCACTTCTGGCAAATTTGATTAGGCATGCGATCCTGAACGACATTGCGATACGCGATTTCCAGATTATGTCGATCACCGGCATGGCCTTGTTTTTCCTAGGTAAGCAATATGGCTATTTCATAGCCGTGAGTAGAATAAGGAAATACATCCTACAAAACACGTTGATAGTGTTTTCTTTGGGCGGGTTAGTCGTGTTTTTACCCCGCGTCGAGTACATATTGGTCGGCCTGACAGCAACCATGATCTCTTATGTTTTTCTAAATTTCAGATATCGTTGAATCATCATTATCAGACCAGAGGGTGGGACCAAGTGAGCAAGTGGCTGACTTGCGGTTACATGCTGCCCACTACGTCGTTCTCACTGCTCGTGCGCTACTCGCCGCTACCCTTGGTCTATTTGGGTTTGTAATCCTGGTATCGTCGACCATAGTTAAGAGTCTCGGATGCCCCTCTTAGCTATCGCGATCTGATAGCGCCAGCCGCATCGTAACAACAGGAGCCACATCATGGTCAAAGTAGCGTTGTTCGTTCGCCTAGAAGCAAAACCCGGGAAAGAAAAGGATGTAGAGAGCTTTCTTTTGGGTGGCCTTCCGTTAGTGGAGGAGGAGCCAGCCACTACAGCCTGGTTTGGAATCCGCTTGGGGCCGTCCACCTTTGGCATCTTTGACGCATTCCCGGATGAAGCGGGCCGGCAGGCTCATCTTTCGGGCAAGGTCGCGGCGGCGCTTATGGCAAACGCTGCCGAGCTATTTGCCGAACCGCCATCAATCGAGAAGGTTGACGTCCTTGCGGCCAAGCTACCCGGCTAAGCAAACCCAATAGGAAGCTCCAGTCAGTACTGGGAGGCCCACGATGTATTTTGTGAAAATCAGGATAGCTTGGGCCTGCTGCTGTTCCGGGCGGTGATCAATCAAAACACTTGTATTGAAGATAAATGTCATGGCTAAAGTGCCGTGTCCAGGGTTCATGCCATGCTTGCGCGCTCGGTATAAGTGAAAGGATACGCGCGCAAATCGTGTCCAGGGACGGCGTGGAAGCCGCACAGAATCTGCAAGGCAACGTGCTCATCACGGGTTTAGGCTGGGTAGGGTAGATTGTTTGCCGGGCACCGGTCGCTCATGGCGCGAAGATCTCCATCATTGATATAGAACCGGAGGTCATCCGCGCCGTGACACCTTATGGTTTCGTCAAGTGAGCATTCGTCGGCGTAGCAGTGACCGATTTTCAATGAGCTGCCTGACGCGGCTGCACTCCGAACTGCGCAACGATGTGCGTACCCAATTCCTCAATAACTTCCACCGCAGGGCGCTTGCCGTATTTGAGATTGAGAATGACGTGGTCCACGCCGATTTCCTCAAGCGACTCCAGCAAAAAACGTAGATGGTAACGTCCAAGTCTGAACCCCAAATGGATACGTGTGGGTGGCGTTGACGGATTCTCATCGAGATCGATGTACAGCGACTGAGTAAAGGGCTTATACACAGAACCACATTGTTTCGTGACCTCCAGTCGCCAATCTTCCACGACCAGCCGCTGCATGTTCGGAATGCGTGGATAGTTGATCCATCCGTTGCTCTCACGCGCGATCCAATCCAGTGACTGGCGACTGTTGCCGGTCACGAGCATTGGAATGAATTGGGTGGTCGGTTTCGGAATCAGGTCTGCGCCTTGCATTTCACCAGTGCTCCAGTGGATGGGCTCAAAACTGGTGCTGTGGGCGCGGCGAATCACTTCGTAGTGTTCTCGAAAGATCTCTCCACGCCTTTCTGGATCGACGCCAAACGCCGAAAACTCCACTGGCCGATCTCCCGAAGCAACCCCCAGAATCAAGCGACCAGTGCTCAACTGATCTACGCTGGCTGACGCCTTGGCCGTGTGCAGGGGATGGTGCAGCGGGATGGCGATGGAGGCGGTGCCAAGTGCAATCTCCGAGGTATGGGCGGCCATATAACCCAGGTAAACCCAGGGGTCGAAGACTTGGCCGACATCGCCGAAGCCAGGGTCGCGAAGCGGCACGTCGCGAAACCAGAGCGCGCAGAAGCCCAGCGCCTCGGCTTGTTTAGCCAGTGTGACCTGGTTGAGCATGCTCGGAGTGTCCCCGTCGAACGCCTCCATGGGAAAGAATAATCCAAGGCTCAAATGCCCCTGAGTGAAGGTTCGGCTGAACCCTCGATGCTTCTGGTAAGGAATCGTGCTCGGCCGATACATACGGATTGACCTCATGGCAGAACGTGAACAGCGCCCCCGTTTCCAGAGGTGCTGCGGCATCGGTCGCTTTTGAACGGCGGTGGGGGGGCTGGGTCTGGCTTTTACCCGTTGCGCCGTACTGCTGGTCGTGTGGACCGGACTCAGGGGGCAGTTGCTGGCGATAGGCGCGGGTTGGTCCGGGTGGGTGTTAAGCGGACGGTCAAAGGAAGTCAGATCTCTCGGTTCTATACCACCAGATGGGCAAGGCGTTCGAGGAATCATTCTATAAGCGTAGGCGGTTTTGCAGCTCTCCGCCATATTCTTACAATCGAGCCGCTGGCGGGTGAAAGTCGCGTATCGAAGGCCGTTATCGGTCGTTTCCTGCCATTCCAGAGCGGCCGCTATTGGCCGGTAGCTGCCTTTCGCGGAGGGCAGCTATGGGTCGATAGCTGCCGTCCGCGTGTGGCAGCTTACGACCCCGGCTGTGTGAAAACGCCTGCAATTGTCCAACCTTTTGATCGTCGAGATCGTGGCGGGGACGATCATGAAGCGATTCACTGAAGGTGAGTCTCGGACACAAGTTACGTTGCTGCCGGAGTGCCTGGACGACTACATCACCAAAAAACACCCAGTTCGGGTAGTCGACGTTTTTGTCGATGAACTCGACCTTGGAGCACGCGGGTTCGAGGGTGTCGATCCTGCGGCAACGGGTCGTCCGGCCTACCATCCAGCAGTCCTGCTGAAAATCTGCATCTATGGCTACCTCAACCGGATTCAGTCCAGCCGCCGGCTTGAGCGCGAAGCAGAGCGCAATGTCGAGCTGATGTGGTTAACGGGCCGGTTGGTTCCTGAATCCAAAACGATTACCGGCTTTCGCCGAGACAACGGCAAAGCCATTCGCAGCGTCTGCCGGCAATTCGTAGTGCTTTGCCGCAACCTCAATCTGTTATCCCAGTCGATCATTGCCATCGACGGCAGCAAATTCAAAGCCGTAAATAACCGCGACCGCAACTTTACCCAGGGCAAGATCAAGGCGCGCATGCAGCAGATCGAGCAGAGCATTGACCGCTCTCTTGCGGCGATGGGTTCGGCGGATCGGGCAGCGCTCGAGGTCGCCGGGGCAAAGGCTGAACGGCTGAGCGAAAAAATAGAAAAACTGAAACAGCAGATGACGAAGCTCAAGGACATTGAAGCCGAGGCTATTACAGTCGAAGCCGTGCAGATCCGATTGGAGCACAACCCAGGAAAGATGAAGGTTCGCCGGCAGACGGTGGAGCATCCCTTCGGAACGCTCAAATCACCTGACTTGACCAACGCCTTCCCCATAACTGGAACTGCCCGTCAGCCACCTGTATTGATCGAAACCACATGCCCGGATTGACGGCCGCATACCCTGCACGGGTTCGTTGTCAAACGCTGGAGCATACGCTTTAATGCCAATTTACCATTTAAACAATCGGCGACTTGATGCCTTATCCGTCTGACCTTTCACATGACATCAGTACGATTGCCAAGGTCGAGGCCGTCCCGCTTATTCTCAATATGGTTAAGCATGTCACCGGCATGCGCTTTGCGGCAATTGCGCGTGTCACCGAGACGAAATGGGTGGCTTGCGCCGTCGATGATTCTATTGATTTTGGGCTCATGCCGGGCGGCGAGTTGGTGCTGGAAACGACGATTTGCCACGAAATTCGTCAGCACCACAAACCCGTCATATTCAAGCATGCCAGTGAGCACCCGGTGTATTCAGCCCACCACACCCCTAGGACATACGGCTTAGAAAGCTATGTCTCCATACCTATCATCAGGACAAACGGGGATTTTTTCGGAACGCTCTGTGCTATTGATGAGGTTCCAGCACGTTTTGATGAAGATGCGGTGTGCAAAACACTAACGCTTTTCGCCCAGTTGATAGCTGTTCAACTCGACGTTTTGGCGGACCTTGAGGCCAAAACGATTGAACTGGCCAATGCAGCCGAGACCGGCATTGTCCGTGAGCAGTTCATTGCCGTACTGGGGCATGACCTTCGTTCGCCACTGAGCGCTATCAGAATGAGCGCTGATCTACTGGAGGCCAAGCTTCCCGCCGGTCGCGAGCAGCAGCTTGCCATTGCAATACGACAAAGCTCGCAGCGGATGAATCACTTGATTGAGGATGTCCTGGATTTTTCTCGAGCAAAGTTGGGGGGAGGCATTCCGGTCAAACGGACTTTAGTGGATAACCTGGGTGACGTTTTTACTGCCGTCATCAATGAAATCATGACGAGTCATCCCAACGTCACAATCCGTCAAGAGGTGGTCATTTCACCTGGGGTGTTCTGTGATGCTGGGAGAATGGGGCAATTGCTTTCAAACCTGTTGGGCAATGCCGTTGCTCATGGGGCGCGTGATCGTCCGATAGACGTGAGCGCAAGCATGCAAGAAAATCATATAGTGCTGTCAGTGATGAACCATGGCCCAGAAATCCCCGACGTTTTGTTACCGCTACTGTTCCAGCCGTTCAAAAGGGCGGCAGGGGGTCGCGGGGAGGGGCTGGGGCTCGGTTTGTATATCGCATCTCAGATCGTAGCGGGTCACAACGGGACGCTATCGGTAACCTCTACGCCTGAGGACGGCACGCGCTTCATAGCGAGGTTCCCTGGCACCTTGGAGTGGACGGAAGAGGGCTATGTAAGTCTCGGTTGATAGGTTGCTTCGCCGAACGCCTGGTTGTATGCGCGACAGCGCAGCCATGAGGTAGAGGGCTGCTGTGGCCTGCCGAAGAACATTCGAGCGCGGCCAGCAGGCAAGCATGCAAAGCGGCCTTGCGCTGCGCTCGATGAACCGCCACCCCATGCCTAGTTCGCGGGCAAGAGGATCACAAAGTTCTTTTTCATGTCTTCCAGTACGGTCCATTTGCCCTTGGCACCCGGTTCGATAATGAACGTGTCGCCAGCGGCCAGTGTGATGGGGGCGCAACCCTCAAGTTCGATGACGCAGCATCCACTCAGGACATGGCAGAACTCCCAAACTTTGTAGTCGATGCGCCACGCGCCGGTGCTGGCTTCCCATTCTCCGGAAATGCGACCTTGTTGTTCATCGTGGTAATACTTGGACGTCAGCGTATGAGGCGTGCCTTCCACGACCGCTTCGAAAAAGGGAAGGTCGCGCACCGGTTGGATATCCAGTTCGCGGAATACGGTCAGCTTCTTGTTCATGGTTTTTTCTCGAGCACGTTGTGGGTAGGGCGATACATCAAATAGGCTTCACCGGTTACGTTCAGCATCGGGTGCGGAACGATCTGGCAGGTTTTAACAATTTGAAAACCGTGACGTTCGTAGAAGCGGCGTGCACCGTGGTTTTCGGCATAATCAATCAGGCATAGCCCATCAAGGCCAGCGTCCTCAGCGCGTTGCTGAGCGTGGCGAAGAAACTGGACGCCCAGCCCTTGGCTGCGCCAGGCTTCATCCAGGGCCAAGCTGGATATGTATAAGGTGTCGGGTATCTCCATGTCGGAATACGGCGCGAGGACCGGGTCGGTCTCGACAGGCCTGTCAGGGGTCTCGCGCAAAGCATAGCTATGCATCATGCCGATGACGCGCCCTTCGAAAATGGCCATCAGGCAGTTCTTGTAGGAAAAGTCGCCCTGTTCCCTGGCATAGCGAGACGTGCCGACACTCAGCAATGCTTCTCCAGGTGTTGCAAGCTTGCTCCATATGTAATCGGCCATGCCCTCCGATGTCAGTTGAAAGAAGCGCGCAATATCTTGCGCATCCGAGGCATGAGCGGGTCTGAAGTCGATAAGCATGTGCGGTGCTCCCATGGGATCGGGTACTTGATTTTCAAGGATTACCCCTTTGGCCAGGTGGCAGGTTAGGTGGATTCAACGGTACCCATCATGCTCTGGGCGAACACCGTCAGCACGGCATGCGACGCTGCTTCAGCTCGGTAAAGTGAAACCCTGCGCACTGGCGCTGGGATTGGGAGATCTGCGCGGGTGAGCCGTTCACGCGGCTCGATGAGGCGTTGCAAGCCTGCGCCAATCGGCTGGGCGACGCTTGCTGGTTACTGTCAGCCGTGCCGCCAGGTCGCTGGCCGGCCTGGCTGATGAGCTCATCATCCAGGCCTTGCGCCGACAGGCGATAAAGGCCCGTGAACGGCCGACCCGCAACACAGGATACCCATGAGAAGGGGCGGCATGCCGCTGGCCTTGGTTTCAGGACTATTCAGCGGAGCTGAGGGCTGGTCCATCGTGACCGGCGAAATGCGCCGATTCAAAAATGCGCCGGTCAGTGCTGCGCGCTCTCTACCGCAATGCTTTCGCCGCAAACTTCCAGGTGCTTGATGCTGCGATTGGCGATGGCGTAGTGGATCAACGCGCCCAGGCCTGCACCGAAGAACCAGGAGAACTGCGACAGCGTCTCGAACGCCGGCACAAGCGCCAGCACGATGGCGATCAGCGAAGCCGGGATAAAGGCGGCCACGGCGCGCAGGTTGACCCCGCCGCTGTAGTGATAGGCGGCTTCTGTGCTTTCGCTATACAACTGCGGCAGGTTCACCCGGCTGCGACGTACCAGGTAATAGTCGGTGACGATGATGCCGTACAGTGGGCCGAGCAGGGCGCCCAGGCCGCCGAGGAAATACACGATCACGGATGGGCTGTTGTACAGGTGCCAGGGCAGGATCACTACCGCGATTGCGGCACTGAGCAAGCCAGCGCGGCGGAAGTTCAGCAGGTTCGGCGCCAGGTTGGCGAGCACGTAGGCCGGCGCGACGAAGTTGGCCATGATGTTCACCGCCACGGTGACGATCAGGAAGGCCAGGCAGGCCAGCACCAGGCCGGCAGTGTTCGGGATGGCGGCGACAATGTCGGTCGGGCCCTGCACCAGCTTGCCGTCAATGCTGAACTGCGCACCGGCCAGCACCACGGCGATCAGCGCGAAGCCGAGCATGTTCACCGGCAGGCCCCAGAAGTTGCCCACGCTGATGGTGCGCCGATCCGGGCAGTTACGGGTAAAGTCGCAGAAGTTGAGAATCATGGTGCCATACAGCGAAACCCACAACGCAGCGGCGCCGAGCACCTTCAGCCACTGGCTGGAGCCGGTTGGCGCGTTGCCGCTGGACCAGGCTATCGACAGGCCACTGCGCCAGTACATCCACCCCGCCAGGCAGGCGAACGCGACCAGAATGATCGGCCCGGTGATCGACTCGAAGCGGCGCACCATCTCCATGCCGTAGGCGAAGATCGCCACCTGCACACACCAGATACCAAGGAAGGTGAGCCAGCCCAGGGTCGACAGGCCGAGGATCGAATTCTGGTCGTAGGCCTTGAGGTCCGGAGCGATGGCGGTCAGCAGCACGCGCAGCACGACCGAGGCGAGGTAGGTCTGGATGCCGAACCAGGCGATGGCGATCACCGCACGGATCAGTGCCGGAATCTGCGCCCCATGAATGCCGAAGCTGATCCGGCACAACACGGGGTAGGGCAGGCCGGTCTTCTGGCCCATGTAGCCGGACAGGTTCATCAGGCCGTAGATCACCATCGCGCCGAGCGCGAAGGCGGCGAGGATCTGAGCGCCGCTCATGCCCAAGGCAAAGAGGCCGATGGCGAAGGAATAGTTGGCGATGTTATGCACATCGTTGGTCCACAGCGCAAACAGGCTGTAGCGCCCCCAAGTGCGATTTGCCGCGCGTGTCGGGGCAAGGTCGGCACTGTACAGGCGCGGGCTCAACGCCAGCTGACTGGGCCCAGCCGTATCGGCCGGGAGAGCATCGAGCTGGTCAACATCGGAACGTGAAATCGACGCCATCGGAACTCCATGATGGTTGTGTACTTTTATTTTTGGTCTTGTATACAAACAAGATTCGTACCAACCCATGCGTTCGGTGGCTCCCACTGCTTTATAGCCTTCATCCGGCATAGTCAGCAGGTGATCCAAGGCTGTAATTGGGAATTTTGTGCACATTTTTTGGGTAAGGTTGTTACCACTCGCACCACGGCTGGCCGTGCGCCGGGCCGGCAGCTTTTACCCGGTGTATTGAGCGGGTGGCTTTGCGGATGATGTTCCGACTAAGCTGGGGGCAGGGATATATGGGGGCTATTGGATGTTGCGTGTACCGCTTGGGCTGAGTCTGTTGCTCGCCGCCGCCATGGTCGAAGCGGCTCCCTTTCAGGTGCCCACGCCGGCCGCACTCAGGAGCCAGCTTGAAAGCCTCAAGCCTGGCCAGTTTCTCTGGTACCCGCAGGTCTCGCCGGTGGGGCCGGTGACCGTTGTGGTCAGCCTTACCGAGCAACGAGCCTACGTCTATCGCAATGGCATCGCCATTGGCGTCAGCACCGTCAGCAGCGGCAAGGCCGGCCGGGAAACCCCCACCGGGGTATTCAGCATTTTGCAGAAGAAGGTCGAGCACAAGTCCAGCCTCTACAACAGCGCACCGATGCCCTACATGGAGCGCCTGACGTGGGATGGCATCGCCCTGCACGCTGGCCATCTACCGGGGTACCCTGCCTCGCATGGATGTGTTCGACTGCCGATGGATTTTGCAAAGAAGCTGTATGAAGTCACCGGTTTCAGCTCAACCACAGTCATCGTTTCCGATACCAACAGTGCCCCGGTGGAGGTTTACCACCCCGGCGTGCTGGCGCCGACGGTCAGTGATGGCAAGGCCCAGGGCCCGCTGGTGCTGAGCAACCAGCAATTCTGGGACGACCCAGACCCGACGGCAGGGCCACTGTCGATCCTGATCAGCCGCGCCGATATGCGCGCCTACGTGTATCGCGGTGGGCAACTGATCGGTTCGGCACCTGCACTTTCGCTTGAAAGCCGTCAGCATCGTAGCGGCATGGCGGTGTATTCCCTGCTGCAAAAGCCATCCACCCTTGCCCTCGATGACGGGCTGCCCCTGCGTTGGTCAGTGGTGGGCCTGAGCAACCCGGAGTACGGGAATACGCCCTATGAACAACTGGGGCAATTGAACATCAACCCGGCGTTCCGCCGCCATTTACGTGCGGCGATGGACGTTGGCACGATGCTGGTGATTACGGACTGGGCATCGACCCGGGATACCCGCAGCGACGGAAAATTCACGGTGATCAGCACCGAAGGCAGTGAAGCATCCAAACCATTGGTCAAGAAGTGATCGGCATTGCTGAGATAATCAAGCAAAGTAGCCAATTTTGGCTGCAATCAAGGCAAGAAAAGCCAGTTTTTCACAGGGTATTCCATGTCGATTTTCCAATTATTGCGGGGAGCCTTACGGCTTTCGGTGGCCGGTATTGGCCTGTGTTTTCTCAGCACCGGGCATGCCGCTGATGCGCAACCCCTGCCGAGTGCGGCCGAGCTGCAGCAGTTGGCGCCAAACGCCAGTCTCTCGACCTTGGCACTGGCACTTAGCGCCTATACCTGCGCGAGTCATAGCAACGCGGACAAGCTGCTGACGGTGATCGATTATTCCAAAGCCTCGCGTGACAAACGCCTGTGGGTGTTCGACCTGCGCGCCAGGAAACTATTGTTTGAGGAGTGGGTGGCCCATGGCAAGAACAGCGGCGCGGATGTGCCGACCACGTTCTCCAATGCGCCTAACAGCTTCCAGTCCTCCATCGGCCTGTATGAGACCGGGCAGACCTACAGTGGCAAGCACGGCCGCTCGCTGCGCCTGCAGGGGCTGGAACCGGGGTTCAACGACAACAGCATGTCGCGGGCGATCGTTATGCATGCTGCTGCGTATGCCGACCCCAAGGTAGTACCGGGTCTCGGGCGCCTGGGGCGCAGCCAGGGCTGCCCGGCCGTTCGTCCAGCAATTGCCGGCAAGCTGATCGAGACGCTGCAACGCGGCAGTTACGTATTTGCCTATTATCCTCAGCAAGACTGGCTGAAGAAATCGCGCTTTCTTAACGCCCAGAGCTGTGCGCTGCCCAATCAATCGGTCGCCAGCAAGTAAGCCTTCGCTCCCTTGGGGCAGGTCAGGCCCCGCAAAATGATAGTATGCGTGACGCAGCGGCACTGTGCTGAAGCAGCAGTTGGCTAGCCGGAAGGTTGTCATCGTGCTGGCGCAAGTCATTGGCAGTGGAGGGGATTGATGGAGGTTTGTTACGACGCTGAACGGATGACACTGAGTCGTGCTAACTTATCGACAACGTTAGGCAGTAACGAAAGCGATCTGTTGCTTGCCCTGATAGCAGGCATTACTGATAAAGAGGCGATAATCTCTCAAGTATGGGGTGCTCGGGGCTTGGTTGTCTCTGACAGTAGTTATTATAAAACAGTGCATGCGCTTCGTTCGAAGCTGGTTGATGTTGGTGTGCCTCGAGACAGTTTGAAAACATTGCCTAAGCGAGGTTTGATACTGCTGTGTGAAATCACCATGGTTTCCGCGGACGTTGCAGTTGAACGTGACATGCCATTGCACCTCGAGCAAGACAGGCCTCGGGCATCATCGGGCGCCAATGAGCAACCCGTCGGCAATGACAGCAAACAGAGCGGCTCGAGTGAGACTGTAGCTGGCAAGGCGGAGCTCGCTGAAGAAAGGCAAAACGCTGTCATGGCCCCCCTTCCATTGCGTGACGGATGGATAAGAAGAAATAGCCACTTGTTTTTACCGGCTCTCGCTTTTCTAGGCGCCTCGCTCCCCGTTATTTATGCCTACCTGATGTTTCACAAGCCGCCGGACCTGGAAGCGTGGAAACGTGTCTGGGAGCGTGATGGGGCAACGCTGTACGCCGAACAGAGTGAAAATATGTCTAAGGATGATGTATTGGCGGCGATGGCCGGGTTCGAGCCGGCGTTGGTCTTGAAAGACAGCAACTATTATGTGCGCAAGCCTCTCAGTCAGTTGCTGGTAAGTTGTGTAAAGCCAGAAAGCCACGGGGAGGCATTGTGCGTAAATTATCTTCGCGTTGGAAAAAAGTGATTGGGTTTACGTCACTTCTCTCGGTTTTTATTTTTGCGGGCTTGATAAGCAATTACCTGATATCGGTCTACCGAGATAGTCCTCGGGCCCCGTGCAGCGCCTCCATTGACTTTGTTCATGTGGAGGAGGGAGAGGGGCTTTGGCGCGGCGTCGGAGATATGACGATCGACCCCAATGAGGGTGCGATCTATGCCTATTATCATGTGATAAGCCCGCGCGGTGTAAAATATGTGTATGACAGACGCTTCGAGTTGTCGCTGACGCACCTGGACACCTCGCGATATCTCTTCAAGACACGTTCTATTTCAACATTCGATGGCGATACGGCGGGAAGTCATATTCCATTCATGGCCCGTGGTTTTCAGGGCGGCATCATGACCTTCAATGCTTTCTCGGATTTTGAGTACTATTTCAATGTGAATAACCTGGTGGTAGGGGTGTGCCACGTGCCGCGTTAGTGAATATTGCGCTGTTTGAGTAGGCGCTCGTCCGCTGCCCGGGGGATGCGGTTATCAGGGCAGGGTAGGCGGTGTACAGGCGTTTGGTAAGAAAAAGTAAGGGTCAGGCGCCTGTTGAGGTGGTTAAGTAATGCCAAGTAAGGTCGACGTAAAGCCGGTCGCGTCATCGCGAGGTACTGTGCTGCCCAGGTTGAGCATGGTGCTCGATGGTTTTACAAGGCTTTCAGGTATGCAGGGTCGACGTGTTGTGGGTAAGCAGTTAGCAGGGTATCCGTACAGGAAGCACGCGCTCGGTATTCGTAGCGTGGGGGCAGCGCCTTTTTTACTGGTTGTATTCGCTGTGTTTGCAGTGTGTGACCTGTCTTTGGCAGGAGATGTTAAGCGCTGTGAACAGCGCAGAGACGAGATTGCTCACGAAAGGGATCAGGCAATACGGTATGGGAATATATACCAGCAGAGAGGATTGGAAGCTGCGTTGTCTCGGGTTCAGCGGTATTGCCGTGATGATGAACCGAGCGAACCAGGCGAACAAGTGTCTCGCGCACTGAAAGACGTTCACCGGAGGGAGGACCAGCTGGAAGCTGCGATAGCGTCCGGGTCTTCCAGAATGGTTGAAAGATACAAGGGGAAACTGGAGCAAGCGCAGGAGCGGCTGCGCAGGGTTTCAGGGGAAGAAAGGTAGTTACATTGTTATATTGATCGGTGGTCAACGGGGCGTTTAATGAAGTCATTGATGTGTATGTGTCCGCTTTTATTTTCCTTTCTGGTTTCCGGTTGTACCGCGAGTGATTGGGTTGAAGTGGCGGGCGGTGTCATGCAGGGGCGTGACGATTATAATAAAGCCCAGCGCACTGCGCGCTTGAAGCGCGCGAATAAGGCGGCGATGCGGATGAAGCGGAGCCATTTTGTTGAGTGATGCCAGTAAAGGGCTCGCTGACGGGTCTGCTGAAGTGATGGTATAACGGCTTTAACGCTGCTTCGGGTGTTCTTTATTCAGGTTTATTAATGCGCTTTATATTTTCCTTGTCCACTTATTGTTTTTTGGTTTTTTCCAGCCCTGCGATGGCGATGAATGATTTCTGGGCCGAAACCCTCATCTCCAGCACGAGCACTGCAACCACCTACTTGACCTCGCGGGATAAAAAGCTGATAGCCGCAACGCGAGATGATGCCAGCAGCTATGTTGCGAGCGATGGCAACATCAAGGGGGTCTACCTTGAAGCTGCGATGGATAAATTTCGGCACTCCCATCCAGACATAGCTATCAGTGACATGGCCTTGGCTCAATTCATATTGGCTTACGAGAACTATTAACCTTGAAGGTCAAACGGCCACGACTGGCTGGCTTGCGGGGGAGCGCGTCGAGCACGCGAGCACCCCTGTTGCAGAAACCGAAGGCCGCAGCAGCGCAGACTGCGGCCATACCCAATCACACGCTGCGGGTCAGGCCGCCGTCAACCTTGATGTTTTGCCCGGTGATGTAGGCAGCGCCTTCGCTGGCGAGAAACGCGATGGTGGCTGCGATTTCCTCGCGGGTGCCATAGCGTTTGAGCGGCACGCTGTCGCGGCGTTGTTCGGTGGCCGGCAGGCTGTCGATCCAGCCGGGGAGAACGTTGTTGATGCGCACGTTATCCCCGGCAAAATTGTCGGCGAAGATCTTGGTGAAGGCGGCCAGGCCCGAGCGGAAAACAGCAGAGGTCGGGAACAACTCACTCGGCTCGAACGCCCACGCCGTGGAAATGTTGATGATCACCCCCCCTTTCTGGCGTTGCATGTAAGGCGTTACCAGGCGCGTAGGGCGGATGACATTGAGCAGGTAGGTGTCCATGCCCTTGTGCCAGTCCTCGTCGCTGATCTCCAGGATCGGCGCGCGCGGGCCATGGCCAGCGCTATTGACCAGCACGTCGATGCGGCCCCACTTTTCTACCACGGCATCTACCAGGCGTTTCAGGTCTTCAACCGACTGGTTGCTGCCGGTTACGCCAATGCCGCCAAGTTCGGCAGCCAGTGCTTCGCCCTTGCCCGAAGAGGAAAGGATGCCCACCTTGAAGCCGTCAGCGGCCAGGCGTCGTGCTGCTGCCGCGCCCATGCCGCTGCCACCGGCTGTGATAATCGCAACTTTTTCTACTGACATGCTGCCTCCAACGTGAACGGCTGATTGCTTAGGTGCAATCACCTTAGCAGTAGCCCCAGCGGGGAGGGAGGCAGCCAAACTTTACCGTGGCAGTAGATTAACTATTGTCAGCCTGTTGCTTGAGCCAGCGCCGCACAACGCCTAGCGATTCAGGCTGCTGCAGCTTGCGTGGCCACACCAGATAGAACGACTTGTCGAGCCCTAGCTGCTGAGCGAAGACCTGGACCAGCCTGCCCGCAACGATTTCATCGCTGACGAACGCCAGGCTGGCCAACGCAATGCCCTGACCACTGATGGCCGCATCAATAGCCAACGAGGTCTGATTGAACCGCAGGTTCTTGGCCGTCGGTTGCGCGTGTTGCGGGAACACTGCGGCCAGGTATTGAGGCCAGAAATCATGGGCATCGTGAAGCATGATGAAATCTTGAAGCTGCGCAAAGCTGGCGGGCACACGGGTGCCCTCAAAAAGCGTTGGGCTGGCCACGGCGACAATGCGCTGATCCATCAGCAGTTCGCTGTTCAAGCCCGCGCCGATTTCAGGCTTGCCGTAGCGCACTGCGATATCCACGCCATCGGTGCTGAAGTGCGACAGCCGGTCCGTGGCCAGCACACGCAGATCGATATCCGGGTGTTTTTGCGCAAAGTTGCCCAGCCTGGGGATAAGCCACTTTGAGGCAAACGTCGGGGTAACGCTGACGGTCAAGTGAGCCGCCTGTGGCCGGAGCAGCCGGGTTGCTTCATCAATCATTGCCAAGGCGCTGCGGATGCTGGCGCTGTAGCCCAGGCCCGCATCGGTCAGCGCCAGGCCCCGCGGGAGGCGCTCGAACAAACGAAGCTTCAGGTGCGCTTCCAGCCCACGTATCTGTTGAGCAACTGCCGCCTGGGTCACACCCAGTTCCTCGGCAGCCAGGCGGAAGTTCAGGTGGCGGGCAACCACTTCAAACACGCGTAGCGCGTTAAGCGGGGGCAGTTCAGGGAAACCGTTTGGCATGACGATGGCAATGGCCGGGCTGGGAAGATTCACCGCGCAGGCTACTCCCTGAGCACCGTTAAAGAAACCCGGCCCACCTTTATCAACCTAGATCCCTGGGCCGCAGGGCATCGGTTCGCTGCTGCGCATTTCCATCGTCCTGCTTGACTCGTGAAAAATTTACTGTATTTTTTCATGAAAAATAACTCTAAAAATTTCACGGCAGCCCAATCGATGAAGATGCACGAAGAGGTTGAAGCCCTCGCGATCCTTATTCACGACCTGCGCAAATTCAAGAACCTGACCCTGGGCGAGCTGGCCGAGCGCATCAACCGCTCGGTCGGCTTCCTCTCTCAGGTCGAACGCGGTGTTTCGCGCCCTACCGTGGCGGACCTCACCGCCATCAGCGAAGCGCTCGGCGTGTCGACCGCGTACTTCTACAACCTCAGCAAGCCCCGCAGCATTGGTTGGGTCACGCGCCCCCACGAGCGGCGCACGCTGTACCTGGAGTCGGGCATTACCGATGTGCTGGCTTCGCCCACCATCGCCGGTGCCTTCGCCATGCTCGACAGCCACCTCGAACCAGGCGCCACCAGTGGCGAGGCGTACCTGAGTGACCGTTCCGAGCAGGGCTGTTTCGTACTGGAAGGCGAACTCACGGTATGGCTGGACCACGGCGAGCCCGTGACCCTGCAGGCCAACGACTGCTTCCAGGTGCAACCCCACGCGCAGTTCCGCTACGCCAACCTCACGGCAAAACCCACCCGCGTGCTCTGGGTCTTCAATTGAATTCGTTCACCTCACAAGGATAAGAAGATGAGTGTCATCTTTCCGGATCTGCTGGCTGAAGTGCGCTCGTTCCGAGCGGAGCACCCAGAAATTCGTTATGTCGACCTGATTGCGCTGGATATCCCCGGGCACTTCTACGGCAAGCGCTACCCCATGGACATGCTGGAAAAGGTTGCAGCCGGTGCACCTCTGAAGCTGCCGCAGAACTGCGTGTTGTTGGGTACCCAGGGTGGCCTTTACCCGATTGGCGATTACTGCTTTGCCGACGGCGACCCGGATGCTGCCCGGCGCCTGGTGCCGGGTACCCTGAAGCCAGTGCGCTGGGAAAAAGAAGTGATTGCCCAGATGCTCATCACCTCCGACGGCACCGACAAGCCTATCGAGTTCGAGCCCCGTGAAGTGCTGGCCCGCGTGATTCAGCGCCTGGCCAAACGCGGCATCCGCCCGGTGGTGGCTTTCGAGCTGGAGTTCTACTTGTTCGACCGCAAGCTCGACAACGGCCTGCCACAGTACCCACGGGACACCGCGACCGGGGACGAGGACGACCAGCCGAACATGCACATCGAGCGGCTTTCACGCTTCTCGTCGGTGCTGCACGAGATGGTCGATGGCGCCAACGAGCAGGGTGTGCCGGCGAACGTCATCACCGCAGAGCTGGGCCCTGGCCAGTTCGAGATCAATTTTTCCCACAGCGACGATGCGCTGAGCGCGGCGGACTGGTCGGCGCTGTTCTGCCGCAGTACCCGCGGTATCGCCATGAAGCACGGCTACCGTGCCAGCTTCATGAGCAAGCCATACCTGGACGCGCCGGGCAGCGGCATGCATGTGCACGTCAGCCTGTATGACGCTGCCGGCAACAACATCCTGGCCGGCGCGCAGCAGCGCAAGCTGCGCCATGCGGTGGCGGGGTGCCTGGAGCTGCTGCCGCACTGCATGCCGATCTTCGCCCCCAACCACAATGCTTACCGCCGCTACGGTGCCATGGTGAACGCGGCGAGCAAGGCCAGCTGGGGCTTCGAAGACCGTGATGCGTGCATTCGCATCCCCGAGTCCGACCCGCGCAACCTGCGCATCGAACACCGCATCGCCGGTGCCGATGCCAACCCGTACCTGGTGTTGGCGGCCATTCTGACCGGCATGGAGCATGGCCTGGACCGTGGCGTCGAGCCCATCGCCCCGCTGAACGAAAACCGTCAGAGCGGTATCGACTTCCCCAAAGATGCCCTCGGTGCCCTGGCCGCCATGCGTCACCACCCGGTGGTCAACGAAGGCTTGGGCAGTGAGTTCGTGATGGTGTACTGCGAGAACAAATACCAGGAACAACTGGACTTCATGCGCCACATCGATGCCCGCGAATACCGCTGGTTCCTGTAGGTGGCGAAGTCCAGACAGCGACGCTGCACCCTCCCTTTCACTACAACGCGCAATATGGATTTGCCGGAGGAAGATATGCCCCGTGTGCCCGTTATCGGCATTACCGCATGCACCAGCATGATCGAGCTACATGCAACCCAGACCATCAGCGAGAAATACGCGCGTGCGGCGGCCAAGGCAGCGTGTGGGTTGCCCATCGTGATTCCCAGCCTAGGTGAGCTGATGGACAGCGCCGATATTCTCGACGTGGTGGACGGGCTGATTTTCACCGGTTCACCGTCCAACATCGAGCCGTTCCACTACAACGGCGCGGCCAGTGCAGAGGGCACGCTGCACGACCCGCTGCGTGATGCCACCACGTTGCCGCTGATGCGTGCGGCCATCGCCGCCGGCGTGCCGGTGCTCGGCATTTGCCGGGGCTTCCAGGAAATGAACGTGGCACTGGGCGGCACGCTGCACCAGAAAGTCCACGAGACCGGCGTGTTCATGGACCACCGCGAAGGCAAGGACGAGCCCCTGGACAAGCAATATGGGCCGCGCCACACCCTGCATGTAAAGCCCGGCGGCATGCTCGATCGCATGGGCTTGCCGGCGATCTTCGACGTCAATTCCATCCATGGCCAGGGCATCGATGTACTGGCCCCGGGGCTACGGGTGGAAGCGCTGGCACCCGATGGCCTGGTGGAAGCGATTTCGGTCGAGAACGGCAAGGGTTTTGCCCTGGCCGTGCAATGGCACCCCGAGTTCCAGGTCATGGACAACCCGCATTACCTGACCATCTTCCAGGCCTTTGGCAAGGCCTGCCGACAGCGCTCGGTACTGCGCCAAAGGCTGTTGCTGTCGGCCTGAACACCGACCGTTCCCAACTATAAAAGTACCCGCGCAGCCTGGCCGCGCAACTTGATGGAGTAGAAGTCAATGAGTGAAAAGAATTCGCAGACCCTTGCCTGGCAATCGATGAGCCGCGACCATCACCTGGCCCCGTTCAGCGATGTCAAACAACTGGCTGAGAAAGGCCCGCGCATCATCACCTCGGCCAAGGGCGTGTACCTTTGGGACAGCGAGGGCAACAAGATTCTCGATGGCATGGCCGGCCTGTGGTGCGTGGCGGTCGGCTACGGTCGCGATGAGCTGGCCGAAGTTGCCAGCCAGCAGATGAAGCAGCTGCCTTACTACAACCTGTTCTTCCAGACCGCGCACCCCCCTGCGCTGGAGCTGGCCAAGGCAATCGCCGATGTGGCGCCGCAAGGCATGAACCATGTGTTCTTCACCGGCTCCGGCTCTGAAGGCAACGACACCGTGCTGCGCATGGTGCGCCATTACTGGGCGCTGAAGGGCAAGAAGAGCAAGCAGGTCATCATTGGCCGCATCAACGGCTACCACGGTTCTACCGTGGCGGGCGCAGCCTTGGGTGGCATGAGCGGCATGCACCAGCAGGGCGGGGTGATCCCGGATATCGTGCACATCCCGCAGCCGTACTGGTTCGGCGAAGGCGGCGACATGACCGAGGCCGACTTCGGCGTGTGGGCGGCCGAGCAGTTGGAAAAGAAGATTCTTGAAGTTGGCGTAGACAACGTTGCCGCCTTCATCGCCGAACCGATCCAGGGCGCCGGTGGCGTGATTATTCCGCCGCAAACCTACTGGCCGAAGGTGAAGGAAATTCTCGCCAGGTACGACATCCTGTTCGTTGCCGATGAAGTGATTTGCGGCTTCGGCCGCACCGGTGAATGGTTCGGTACCGACTACTACGACCTCAAGCCCGACCTGATGACCATTGCCAAGGGACTGACCTCTGGTTACATCCCCATGGGCGGGGTAATCGTGCGTGACGAAGTGGCCAAGGTCATCAGCGAAGGCGGTGACTTCAACCATGGCTTTACCTATTCCGGCCACCCGGTGGCAGCTGCGGTAGGCCTGGAGAACCTGCGCATCCTGCGTGACGAGCAGATCATCCAGCAGGTGCACGATAAAACCGCGCCGTACCTGCAACAACGCCTGCGCGAACTGGCCGACCACCCGTTGGTGGGCGAAGTGCGCGGCCTGGGCATGCTCGGCGCAATCGAGCTGGTGAAAGACAAGGCCACCCGCGCCCGTTACGAAGGCAAAGGTGTCGGCATGATCTGCCGCCAGCACTGTTTCGACAACGGCCTGATCATGCGCGCCGTGGGCGACACCATGATCATCGCGCCGCCGCTGGTGATCAGCATCGAGGAGATCGACGAGCTGGTGGAAAAAGCCCGCAAGTGCCTGGACCTGACCTATGAGGCTGTGCGGTAAGGGCAGAGGTTTTGCCTGTAGATTTTCAGCACCTGTGATATCGAGCGCCGCCCACGCGGCGCTCGATCTACGCCCCAACCGCAAAACCCACGTCAGGCCCCCAAAGCAATTTGCTTTGTGAGATGAATCCTGTACTTTTCAAGGCATTATTTTCCCGTCTGAAAGTCGCGATTCAACTATGAAAGTGCACGAAGAAATCGAAGGCCTGGCAGTACTGATTCGCGACCTGCGCAAGTTCAAAGGCCTGACGCTGGGCGAGCTGGCTCAGCGTATCGGCCGTTCGGTGGGCTTTCTGTCCCAGGTCGAACGGGGCGTGTCGCGCCCGACCGTGGCCGACCTCACAGCCATCAGCGAAGAGCTCGGCGTCTCGACCGCCTACTTTTACAAGCTGGACAAGCCCCGCGAGCTCGACTGGGTCACCCGCCCTCACGAGCGGCGTACCCTTCACCTGGCGGGTGGCATCACCGATGTGCTGGCATCCCCCACGATAACGGGCGCGTTCTCCATGCTCGATAGCCACCTGGAGCCAGGGGCCAGCAGTGGCGAGGAATACCTGGACGACAGCTCGGAGCAGGGCTGCTTCGTGCTCGAAGGCGAGCTGACGGTGTGGCTGGGTGGTGGCGAGCCGGTCACGCTGCGGGCCAGTGACAGTTTTCAGCTGCAACCCCACGCCAGTTTTCGCTATGCCAACCTCACCGACAAGCCCACCCGCGTGCTCTGGGTGTTCAGCTGAGAGGCGTTTGGGTGCAGGTCACATAGGTAAGCTGTAGTCCCGCTCGACAAGAAACGACCCATCGCAGACCATCTGAAGCTTCCACAAGGATGCCCAGGAACGAATGCCATGGCTTGCCTGCCGACGCTGCATACCGATCGCCTTGTACTCACACCCCTGCGACTGGAGGATGCACCTGCAATCCAGAAACTGTTCCCGCAATGGGAAGTTGTCCGCTACCTCGATCGTCGCGTCCCATGGCCATATCCGGAAGACGGTGCGCTGGTCTATGTACGGGATATCGCCCTGCCTGCCATGGCTGCGGGCCGTGAATGGTACTGGATGATCCGCCTGCGCAACGAGGCTGACTGCACCATTGGCAGCATCAGTTTGTATGAGCAGCCTGGAAACAACAGAGGCTTCTGGCTTGCGCCGCAGTGGTGGGGCATGGGCTACATGCGCGAAGCCTGCAGGGTCATCAACGCCTATTGGTTCGAGGCGTTGTCACGCCCGCTCATGCAGGTTCCCAAAGCCGTTGCCAACCATGCCTCGCGCAAGGTTTCAGAGCATGAGGGAATGCGCAGGGTGAGTACCCGCGATGGATATTTTGTTTCTGGGCCAATGCAGGTCGAGGTATGGGAGCTGACACGCAGTGACTGGTTCAGCGCGTCGAAAACCGGACACTAGCTTGAGCATTCTGATCACTCGACCAAGACAAGCCATGGCCAACGCTCCCGGTAGCTGGCGGCTTTTTCCCTGAACAAGCCTGGCCGTGGGTTCAGCTCGTTCATGTTCAGCAGATCGTGCTGCAGGTCATCCAGGCCATGGGTGCTGTACAACGTGCCCGTGCACACATCAACCCCAAGGCAGGTCGAGCGGATCAGGTAGCGGTCGATGCCATCCGTGACCTTGAGCAATGGCGAATAAGCACCGCCGAATTTCCCCTGGTACCAGAGGTGGACGCGGGCCTGGTTGCGCACTTCCACGTTGACGCCCAAGTGCGCGCAGGCCTGCTGCACCCTGGTGATTACCCGGTCCTCTGCCTCCCAGGACACATCGGCGTCAAAGTAGGCGATGTCATAGTCCTTGATGCCCCAGCCGGCAGGCAGCCCTGCGCGGTGGTTCCAGAAGGTCTGGAACAGGGCGCCTGCCACCAGCATGCAGTGGGGGATATCCAGCGTTGCCAGCACCGCCAGGAGTGCCCGGTTTACCGGGTTCTCGCGGATGATCGCCAGTAACTGCTCGTCAGTCAGTGAATGCATGGATACCGTCCTTGATAGTCGCATTGCAAGGGCTGAGCTTACTTGAATGGCGCCAAAGCCATCACTGGATGCCGTTCAGTGCGCCGCTACACAGGACGGGCGGGGTCAGTACTTCCAGGTCACCGAAGCCGTCAGGTTGCGCGGTGCACCGTAGCTGGCGGTTGTCGCGTTGTTGTACAGCGACAGCAGGTATTTGCGGTCGGTGACATTGTTCAGGTTCAGCGACGTGCTCCAGTTGCTGTCAATGTCGTAGCTGGTCATCAGGTCAACCAGGCCGTAGGCGTTCTGGTGGATGGCGCTGTTGGTGTCGTTCTCGACGCCGGTCTGCCAGCTAACACGGGCGCCAACCTTCATCTGTGGCAGGGTCGGCAAGCGGTAAGTGACCATGCCGCGCAAGCTGTGGGCCGGCATATATTTGCGCGCACGCTCGCCGTTGTCATCGTCAATACGTACATAGGTGTAGCCGGCGAGCAGGTCGAGGCCTGGCGCCACTTCGCCGGATGCCTGCAACTCTACGCCGTGGCTCTTGAAGTCGCCCGGTGTGTAAACCTCTTGAACCCCGTCGAACCCGGCATCCACGGCCACGTTGCGCTGCTCGGTCTTGAACAGCGCAGCGGTCAGGTGCAGGCGCTCGTCCATCACCCTGCCTTTTACCCCCACTTCCATGCTCTTGCCTTCCAGTGGGTCGAGCAGCTTGCCGTCGGTACCGACCACGTTGTACTGCGGGTTGTAGATTTTGGTCCAGCTGCCGTAAATGCTCCATGCCTCGTTCAGGTCGTAGACCAGGCCGGTGTAGGGCGTGACCTTGCCATGGGCGCGCGTGGAGTGTTCTGAACCGTAGCTCTCACCCTTGCCGTCGGCGCTGAGCATGCGTGCACCGGCTATCCAGTGCAGGTTATCGGCCAGGCTGAATCGCGCACCGGCGAATACGCTTTTTTGCGTGTCCTGGAAGTTCTGCGCCAGGTCGTCACTGGTGACGCCAAACGAGGGCATAGGCGTATTGCCCGCGAGGATGCCCGAGAACGAAGTGTTGAAGAAACTGCCATGCTCCAGGTCTTCATCGTACTCCTGGCCTTTTTGGTGCGTGCGCCCGTACGCGGCCCCGAAGGTCAACTGGTGCTCGCGACCGAACAGGCTGAACGGGCCTTGCACCTTGGCCTCGCCCAGCAGCTGGTGAGCCTCGCTGCGGGTGTGGTTGGCATACGCGTCGGCTACATCACCAGAGACGCCACCTACATAAAGCATGTTGGTGTTCTGCTTTTCCTGCTGCCCGGTGGCCGTGAGCGTGGCGTTCCAGTCATTGCCGAAATCATGCTTCAGCTCGACGAAGGCCCGCTGGGTGTGCAGGTTCCAGTAGGTCCACGGCTGGCCGATGCTGTTGCTGCGCCCGCTGTAGTGGATGGCATTGCCGTCATTGTCCACCAGTGGCAGGTTGCCCCAGGTGCTGCCGTTGGAGTCACTGTTGTGCTGGGAGAAGCCCACGGTCACGGTGTCGGCGTCGGACACATCGAACGCCAGCAGGCCGGCAGCAACGTTGCGCTCGTGGCTGTAGCGGTCCATCCATGAGTTGCCCTTGTCGTGGGAGTAGATGAAACGCCCGCGCACATTGCCGCTGTCGGTCAGCGGGCCGGCAACATCGACGTCGATACGGCGGCTGTCCCACGAGCCGACGCTGGTGTCGACCTGCGCCTGGAAGGTATCTGTCGGGCGTTTACGCACGAAGTTGACCGTGGCCGACGGGTTGCCGGCACCACTCATCAAGCCATTGGCGCCGTGCAACACGTCGATCTGCTCGTACTCGGCCAGGTCCTGGTCCTCTACCAGCGTGCTGCTTACGAAGGGCATGCCCATGCCGTCGTACTCGAAGGTGTCGATGTCGAAACCGCGCGAAGTGAATTCGGTACGGTCGGTTTCGGTTTGCTCGACGGTTACCGACGGTGCTGCGCGCAGTGCGTCCTTGATACCGGTGATCTTGAAATCGTCCAGCGCCTGGCGGGTGATGGTTGTCACGCCCTGCGGGGTCTGCTTGTCGGTCAGGCCCAGTTTGGTGGTGCTGGATGAGGCCCTGCCTTCGTAGCCCTGGCTCACGGCATCCATCACTTCGCTCGTGCTGTCGATCTGGGTCGCGGGCAGGGTGAGGTTGTCGGCGGCATGAACGACAGGCATGGCGCTGCATGCGCCGACCAGCAAGAGGCGGGCAGGGAGATGACGTTTCACGGGGAATTCCTGAGGCGGGGGCTGGTAAAAGGGTTACAGATTTCGTGCGAATGAGAATCTACGTCAAATGAGAAGATATATTGATAAATAATGTTTCATGCTTCTTCACCTCTCGCGAAACACGGCCTAGGTGGATGGCAGCAGCTAGCCGGTGCTCACGGAGGTTTCAAGCGGCTGCCGCGAGCAGCCTTGAAAGCGTTGGTTACATTGCCCTGCGCCGTCTTGCGGCTGGCAGGGCCATAGTTCATGCGTGTTCCGGGTCATCGCTCGAATCGGGGGGGAACCGCTGGTCGCTTTGGCTTCGCAAGCGCTAGATTTGATCCGGATTTTGTACGATGATTTTCGTAATGGCAGGGATGAGCTATGAAAACCGGTTTCAGGGAGGCCCAGCGCGCAGTGATAGCGGCGCTTGAATCAGGGGAGTACCAACACGTTTCGCGCGGGGATATCGATATAAAGAACCTGTTGGCTACAGGGGAGGTGTCAGCCCGAGAGGTTGTCGAAGTCGTGCGCTCCTGCCGGGGCATTCACCACGCAAGCAGCCCTCACCACGCTGTCGCTGCCGTAGAGGTGCATGTACTCAAACGGGATGGCTGGTACATCAAGTTCTTTTTTATCGAACCAGACACCTGGTTCATAAGCGTTCACCAGTGAGTACCCAGATCATGAAGATTCTGTTTGAAGGGGATAGCGGAAAAGCACTGTGCGAGCACTGCCAGGCAGTGGTGACCACTCGCTATGCCCGCCGGGATGTACCGTTCAGCGATGGCAAGGGTGTGGCCAGGGACATATTGGTGGGCGTGTGTACCCGTTGCGATGGCGTGGTCGCACTTCCACCGCAATCCACACCAGCCATTCACGAGGCGCGTAAGCAGCAGCTCAAGTCGATCGAGGCGCGCTTGCCGGCCGTCTATGTGGACGTGCTGGATGCGGCCATGCATGCAGTCAGCAGCGACGCCGGGGCCCATTTACGCAAGTTGTTTCTGGCCCACTATGTTCAGCGGTTGGCGCAGGTTCAGCAGGGGGGCCGATTGCAGGCTGCGCATCTGGCGTTCATCCAGGCGCTGGATGCACAGCGGGAGCAGCGCGGGCTTGCAAGGTCCAATGCAACCCGGCGGTTGTCGATGAAGGTTAATCCGCACATGGCAGAGGACCTGCTTGCGCTGCAACAACAAACCGAGATGAACCAGACCGAGTTGCTGAAGGCCGTGATCGCCCTGATCCAGGCGGATGTGCTCGAAGAGCGGGACGAGGAAGTGATTGTGGCGCTGCAGCGGCTGGCGCGGTTGGCGGTATAGTCAGCACTGAACATTGTCGCTTGTGCGTGGGGCAACCACGCACAGGGCTCTTCGTTGGCCCGCCACATTCTTTGTCGTTCCTACACGATAGAGCCAGATTTTTCCCCTTCCATGTAGTCCGTTTCTGAATCATCCTTTTCAAGCCGTTTCACCATTGCGATGGAAACCTGATCTCCCTAGTCTCGACCTGTCGTTGCAAATTCAACGACCGGGTCTGCAAGCCTGCGAGTCAACTAGAAGAGCTCACCATCAGCTAACGGCGCTTTGCGCTCAGCTGCGTTTTATGGTGGCTGCGTACGGGTGGTCTTCGGACCAACCGGGCTTTCTAGTTGCCTCGGTCTTGCAGGCCCTTACGTAGCCGCCACCCAATCATCTGCAAGTGAGCAGGTGGCGATCTTGGTAGTGCAACTAGAGAGATTCGCCATGCTCAAAATTGTTCCCGATCCACCTTTCTCCGCTGACCCTTCGCACCACCTGGAAGACACCCTGATCCAGGCCACCGAATACGTCCTCTGCGCCTTGTCCGTAGGCCATCACGCCCTCTCCACGCTGCCCAAGTCTCCCGCCACCGTCATGACCTTGGCGGTGATGCATGAAGTGGAGGCCGTGCGCTCGTTACTGGAGTCGGCGATTGCGCAGGTGCAGTTCAAAGGCAAGCCGCAAATGCATACCTTGCATTGATGGGCTGAAATCAAGTTTTGCCAGCGGTGGATGGCACCGGCTGCGCCCGTGTTCGCGGGTGAACCCGCTCCCACAGGAGAGTGGAGGGCAGTACCACTGGCTGGCAGATTCAGAAGAGGTTCAAGATGGATAAAGAATTGGATGACGACACCGGCACCCTGGGGCTGACCGTAGGCTCGGCCACTTGCCTGGACGGTATCATCGACGGCAAGAAGCTGTTCCGTGTCGAGCCCGGCAACTGCTGTGACCATGCTGTCGAGCAGGCCTCTGTGTTGATGGACTGCTCTCGGCGGGCATCGTTTATCGGGGTAATGGACAACGAGCCGGTGCTGGTCTGGGCCTCGCACTTTCTGTGCGACATGGCCAAAGCCTTGATGGATGACGCTCACATGGGCATGCGCAAGAACCGGTGAGCCAGCAGCAAGCGGCGATGTTGCGCAGGCAACAGTGATCCGACAGCGTGTTTGACCACATGCAGTCAACATCGCCGACTAGTTCCATTAACCCGTTGAAAGTAAAGGAATCCAGCCGTTGGCACGCTTGCTGCTCCTGCCTCCTTGAACCCCAAAGATTCTCAAGGAGCTTCCCCATGAGCCACGCCCCACTCAAGTTCGCCTACTGGGTCCCCAACGTCAGCGGTGGCCTGGTGGTCAGCACCATCGAGCAGCGCACCAGCTGGGACATCGACTACAACCGCAAGCTTGCGCAAATCGCTGAAAAAGCGGGCTTCGACTACGCCCTGTCGCAAATCCGCTTCACCGCCGGCTACGGCGCCGACAACCAGCATGAGTCGGTCACCATCAGCCATGCGCTGCTGGCGGCCACGGAAAAGCTCAAGGTCATCGCCGCCATCCTGCCAGGGCCGTGGAACCCGGCGCTGGCGGCCAAGCAGTTGGCCAGTATCGACCAGTTCACCCATGGCCGCATCGCCATCAACGTGGTGTCGGGCTGGTTCAAGGGCGAGTTCCACGCCATCGGTGAGCCGTGGCTGGACCACGACGAGCGCTATCGCCGTTCCGAGGAGTTCATCCGCGCGCTCAAGGGCATCTGGACGCAGGACAACTTCACCTTCAACGGCGACTTCTATCGCTTCCGTGACTACAACCTCAAACCCAAGCCACTGCAGCAACCGCACCCCGAGATCTTCCAGGGCGGCAGTTCGCGTGCGGCGCGGGACATGGCCGCGCGGGTGTCGGACTGGTACTTCACCAACGGCAACAGCGTGGAAGGGATCAAGGCCCAGGTCGATGATATCCGCGCCAAGGCCGCAGCCAACGGCCACTCGGTCAAGGTTGGGGTGAATGCCTTCATCATTGCCCGCGACACCGAGGAACAGGCGCGTGCGGTGTTGCAGGAGATCATCGACAAGGCCAACCCCGAGGCGGTGCGGGCGTTCGGCAACGAGGTGAAGCACGCCGGGGCAGCCAGCCCGGAAGGCGAGGGCAACTGGGCCAAGTCCAGCTTCGAGGACCTGGTGCAGTACAACGATGGCTTCAAGACCAACCTGATCGGCACGCCGCAGCAAATTGCCGAGCGCATCGTTGCGCTGAAGGCAGTGGGGGTGGATTTGATCCTGTCCGGCTTTCTGCATTTTCAGGAGGAAGTGGCGTACTTTGGTGAGCACGTGTTGCCGCTGGTGCGTGAGCTGGAAGCCGGTCGCAGCGTAGACAAGGCAGTGGCCTGAGGCCTGTGCCGAATTGCCGGGGGCGCTTTGCGCGCCTTTGCGGCCGGAGGCGCCAAGGCAAGGCTGCTCGCGCCGGGCATTAGCCTGGGGTAGTCATCGACGCACCTGTACTGCTGTGAAACCCCGCATACCGTGCAGGGGCCGTAACGCTTGGCGTCGGTTTCAGGATGCGCCTGGTCGTTCGCACGCAACCCCCTGGCGCCACAAGTGCCATGCTTGCAGGATGCCTTCGGACCAGCGTGCGCAGATGCGCGGCCGTGGGCAAGGAGGCCGTCGGCGCCGCGCAACCGTGACGCGGCCGACGCGCCGCAGCAGAACACGCTGGATACCTGCCCTCACAATAATTCAGGCGGGGTCCGTGATGCCGAGGTCCGCTGTATGCCTGATGAACTGCTCCACCTGCCCGTGATCCACCGTATTCTGGCCCGTGACAAGGCAACCCCCGGTGCCCTGTTGCCGATCCTGCATGCCATCCAGCACGACATCGGTTTCATCCCCGATGCCGCTGTCCCTGAAATTGCCCATGCCCTGAACCTCAGCCTGGCCGAGGTGCGTGGAGTGATCAGCTTTTACCACGACTTCCGTACTGCGCCGCCGGCGCGCCACACCCTGCGCCTGTGCCGCGCCGAATCGTGCCAAAGCCGTGGCGCCGAGGCCCTGGCCGCGCAACTGCGTGATCAGCTGGCACTGGATGACCATGGCACCAGCGCCGACGGTACCATCAGCCTGCGCCCGGTGTACTGCCTGGGTGCCTGCGCCTGCTCGCCGGCGCTGGAGCTGGACGGCCAGGTGCATGCGCGGCTTACCCCTGAGCGCCTGCGTGCATTGGTAAACGCTTGCCGGGAGGACGCAGCATGCTGAAGCTCTACATTCCCTGCGACTCGGTGGCCCGTGCCGTGGGGGCCGACCAGGTTGCCGATGCCTTGCAGCGCGAGGCCGAGCGCCGCCAGCTGCCGCTGGACATCCAGCGCACCAGCTCACGCGGGCTGTACTGGCTGGAGCCGCTGATCGAATGCGACAGCGGGCAAGGGCGCCAGGGCTTCGGCCCGGTGACCCCACAAGACGTGCCGGCGTTGCTCGATGCCCTGGCCGGTGAGCCCGGTGGCCACTCGCTGGCGTTGGGGCTGGTCGAACAAATGCCTTACCTGAAGACCCAGCAACGCCTGCTGTTCGCCCGCGCCGGCATCACCCGCCCATTGTCGCTGGATGACTATCGCGCCCATGGCGGTTTCGCCGGCCTTGAAGCGGCCGTGGCCCTGAACGCTGCCGAGGTGGTCGCCGCCGTGCTTGACTCCGGCTTGCGTGGTCGTGGCGGTGCGGCGTTTCCTGCCGGCATCAAGTGGCGCACCGTGCGCGACGCCGGGGCTGGGCAGAAGTACGTGGTATGCAACGCCGACGAGGGCGACTCTGGCACCTTCGCCGACCGTATGCTGATGGAAGGCGACCCTTTCCTCCTGATCGAGGGCATGATCATTGCCGGCCTGGCCGTGGGGGCCGACAAGGGCTACATCTATGTGCGCTCGGAATACCCGGATGCCATTCGCGTGCTGAACCAGGCCTTTGCCATCGCGCGTGAAGCCGGCTACCTCGGCACTGACGTTGCCGGCAGCGGCCAGGCTTTCGACCTGGAAGTGCGGGTGGGGGCCGGCGCCTATATCTGCGGCGAAGAAACCGCGCTGCTCGAGTCCATCGAAGGCAAGCGCGGCATCGTCCGTGCCAAGCCACCACTGCCTGCGCTGCAAGGCCTGTTCGGCCTGCCCACGCTGGTGCACAACGTGCTCACCCTGGCTTCAGTGCCCATCATTCTCGCCAAGGGGGCAGCGTTCTATCGCGATTTCGGCATGGGCCGCTCGCTGGGCACCATGCCGTTCCAGCTGGCCGGCAATATCCGCCAGGGCGGCCTGGTGGAGCGTGCGTTCGGCCTGACCCTGCGCGAGCTGTTGGAGGGTTACGGCGGCGGTACGGCCAGTGGCCGGCCGCTGAAGGCTGCGCAGGTGGGCGGCCCGCTTGGCGCCTGGGTACCCCCCAGCCACTTCGACACCCCGCTGGACTATGAAGCCTTCGCCGCCATGGGCGCAATGCTCGGCCACGGCGGTGTGGTGGTGGCCGACGACACCCTGAACATGGCCAGCATGGCGCGCTTCGCCCTGCAGTTCTGCGCCGAAGAATCCTGCGGCAAATGCACCCCGTGCCGCATCGGCTCCACCCGGGGCATGGAAGTGGTCGACCGGTTGATCGCATCGACTGATTTCACCGAACGCCACGACCAGGCCCTGTTGCTGCGCGATCTCTGCGACACCATGCAGTACGGCTCGCTATGCGCCATGGGCGGCATGACTGCCTACCCGGTGGCCAGTGCCCTCAAGTACTTCCCCGCTGATTTTGGGCTGACCACCACGGAGGCCGCGCAATGATCAATGTCTTCGACCCCGCGTCTGATAAAAGCAGCGACCTCGGCACCCCGGCCCGTGACAGCGACGTGCAGATCAGCCTGAGCATCGACGGGCGTGCTGTCAGCGTGCCCGCCGGCACCTCGGTGATGCGCGCCGCGGCCATGCTGGGCACCAGCATCCCCAAACTGTGTGCCACCGACAGCCTCGAAGCCTTCGGCTCATGCCGCATGTGCATGGTGGAAATCGAAGGCATGCGCGGCTACCCGGCGTCCTGTACCACGCCGGTCAGCGAAGGCATGGTGGTGCGTACCGAAACGCCACGCCTGGCCGGCCTGCGCCGCAACGTGATGGAGTTGTACATTTCCGACCACCCACTGGACTGCCTGACCTGCTCGGCCAACGGCAACTGCGAGCTACAGACCGTGGCCGGCCAGGTGGGCCTGCGCGAGGTGCGCTACGGTTACGACGGCGCCAACCATTTGGCCGAAAAGAAGGACGTTTCCAACCCGTATTTTGACTACGAGCCCAGCAAGTGCATCGTTTGCAGCCGCTGCGTGCGCGCCTGCGAAGACATCCAGGGCACATTCGCCCTGACCATCACCGGCCGCGGTTTCGAGTCGCGGGTCGCGGCGGCGGGCGGCGACAACTTCCTTGCCTCCGAGTGCGTGTCGTGCGGCGCCTGCGTACAGGCCTGCCCGACCGCGACGCTGACAGAAAAGAGCCTGGTGCAGCTTGGCCAGCCCGAACGTTCGGTGATCACCACCTGCGCCTATTGCGGCGTCGGGTGCTCGTTCCGCGCCGAAATGAAAGGCGATCAGCTGGTGCGCATGGTCCCGGACAAGAACGGCGGGGCCAACCACGGCCACGCCTGCGTGAAGGGGCGCTTCGCCTGGGGCTACGCCACCCACCCGGACCGCATAACCAAACCGATGATCCGCAAGCGCCTGGAAGACCCGTGGCAGGAAGTGAGCTGGGACGAGGCGGTGACCTACGCTGCCAGCGAGTTCCGCCGCATCCAGCTCAAGTACGGGCGCGATTCCATCGGTGGCATTACCTCCAGCCGCTGCACCAACGAAGAAGCCTATCTGGTGCAAAAACTGGTGCGCACGGCGTTTGGCAACAACAACGTCGATACCTGCGCGCGGGTGTGCCACTCGCCCACCGGCTATGGGCTCAAGCAGACCCTGGGTGAGTCGGCCGGCACGCAAAGCTTTGATTCGGTGATGCAGGCTGACGTGGTGCTGGTGATCGGCGCCAACCCCACCGACGCCCATCCGGTGTTCGGCTCGCAGCTCAAGCGCCGCCTGCGCCAGGGCGCGCGGCTGATCGTGATCGACCCACGGCGCATCGACCTGGTCGACTCGCCGCACGCCCGCGCCGAGTTGCACCTGCAACTGCGCCCGGGCACCAACGTGGCCATGCTCAACGCCCTGGCCCACGTGATCGTCACCGAGGGCCTGCTGGCTCAGCGCTTTATCGATGCCCGCTGCGAAACCGAAGACTTTGCCCGCTGGCGCGACTTCGTCAGCCTGGCAGAAAACGCCCCTGAAGTACTCGGCCCGGTCTGTGGCGTGCCGGCCGAGCAGATCCGCGCGGCTGCGCGGCTGTATGCCACCGGTGGCAACGCGGCCATCTACTACGGCCTGGGCGTGACCGAGCACAGCCAGGGCAGCACTGCGGTGATGGGCATCGCCAACCTGGCCATGGCCACCGGCAATATCGGCCGTGAAGGGGTAGGGGTGAACCCGCTGCGTGGGCAGAACAACGTGCAGGGTTCGTGCGACATGGGCTCGTTCCCGCACGAGCTGCCTGGCTACCGGCATATCTCCAACGAGCACGTGCGCGCCGAGTTCGAACGCGCCTGGGGTGTGACCCTGCAGCCCGACCCCGGCCTGCGCATCCCCAACATGTTCGAGGCAGCGCTGGACGGCAGCTTCAAGGCCTTGTACTGCCAGGGCGAGGACATCGCCCAGAGCGACCCTAACACCCAGCATGTCACCGCGGCCTTGCTCGCCATGGAGTGCGTGGTGGTGCAGGACATCTTCCTCAACGAAACCGCCAAGTTCGCCCATGTGTTCCTGCCGGGCAGCTCGTTCCTGGAAAAGGATGGCACCTTCACCAATGCCGAGCGGCGCATTTCGCGGGTGCGCAAGGTCATGGAGCCGCTGGCCGGCAAGGCCGACTGGGAAGCGACCATCGCCTTGGCCAACGCTCTGGGCTACCCGATGAACTACCGTCACCCGTCCGAGATCATGGACGAGATCGCCCGCCTGACGCCGACCTTCCGCCGTGTCAGCTATGCCGACATCGACCGCCATGGCAGCCTGCAGTGGCCATGCAACGACACCGCGCCAGACGGCACGCCAACCATGCACATCGACCAGTTCGTGCGTGGCAAGGGCCGCTTCATGCTCACCGGTTATGTGCCTACCGACGAAAAGGTCAACAACCGCTACCCGTTGTTGCTGACTACCGGGCGCATCCTCAGCCAGTACAACGTCGGCGCGCAGACCCGGCGTACTGCCAACGTCGCCTGGCATGATGCCGACCGCCTGGAGATTCACCCCACCGATGCAGAAAGCCGCGGTATCCAGGACGGTGACTGGGTCGGCATTGGCAGCCGCGCGGGGCAGACTGTGCTGCGCGCCAAGGTCAGTGCGCGGGTAGCGCCGGGGGTGGTGTACACCACGTTCCACTTCCCCGAGTCGGGGGCCAACGTGATTACCACCGACAACTCCGACTGGGCCACCAACTGTCCCGAGTACAAGGTAACGGCAGTGGAAGTGGTGAAGGTGTTCCAGCCATCGCAGTGGCAAAAGCGCTATCAGGACTTCAGTGACGAACAGCGGCGCCTGATGCAAGAGCGCCGTACAGCGGAGCAAGCCGAGGTGCGCCGATGAGCAGCGACAACCTGGTCAAGATGGCCAACCAGATTGCCCATTACTTCGACAGCGAACCAGACCGGGCGCTGGCGGTACAGGGGGTGCGCCAGCATATGCAAAGCTTCTGGACGCCGGCTATGCGCCGACAGCTGGCGCAATGGATCGAGGCCAATGCAGGGGAAGGGCTGGACCCGAAGGTGCTGGAGGCGATGCCGTAGCGGGCCTTCGCGGTCCCTGTAGGTGCGGCCTTTCGCGACGCAAGGCCGCTCCTACAAGGGGCGCACCCATCGTGCCAATTGCATCAGCCGCGGGCTAATTCGGCCAGGTGAGCGATGGCTTCCTCGCTCTTGAGCACCAGCACATCCCCCTCGAGCGCATCCAGTACCACCTCCGAAGTATTACCAATCAACGCCCCGGAAATCCCCGTGCGGCACACCGTGCCAATCACCGTCACCACCGCGTTCAGCAGTTTCTCGGTGTGCGGAATCAACACATCTGCCGGCCCTTCAGCTACATGCAGGCATTCCTCGCTGATGCCGTACTCAGCCTGGAACGCCTTGCACGCATCGCGGTAGCGCTGCTCGATGGTCTCGCTCAGCTGGTAGGTCGGGTCAGAGGCCGACAGCATCGGCGACGGATGGGCACTGATGACATGCAGTTCGCCCTTGGCCAGTTTGGCAATCTCGAAGCCATGGTCGATGATGCTGGCATGCAGGCGGCGATGGTCTTCGTCCTGGTTGCCCACGTCGACCGCCGCCAGAATCTTGCCCCCGGTCCACGGCCGTTCACTCTTGACCATCAGCACGGCACATGGGCATTGGCGCAGCAGTTTCCAGTCGCTGGGGGTGAGCAGGGCCTTTCTCAGCGAACTGTCCGGGCGGTGGTCCTTGATCACCAGGTCGCAACCTTCGGCCTGCTGTACATAGATGATGGTGTCGTGCAGGTTGTCGCGCCAAGCCTCCTCATGGGTGATGTTGTCGTAGCCGTCATCATGCAACTGGCTGCTGAGCAGGCTCAGTAGCGCACTGTGATCATGCCGTTTGTCGCACATCAGCAGGTGCAGCCGAGCGCCGGTGACGCCGGCGATCAGCTTGGCCCGGGTCAGCGCCCGGCTGTGGGCGTGCTCGGGGTCGAGGACGACGAGGATGCTGCGGACGGCTTGCATGGGCGTAAGCTCCCTTCAAAGGTGGCGACCAATGCCTGACTATAGACGGCGCGCCCCCTGCTGGCGTTTGATGTACATCAACAAGCTTAGTCACTGGCGCCGCCCGCCGCCGCCGGTATAATCGCCGGCCCTGCCTGTTCTGTGTGGTTGCACGCTTATGTCCCTGATCCCCGAAATCGATGCCTTTCTTGGCTGCCCGACGCCAGACGCCTGGATCGAAGCGGCGCTCGCCGACCAGGAAACCCTGCTGATCGACCACAAGAACTGCGAATTCAAGGCCGCGAGCACGGCCTTGAGCCTGATGGCCAAGTACAACACTCACCTCGACCTGATCAACATGATGTCGCGCCTGGCACGTGAGGAACTGGTGCATCACGAACAAGTACTGCGCTTGATGAAGCGCCGTGGCGTGCCACTACGACCGGTGTCGGCGGGGCGCTATGCCTCAGGGCTGCGCCGCCTGGTGCGCGCTCACGAGCCGGTCAAGCTGGTGGACACGCTGGTGGTGGGGGCGTTCATCGAGGCGCGCAGTTGCGAGCGTTTTGCCGCGCTGGTGCCGCACCTGGACGAAGAGCTGGGCCGCTTCTACCACGGCCTGCTGAAAAGCGAAGCGCGCCATTACCAGGGTTACCTGAAACTGGCGCACAACTATGGCGATGAGGCAGACATCGCCCGCCGGGTTGAACTGGTGCGCGCTGCAGAAATGGAGCTGATCCAGTCCCCAGATGTGGAACTGCGCTTCCACAGCGGTATCCCGCAAGCGCTGGCCGCCTGATTCGCACCAGGCGGCCCAGGCGTCAGTTGCGCCGCCCCAGCAGCAGGCCCACCACCACCCCCAGGCCGGCGGAAATGGCTACGGTCTGCCAGGGATGGCCGCCGATATAGTCCTGGGTGGCGTCCACCACCGGCTGCGCCTTGTCCCGTATGTTGCCAGCGGCTTGGCGCGCCTGTTTCAGTTTGAGGCTGACCTGCGCTCGCAGGGTTTCTGCTTCTTCGCCCACCAGGGCGGCACTGTCGTTCAGCAGTTTTTCCGATTCCTCGATCAGCGACTGCAGTTCGCTGAATACCTGGTCCTTGATCTGATCGCTGTCGGGCAGCGTGGCGTTTTTACGGGCCATGAACTCGTCCTCGTTGATGGGTAGTGTGAACAATGGATGCCGCTGCGTCGGGAAAGTTGCGGTGGCTTTCCGATGTTGCGTTGCCTGGGTGTAAGATAGCGGCCATTTTCAAACCTGCAGGTACCTTCATGAGTTTCAATCTGGCCAACATGAGCTTCGAGGAACGGGCGCAGATCGAGGCAGAGAAGGCGCGGCTGTTCGAGCTGTGGCAGAGCAACCTGGGCAAGGCCAAGGGTGATGCAGCCCGGCTGATCGCCGAGAAACCGCGGCGCAAAGGTAAATGGGCCGAGTGGGTACGCGCCGAACTGGAGGGCATGTCGCCGCCCGAATACGCCAGCATGGTGCGCAGCGAAGTCAACAAGTTGATGGCCGCCGCCAGCGCCAACCGCTGAACACCCGTCGACGGGCGCTTACCAGTAGGCGCCTTTGGGCAGGTCCAGCTTGCCCTCGTCGGTAAAGCGCACGGTCCCCAGCAACCCGCCCGCCAGCTTGCCGCGCAGCTTGTAGGGCAAACCCTTCAGCGAATCCACCGTGCCCAGCCCATAGGCCTGGCGCAGGAAGGAAAACGCCGTGATGCTCACCGGCACCACGATCACCGCCTCGTCGTAGCGGCCAATGTGCCCTTGCTGGTCGCTGACCCCGGCGGCCAGCGGCTGGCCGTTCACTTCCAGGTTCAGGGCGATCCCGTTGTAGTCGATCGGCGACTCGTTGGGGTTTTGCACCCGCATTTTCACCGCCATGCGCAGTTCCAGTTCCTGCCCGGCCAGCGGCTCGATACCGATCACGCTGATGTTGACCGGGTCGCGTGGTTGAAACAGAGCGCAAGCGCCCAGCCCATAAACCATCAGCAGGACGAGAAACAGGCGGATACAGCGGTACGGGCGGGGTGTCATTGCGGGCGACCTTGCCAGAGTGGGCGAACCCTCAGTGTGGCAAATGCGCGTCGGCGTTGAAAGTGTCCTTGAAGATGAACGATACTGTTTCTCATTAACGCTCGATAACTTTTCCTGCTGGCTGT
The DNA here is from genome assembly GCF_053557975.1 of Pseudomonas sp. XP2. NCBI lineage: Bacteria > Pseudomonadati > Pseudomonadota > Gammaproteobacteria > Pseudomonadales > Pseudomonadaceae > Pseudomonas > Pseudomonas sp. XP2. The sequence continues at coordinate 99,703 of NZ_JBNRIK010000021.1, forward strand.
TACCAAACCCATGCTGATGTCACCCGTGTCGGGCCTGCTGGCGACTTTCCAGGAGCACTACGACGACCTGTTGCTGTTTCTGACCCGGCGCATGAGCGATCGCCAGCGCGCCGCGGACGTGGCGCAGGAAACCTATTTGAAGCTGGTGAAAGTCGATGAACTAGCGGTGCCGGTGCTGCACGCCCGCAGCTTCATCTTCCGCGTGGCCGGTAACCTGGCAATCGATGCCTTGCGCCGCGAGCAGCGCCTCGCTGCCAGCCATGACGACTGTGACGGAGCCGGTGAGCTGGCCTGCCCGGCGCCAGCGCCTGAGGCGTTGTTGCTGGCCCGGGAGCGCCTGCAAATTCTTGACGATGCGCTGCTGAAACTGCCCGACAACGCCCGCCAGGCATTGTTGCTGAACCGTGTCGATGGCCTGACACAGGCGCAGATCGCACAGCGGCTGGGGGTTTCCGAGAGCATGGTGGCCAAATATATCGGCCAAGCCCTGCGCCATTGCCGCGACTGGCTCAAGCAGGCGGGTGTGGCTGCCTCTGTGGCATTGCTGGTCGCCGCTGTGGCGGGTTGGCAGCAGGCGCCGATACTGCTGGCGGACTACCACACCGCAGTGGGTGAGCGGCAGGTCATTATCCTGGCTGACGGCACGCGGGTAACCTTGAACAGCGCCAGTGCGTTGAGTGTGGTGTTCAGTGAGCACGAACGCCGGGTGGTGCTGGATGCCGGTGAGGCCCTGTTCGAGACCACCGATGATCCGCGGCCGTTTGTGGTCGATACGGCAGGTGAGCAGGTGCAGGGTGGTGCCGCCACCTTTAGCGTGCGTCGCGATGGTCGCGTGGTGTTGGCACGCGGTGAAGCCAAGGTTGGCGAAACTGAACTGGCGGTGACGGCCGATGCCGGTGCGCAGATGGCCTGGCAGCGCGGCAAGCTGATCTTCAACGGCAAACCGCTGGGGCAGGTGCTGACCGAGCTTGAGCGTTACCGGCATGGGCGCATCGTGCTGTCCGATAGCAAGCTGGCGGCGATGGAGGTGAGCGGGGTGTTTGACCTTGATGAGCCTGAAGCCCTGCTGCGCACGTTGGAGCAGCGCTATGGGCTGAAGGTTACCTATCTGCCGTGGTTGGCTGTGGTTCACTGACTGGCCTGTACCGGCCTCTTCGCAGCACAGCAATAAAAATATTTTCCGTTTGGCACTGCAAGTTCCTGCAAGCCAGATCGTCGTAGTGGGACTGATCAGCAACCCATTCTCATTTACGACTTGTCAGGAAGCTCATTCGTGCCTCTGATGCTCAAGCCTTTGCACCGCCGTCGCAGTGCTTTTCACCACACCCTGATGTCCTGCAGCGCACTGGCCATGCTGGTCGGACACCCGCATGCCTGGGCCGCGACGGCTGCCGAACAGCCCCGGATGCAGGTTCGCCAGGTTCAGCTAAACCTGCCAGCCCAGCCGCTGGACCAGGCCTTGACCACCTTCGCCGACCAGGCCGGCCTGCACTTGCTGTACACCACAGGCGATGTTGCAGGCGTTGCCAGCCCGTCCCTCCACGGCAGCTACAGCGTCGAGCAGGCCCTGCAGCAGTTGCTGGCCGGCAGCGGCATGAACTGGCACTTCAGCGACGCGCGCACCGTGACCCTGCGCAAGGCCGAGGCCGCGCCGCAGGCCGTCACCCTCAAGCCGATCGAAGTCAGCGTGGCCTCGCGCACCAGCACCTCGATCAGCGAAATCCCCGGCACCGTCTGGGTGGTCGACCAGCAGCAGTTGCGTGAGCAGATCGACAGCGGCGTCAGCCTTAAAGAGGCCATCGGCAAGCTTGTGCCCGGCCTCGACCTGGCGCCAGAAGGGCGCACCAACTATGGCCAGAACATGCGCGGGCGCAATGTGCTGGTGATGATCGACGGGGTCAGCCAGAACAGCTCGCGCGGCCTGTCGCGCCAGTTCGACAGCATTTCGCCGTTCAACGTCGAGCGGGTCGAAGTGCTGTCTGGCGCCAGCGCCATCTACGGCGGCGGCGCCACGGGCGGCATCATCAACATCGTGACCAAGAAGGGCGAGCCCGGCCCTGCGCGCTTCGAAACCCAGCTTGGTGCCAGCAGCGGTTTCAACAACAGCGATGACCTGGCCACTCGCTTTGCCCAGTCGATCAGTGGCGGCAACGAACGCTTCAATGCCCGGCTGGGGATTTCCGGTGAGCAGAACGAAGCCTTCTACGACGGCGCCGGCGACCAGATTTTCATCGACAACACCCAGACCGACCTGCAGTACAACCGCACCATCGACGTGCTCGGCACTCTGGGCTTGCAGTTGAATGACCAGCAGCGTCTCGACCTGTTGGCCCAGTACTACGATTCTGGCAACCACGGCAGCACGGGCATCTACTTCCCCAACCTCAACTACAACGCGCCGTCAGACCTCGAAGACGCCGAACTGCGCAGCGGTTACTCGTCGGACCTGGAGCCGCGTACCCGGCGCCTGTTGCTGAACGCCAATTACCACCACAGCGACGTGCTGGGCCAGGACTTCTACCTGCAGGCCTCGTACCGCAAGGAAGACGACAACTTTTACCCCTTCCCGTACTACAACCGCGCCACGCCCACCGGTTCGCGTGGGGTTTACTTTGCTGCCTCGCAGCAGAATTTCGAGGTCACCAGCCTCAAGGGCCTGTTCGCCAAGCAGTGGGACACGTTGAAGCTGACCTACGGCGTCGACCTTGACCGCGAGCGCTTCAATGCCGAACAGACCACCTTCAATGCCCTGACATCGTCCGAATCGGGCGGCCTTGAGATGGAAAAGGACAGCAAGGCGGCGCGCTATCCCAGCTACCGGGTCGATGGTGTTTCGGTGTATGCCCAGCTGGACTGGCATGCCACTGACAACCTGACGTTCTCCGGCGGTGCCCGTCGCCAGCAGATGGACGTGGACGTCAGCGACTTCAAGGGCGTGCCGGGCGGCAGCAACGATTACCAGGTCAACCTGTTCAACCTGGGTGCCATCTACGACTTCAAGAACGGCCACCAGGTATGGACCAACTATGGCGAAGGTTTCGACCTGCCCGACCCTGCCAAGTACTACGGCAAGCCGGGCCTGAGCGTGGCCGACAACCCGCTGGCCGGCATCAAGAGCCGCCAGGTGGAACTGGGTTGGCGCTATGCCGACCTGGACTGGGATGCCCAGGCAGCGCTGTACTACATCTGGTCGGACAAGATCATCAACGTTGATTCGCAAACGCTGACGATCAACGTGCAAGAGCAGAAGAGCCGCGACTTCGGCTTCGAAGGTGCGCTGACCCGCCACTTCCAGACGGGTTGGGAAGCGGGCGGTACCTTGCACCTGACCCGTTCCGAGGAAGAGGCCGCTGACGGCGGGTGGATCAAGCGTGATGCCCGTTATGCATCCTTGTCCAAGGCCACTGCATTTGTCGGGTGGAAAGACGATGGCCGCAGTGCGCGGCTGCAGGCTAACCATGCCTTCAGCCTGAAGGATGATGCCGACCACGAGATCGACGGTTACACCACCTTCGACCTGCTGGCCAGCCAGGACACCGGCTTCGGCATCTTCAGCGCCGGCATCCAGAACCTGCTGGACAAGCAGTACAGCACGGTCTGGGGCCAACGCGCGACGCTGTTCTATTCGCCGACCTACGGCCCGGCATACCTGTATGACTACCAGGGGCGCGGGCGGACCTACACCCTGACCTGGAGCATGGCCTACTGAAGGGTGTTGTTTGCGCCGGCCTCTGTGCGAGCAACTGTCTTGCACGACATCTCAAAGCTGGCGCGATCACTGTGGGGGCGGGCTTGCCCCGCGAACACGGGCGAAGCCCGTGCCATCCACCGCGCAGGCTGCTTCGCGGGACAAGCCCCCCACACAGGCCGGTTCAGGCAAACGCCGCGAGCAAGTCCTCGGCAAACGCCTGCTGCGCTTCACCCGTCACTTGCGCCCGATGCCTGGCCAGGGTAAACGGCACTACAAAATCCAGCCCTGGGTTCAGCGCCCACAACAACCCCTCCGCCTCCCAGGCGTGCGCGCAATGGCAGGGCAGGTAGCCAATATGCCGCCCTGACAGCATGAACGTCAGCACGCTCTCGATCTGCTCCGCCACAGCCATGCTGTGCCGGCTCTGGAACGGCTCACCGCCTTTGAGAAACCGGTAGGGATGGCGCACCTGGTCCATCTCCAGCAACCGCTCAAGCCCAACACTCGGCTCGCCGAACAGTTCATGACCCTTGCCGCAATACAGGCGTTGCCGCTCCTGGAACAAGGGTTGGTAATCAAAGGCCGCCTGGATGCCAGAGAAGTAGCTGATGGCGTAATCCAGCCGCTGCTCCAGCAACAACCGCTCCAGTTCCGCCGGCGGTGCACTGATCAGCTCCAGCTGCACCGATTCCTTTCGTGTGCGGAACGCCGCAATGGCCTGCGCCAGCTTCAGGCTCACTGCCTTGTCCTGGTTTTCTGCCATGCCGATGCGCACCGTCCCGAGCAACCGCTCGCCCACGCCGTTGGCCTGCTGGCGAAACTGCTCGATGTTCAGCAGCAGCCCACGTGCTGCATCCAATAGCAATGTGCCTTTCTCCGTCAGGTGGAAACCACCCTTGCCTCGGCTGCACAGGCGGTAGCCAAGGCGCGTTTCCAGCTGCGCCATGCGCTGGCTGATGGTGGGCTGGCTCAAGCCCAGCACGCCTTGCGCGGCGCTGAAACCCCCGGCCTCGACTACAGTGACGAACAGCCGCAGCAGGTGCAGGTCGGGGTCGTGTACTTGTCCGAGCATTACATTGCTCCTGATGAATGTCAGCTTTGCAAGCTTGTCATTCCTGCAATGTAACCCGGCTGGCATGCTTGCCGCATCCACCCATTTGCCGAGGTGTCCGTCATGCGTCGATCGTTGTGCCTGTTGTCCCTGGTCCTGGCCTTGCCGCTGCAGGCCGAAGAAAAGGTCGTCAACCTCTACAGCTGGGCCGACTACGTCGCCCCGCAAACCCTTCAGCGCTTCGAGCAGGAAACCGGCTACAAAGTGCGCTACGACACCTTCGACACCACCGAGGTGCTGGAGACCAAGCTGCTCACCGGTGGCAGTGGTTACGACGTGGTGGTGCCATCGTCGACCGTACTGGCCCGGGCGCTCAAGGCCAATGCCCTGCAACCGCTCGACCCCCAGGGCATGCCCGGCTACAGCAACCTCGACAAGGACTTGCTGGCCAAGCTCGCCGAGGCCGACCCCGGCAACCGCCATGCCGTGCCGTACACCTGGGGCACGCTGGGCCTTGGGGTGAACGTAGAGGCCGTGCGACAGCGCCTGGGCGATGTGCCGCTGGACAGCCTCGACCTGCTGTTCAAACCCGAATACGCCAGCCGCCTGAAGGACTGTGGCATCGCCATGCCCGACTCGCCGCAAGAGGTGATCGGCGTGGCCCTGAACTACCTGGGCAAGGACCCTTACAGCCAGGACAAAGATGATCTGGCCGCCGCGCAGCAGCTGCTTAGCCAGTTGCAACCCTCGATCAGCTACGTCGCCAATGGCCGGCAGATCAGCGACCTGGCCAACGGTAGCGTGTGCCTGGCGCTGACCTATAACGGCGATGCAGCGATGGCTGCCGACCAGGCGCGCCGCGCCGGCAAGCCGTTCGAGCTGATCTACCGCATCCCACGCGAAGGCACGCTGGTGTGGCAGGACAACCTGGTTATCCCCAAGGACGCCCCGCACCCCGAAGCCGCGCGGGCGTTCATCGCCTTCATGCTCAAGCCCGAGTCGGTGGCTGCGCTGACCAACACGCTGTTCTTCGCCAACGCCAACCAGGCAGCCACGCCGTTGGTGGACGAAGCGGTGCGCAACGATCCGGACATCTACCCGCCTGCCGAGGTGCGCCAGCGGCTGTTTGCCGACCGCAGCATGGCCCTGGCCGACCTGCGCCAGCGTAACCGCCTGTGGACGGCCTTTCGCAGCCGCCAGTAACTGATAACAACCAAGGAGCCCGACCGTGGAGCAAGCCGCAAGCAACGACCAGGCGATGACCCGCGACAGCCTGTACGGCACTGCCGCAGAAAGTACCTATGCCGGCATTACCAGTTTCTCCCGCCGCCGCTACAGCCGCGACTTGCGCGGTGTGGATGTGGTGGTCAGCGGAGTGCCGTTCGATACCGCCACCAGCAACCGCCCAGGGGCGCGTTTCGGCCCACGGGCGATCCGCGCCGCCTCGGTGCAGCAGGCGTGGGCACGGCACTGGCCGTGGGCGTTCGACCCGTTCGACCACCTGGCCGTGATCGACTATGGCGACTGCGCGTTCGACAGTGGCACGCCGCAGTCGGTGCCGGATAGCATCGAGGCCCACGCCGCCCATATTCTGGACGCGGGCTGCGCCATGCTTACCCTCGGCGGCGACCACTTCATCAGCTACCCGTTGCTCAAGGCCCACGCCCGCCGGCATGGCCCGCTGGCGCTGATCCACTTCGATGCCCACAGCGACACCTGGCCGGACGAGGAGGGCAAGCGTATCGACCATGGCACCATGTTCTGGCATGCCGCCCGCGAGGGCCTGGTAGACCCGGCCTGCTCGGTGCAGATTGGCCTGCGCACCACCAACGACGACAGCCAGGGCTTTGCCGTCCTCGATGCCCGTCAGGTGCACCGGCAGGGCACCGAGGCGGTGATTGCGGCGATTCGCCAGCGCGTGGGTGAGCGGCCGGTGTACCTGACCTTCGATATCGACTGCCTCGACCCGGCCTATGCGCCGGGCACAGGTACACCGGTGTGTGGTGGTTTGACCACGGTGCAGGCGCTGGAGATTCTGGGTGGGCTGCGCGGTATCAACCTTGTGGGCATGGACCTGGTGGAGGTGGCACCGGCTTATGACCATGCCGATATCACGGCGCTGGCGGGGGCGACCCTGGCGATGGAGATGCTGTGCCTGTATGCGGCGCGGCACAAATTAGACAAAAGCCAGTAAGCAGGGGCGCTGTGGGAGCGGGCTTGGCCCGCGAACACCGGCAAGGCCGGTGCCATGCACCGCGTGGCTGCCTTCGCGGGACAAGCCCGCTCCCACAATGATCAATGCTCGAAAGGGCGCATACTGAAACATCAGGAATCATCTCCGCCCCAATTCACACTTTTGTCTCGAACCCCTCGCGCCTTAGGCTATCAAACCCACCAGGCGCGGCATTTTCGTACAGGAGGTGAAGCATGAACCCGACACTGCCCATCCTGGCCCTCAGCCTGGCCTTGTGCCTGCCTGCGCACGCTGCCCCGCAACAGCCTTTGCAGCTTGCCGCTGGCAACAATAACCCCTACAACAGCCCGATTCAGCGTGCCAATCCCAACAGCCGCCAGGGCAGCATGCCGGCCATGCCCCCTGTGCGCGGCCCGTCCACCGACCCGTACCAGCGCACGCCCAGCCTCGACAACCGCGGCATCGGCAACGGCGACAACCTGCGTCGTCAGCAACAAACCCCGAACCTGGAACCGACCCGGCCACCCCGCGACAACACCCGTGCGCCGTGAGCCCATATGAAAGGAATCCTGCATGCCTAAAGCAACCTGGCTAGTCACCTTGACTGCTGCTGCACTCATGCCGTTGTTGGCTCAGGCGGCCGCAGAGCAACAGTTTCACAGCGAAGAAGGCACGTTGATCGTCAGCACCCTGGCCGACGGCCTGCGCAACCCCTGGGCTCTGGCGTTTCTGCCAGGCGGCAAGGACATGCTGGTCACCGAACGCGCCGGCAACCTGCGGGTGGTCAACACTGAAGGCAAGGTCGGCCCGCCGATCAGCGGTGTGCCCAAGGTCTGGGCCGAGGGCCAGGGCGGCCTGCTGGATGTCGTGCTGTCGCCGGCGTTCGACAAGGACCGTACCGTGTACCTGTCTTACGCCGAAGAGGGCAGTGACGGCAAGGCCGGCACCGCCGTCGGCCGTGGCCAGCTGTCCGAAGACCGCGCCCGGCTGGAGAACTTTAGCGTGATCTTCCGCCAGCAGCCCAAGCTGTCGGTGGGCAACCACTTCGGCTCGCGCCTGGTCTTCGACCGTGACGGCTATCTGTTCATCGCCCTGGGTGAGAACAACCAGCGCGCCACTGCCCAGGACCTGGACAAGCTGCAAGGCAAGATCGTGCGCATTTTGCCGGATGGCGAAGTGCCCAAGGACAACCCCTTCGTTGGCAAGGACAACGTGCGGCCGGAGATCTGGTCGTTCGGCCACCGCAACCAGCAGGGCGCCGCGCTGAACCCCTGGACCGGCAAGCTGTGGACCCACGAGCACGGCCCGCGCGGTGGCGACGAAATCAACATCCCCGAACCCGGCAAGAACTACGGCTGGCCGATTGCGACCCATGGCATCAACTATTCGCTGCTGCCGATCCCCGAGGCCAAGGGCAAGCATGTGCAAGGCATGGTCGACCCACACCATGTGTGGGAGAAGTCGCCAGGTATCAGCGGCATGGCGTTCTACGACAGCCCGACATTCAAGGCCTGGGACCATAACCTGTTCATTGGTGCGCTGGCGACACAGGAGCTGATCCGCTTGCAGCTGAAGGGGGACAAGGTCGTGCATGAGGAACGTTTGCTCGGTGACTTGAAGGCGCGTATCCGCGATGTGCGGCTGGGGCCGGATGGCTATATTTATGTGCTGACCGATGACAAGGACGGCGCACTACTCAAGGTGGGCCTGGCCGACTGACGCGGTCCCTGTAGGAGCGGCCTTG
>NZ_JBNRIK010000022.1:0-5699 GCF_053557975.1 Pseudomonas sp. XP2
AACCCGCTCCCACAGAAATCGCCGTACCTGTGGGAGCGGGTTTACCCGCGAAGAGGCCGGCTCAGGATATCGTTCAAAAAAAAGCCGCCCCAAAGGGCGGCCTTCTTGTAGCGCTGGGCTCAGCTTACAGCTGTGGGCCAGCAGCCTTGATGGCGTCGGAAACTTCGAACTTCTTGAAGTTTTCGATGAACAGCTTGGCCAGGCCTTTGGCGGCCTCGTCGTAGGCAGCTTTGTCAGCCCAGTTGGTGCGTGGGTTGAGCAGCTCGGTTTCAACACCTGGGACGACTTTTGGTACGTCCAGGTTGATGATGTCCAGGTGCTCGGTTTCGGCACCGACCAGCGCGCCACTCTGGATTGCAGCAATCACCGCGCGGGTAGTCGGGATGCTGAAGCGCTTGCCAACACCGTAGCCACCGCCGGTCCAGCCGGTGTTTACCAGGTAGACCTTGGAGTTGAAGCCGTTGATACGCTTGATCAGCAGCTCGGCGTACTCGCCAGCCGGGCGCGGGAAGAACGGTGCGCCGAAGCAGGTGGAGAAGGTCGACTTGATGCCGCCGCCCGAACCCATTTCGGTAGAACCGACCAGCGCGGTGTAACCGGACAGGAAGTGGTAGGCCGCCTGCTCGTTGTTCAGGATCGAAACCGGAGGCAGAACACCGGTCAGGTCGCAGGTCAGGAAGATGACCGCGTTAGGCTCGCCGCCCAGGTTCGCTTCGGAACGCTTGGCAACGTGCTCCAGCGGGTAGGCTGCACGGCTGTTCTGGGTCAGGCTGACGTCGGTGTAGTCGGCGTGCTTGTTGGCGTCGAGAACGACGTTTTCCAGCACTGCGCCGTGCTTGATGGCTTTCCAGATGACCGGCTCGTTCTTCTCGGACAGGTCGATGCACTTGGCGTAGCAGCCGCCTTCCATGTTGAAGACAACGCCTTCGCCCCAGCCGTGCTCGTCGTCGCCGATCAGGTAACGGCTTTCGTCGGCCGACAGGGTGGTCTTGCCAGTGCCGGACAGGCCGAAGAACAGGGTCACATCGCCTTCTTCGCCGATGTTGGCCGCGCAGTGCATTGGCAGTACGTCGGCAGCCGGCAGCAGGAAGTTCTGCACCGAGAACATGGCTTTCTTCATTTCGCCGGCATAGCGCATGCCTGCGATCAGCACCTTCTTGGCGGCGAAGTTGATGATGACGCAGCCGTCGGAGTTGGTGCCATCACGCTCAGGCTCGCACACGAAGTTGGCAACGTTGAGCACCTGCCACTGGTCGCGGCCAGCCGGGTTGTACTGCTCCGGGTTGATGAACAGGCAACGGCCGAACAGGTTCTGCCAGGCGGTCTGGGTGGTCATCTTCACCGGCAGGTAGTGGTCGACGGCTGCCCCTACGTGAACGTAGGAAACGAAGTGATCCTGGGCGTTGTTGAACGCCTCGACGCGGTCCCACAGGGCGTCGAACTTGTCGGCCGGGAACTTGCGGTTGATCGGGCCCCAGGAAATAGCGTCCTGAGTGGAAGGTTCTTCGACGATGAAACGGTCAGCCGGCGAACGGCCAGTACGGTGACCAGTCTCCACGACCAGTGCGCCAGTATCGGCTAGTACGCCTTCACCGCGTTGCAGCGCTTCTTTTACCAGCTCATCGACGCTCAGGTCGGTGTACACGGTGTTGTTGGCTTGCGTCATGAGATACCCCATCCGGCCCGAGGCCGAGTGCTCCAAACGTTTTGTAGTTGTCTTGAAAAAACTACTACAGCGAAAAAAGTGGCCGGATTATGCCAGAAACGCCCAAAAAAAGTAGGCCCCTCCTGTCAGAACTGCGCTTTTGCGCAATTCGACAGGAGATTGTCCTGTGATTAAACGTTTCAGTGGCGAGTTTCTGAGGCCACGTCTGTGCCGCCACCGGCAAACAGTTGCGCCACATCGCTGGCATCGAAGAAATAGCGCTCGTTGCAGAACTGGCAATCGATCTCCACCTGGCCGCCGCACTCTTCCACCAATGCCTTGGCGTCCTGTTCGCCAAGGCTGACCAGCGCATTGCCGGAACGCTCACGCGAACAGCTGCAATTGAAGCGCAACGGCTGGATGTCGAACAGGCGCACGGCATCTTCATGGTACAGGCGATGCAGCAACGTTTCGTTGTTTTCAGCCCACTCTTCAGGCTTGAGGGTCTTGGCCAGGGCCACCACGTGCTGCCAGCTGTCCTCACGCTCTTCATCATCCGGCTGGCGATCACGCGGCAGCTGCTGCAGCAGCAGACCGCGGGCCTTGCCGTTTTCGGCGTTGAGCCAGAAGCGCGTGTTCAGCTGCTGGGACTGGACGAAGTAGTTGGTGAAACATTCCGACAGGTTGGCGCCATCAAGGTCGACAGTACCCTGGTAGCGCTGCCCCTTGACCGGGTCGATGGTCAGGGTCAGGTGGCCGTCGGGCATCAGCTGCGACAGTGTGGCATCCGCCGGGATCTGGTCCGCTTCGTAGCGGGCCATGCCGCGGATTTCCCGGTCGCCGGAACATTCCACCATCAGCAGCGGAATCGGCCCAGCCGAGCGCGCCTGCAAAATCAGCAAGCCATCAAACTTCATCGCGCCCACCAGCAACGCGGTGGCGGCCATCAGCTCGCCGAGCAGCGCCTTGACCGGCTGAGGGTATTCGTGACGCGCCAACACTGCGGCATAGCTGTCATCGAGAGACACCCACTCGCCGCGCACATCGCGCTCGTCGAAGATGAAACGTTGGGTGAAATCGGTATCAGGCAAATCGCTCATAGGTTTCGGCTATCTAAAAAATGATGACAAAATGGTTACAAGGGTTGTCGAGAACCTGCGAGAACCCGTTACAGAGCGCTCACAAGGCGCTCCGATTTCCTGTTTGCAATAGAGGTATTTTATGGACAATCGACCACTGTTCCAAGCAAGGTGGTCCTGGGGGCCATTGGCAGCCTGTACGCTGCTTTCCGTCGCTCTACTGTGTTTCTGGTTATGGCCTTTTGGCCAGATCCTGTGCCTGACTTTCGACGAGTGGCTGTTCCGCAGCCTGAATGCGCCCTTGGCCGACAGCACCACCTGGCGCTACATCTGGACCGTCGGCAGCCTGCGCCCGTTCGACATCGTCGTCGGCCTGATCCTGCTGGCAGTGCTCATCCGTGGTGACTGGGTGTTCAAGGCAGCTCAGGTTCGCCAAGCGTTTTTCGGCTTTCTGGTCACGCTACTCCTCTTAGTGGTGATTCGCGCGCTGTTTTCCAAGTGGGTGGATGCAGCTGGCTGGCAGCACAAGAGCCCGTCGATGATGTTCGACGAGGTGGTGCACCTGAGTGACTACTACCCGAACCTGGAAGCCGCCTGGGAGCTCAAGGACCGTTCCAGCAAGAGTTTCCCGGGGGATCACGCCTCGGTACTGCTGATCTGGGCGCTGTTCATGAGCGTGTTCAGCCGCCGCCTGGTGCAGTACCTGGTGATCTGGGGGCTGGCGGTGCTGTTCATGCTGCCGCGCCTGGTGGCCGGCGCCCACTGGGGGCAGGATGACTACATCGGCGGGTTGCTGATGGCAGTGCTGGCGTTGGGCTGGAGCTATTACACGCCGCTGGCGGCCAAGGGCAGTGAGGCGTTGATGCGCTGGACTGCACCGTTGTTCAACCTGCTGGCCAAGTTACCGCTTGTCGGGCGGATGGCCGTGCTCCGCTAGACCCTTGGGGCTGCTACGCAGCCCTTTCCGACCGGTCCGGCGCCCCGGCAAGGCCGCTCCCACAAAGCGCTGTGGGCGCTGGCTTGCCGGCGATGGGCCGCTAAGCGGCCCCGGCTATTCATAGCTCCCATGCAACTGGTGAATCTGCCGCCGCTGCTTCTTGGTTGGCCGCCCATCGGTAGTCACCCCCATGGCGCCCGCCTTGCGCATTTCGGCCGCCTGCTCACGGCGGCGCAGGCTTTCTTCGGTTTCCTCGTACAGCGTCTGCGCTTCTGGCGCCCCACGCCGCACCACCGACAACGCCTTCACCACCACGGTGCGCTCATCGAACCCGGTGCGCAGCACAAATTCGTCGCCCACTCGCGGCTCCTTGCCTGGCTTGCAACGCTCGCCCCGGCAATGCACCTTGCCGCTCTCGATCGCTGCCTTGGCCAGCGCCCGCGTCTTGTAGAAACGCGCCGCCCATAGCCACTTGTCCAGGCGAACCTTGTCGTCGTCTTCGGCTTTTTGTGCCATCCCGTTACCTCGGATTCTGTCTTTCATCGAACTGTACTACCTTCACATACGGATGCAAAAAGTCCCCGCCATGCTTACAGTTCACCACCTCATTCGCAGGGTGCGCTTCGTGAAGACATTTGACCATTTGAAAGTGATCGGCCTGCGTGAATGGATAGCCCTGCCCGACCTTGGCGTGGCAGGGCTGCGCGCCAAGATCGACACTGGTGCCAGCACCTCCAGCCTGCACGCTACCGAAGTGGAACCGTTCGAGCGCGACGGCCAGCCCTGGGTCCGCTTCACGGCGCATCTGGGCTCTGTGGTGCAGTTGCGCCACCGCCGCTGCGAGGCGCCACTGGTGACCATGAAGACCATCAAGAGCTCCAACGGGCACGCCCAGACTCGCTACGTCATTCGCACGTCACTGGCGCTGGGCGATGGTGTGTGGGAGGTGGAGTTCACACTCGCCTGCCGCAAGAACATGCGTTACCGCCTGCTGCTCGGTTCCAAGGCCCTGATCCACGGCCAGCTGGTGGTCAACCCTGGCCTGAAGTACGTACAAGACAAACCGGCCTTCCCGGCCACCCTTTCCCCTGTCACAGGTGCTGCATGAAGATCGCTGTGCTGTCGCGCAATCCGCGTCTGTATTCCACCCGCCGCCTGGTCGAAGCCGGTACCCAGCGTGGCCACGAAATGGTGGTGATCGATACCCTGCGGGCCTACATGAACATTGCCAGCCACAAGCCGCAGATCCATTACCGCGGCAAGCCGCTGGAGGGCTTCGATGCCGTGATCCCGCGCATCGGCGCCTCCGTCACCTTTTACGGCTGCGCAGTGCTGCGCCAGTTCGAAATGATGGGCGTGTACCCGCTCAACGAATCGGTAGCCATTGCCCGTTCGCGCGACAAACTGCGCTCGCTGCAATTGCTGTCGCGTCGCGGAATCGGCCTGCCCATTACCGGCTTCGCCCATTCACCCGACGACATTCCCGACCTGATCCAGATGGTTAATGGCGCGCCGTTGGTAATCAAGGTGCTGGAGGGCACCCAGGGCATTGGCGTGGTGCTGTGCGAAACCACCCAGGCTGCCGAGTCGGTGATCGAGGCGTTCATGGGGCTCAAGCAGAACATCATGGTTCAGGAGTACATCAAGGAGGCTGGCGGGGCCGATATTCGCTGCTTCGTGGTGGGAGACAAGGTGATTGCCTCGATGAAGCGTCAGGCCAAGCCGGGCGAGTTCCGCTCCAACCTGCATCGGGGGGGCGTCGCCAGCCTGATAAAAATCACCCCTGAAGAGCGGATTACCGCGATCCGGGCGGCCAAGGTGATGGGTTTGAGCGTGGCGGGGGTGGATATCTTGCGGTCCAACCATGGGCCATTGGTGATGGAGGTGAACTCGTCGCCGGGGCTGGAGGGGATCGAGGTGACCACCGGCAAAAACGTGGCCGGGATGATCATCGAGCACCTGGAGAAGAACGGCGGGCCGAATCAGACCCGGACCAAAGGCAAGGGCTGATTCAAGCCTGTACCGGCCCTATCGCCGG
>NZ_JBNRIK010000022.1:5806-30445 GCF_053557975.1 Pseudomonas sp. XP2
GGGCCGGTGCGGTCAACCAGATTCATACAGCATTACGCGGCAGCAATAGCCCCAGCGGCAACCGCACCCGCGCTTCGATCCCCCCGCCAGACCGATTACGCAGCTCCACATTCCCGCCATGCTGGGCGGCGATCCGCTTGACGATCGCCAGCCCCAGCCCGGTGCCCTTGCCGCCCCGTGCCCGATCCCCACGAATGAACGGATTGAAGATGGTCTCCAGCTCCGACTCGTCGATCCCGGTGCCACGGTCCAGCACGCTCAGCACCACGTACGGTGCGCTCTCGTCACCCGACACATAGGCCGCCACTTCGACCCCCTTGCCAGCATGGTGCAGGGCGTTGCCGATGAGGTTGCCCAACATGCGCTTGAGCGAAACGCGACGCAGCGGGAATGGAGGAATTGGCTCCAGGCACAGGCGCACACGTTCTTTCGGCTGGTTGTACGGCGCCACGACTTCACGCACCAGGTCAGCCAGGTCGACCTCTTCCACCGGCTCGTCACGGCCATCGCGGATGAAGGCCAGGAACTGATCGAGGATCGCATCCATGTCCTCGATATCGCGAACCATGTCGTCACTCAGGTCGCTGTCGCTGTTCAGCAATGACAACGACAGGCGCAGACGCGTCAACGGTGTGCGCAGGTCGTGGGAAACCCCGGCCAGCATCAGCTCGCGCTCGCGCCCGGCTTGTTCGACATCTTCGGCCATCTGGTTGAAGGCCTTGTATACCTCGGTCATCTCGCTGGGCGTGTCGCTGATCGGCAGACGCACACTGCGACCCTGGCCCAGCTGACGAGCGGCGAACACCAGGCGCTTGAGCGGCTGGTTCAACTGGCGCACGAAGATCCAGGCCGACGCGGTGGACAACAGGCCGATGGCCAGGAACCAACCCAGCACGTTCCAGATCTTCTGCCCACGCAGCGGGTGTGGGTACAGTGGCACTTTCAGCCAGCCAGGGCCCAGGCTTGGCGCATTGACCCACAACGCCGGTGGCGCATGGATGCGCAGCCGCACCTCGGTGTCTTCGCCCAGCTCCGCCTGCATCTGCCGTTGGTAGATTTCACTGTAGGGCCAGTGCTGCTCACCCTCGGGCACACCCGACCCGGTCACGCGGATGAGGCCCGCCGCTTCGGCAATCCTGTCGCGGTTTTCTTCGTCGGCAGCCCAATAGGCGCGCAAGGTCAACGCCACACCGTGGCTGTACTGACGGTCGACCAGCACGTCCTCGTTCATCAGCAGGTAGACCAGGGTCAAAGCCTTGCTGAACAGGACGACGATCAACACCAGCCACAGGGTGCGGGCGAAGAAACTCTGCGGAAACCAAAGCGGTGTTTTCATGGACGACGCAGCATCATTTGCCCGCGTTTCCGTCTGGCACGAACACGTAGCCCACGCCCCAGACGGTCTGGATGTAACGCGGCTTGGACGGGTCCGGCTCGATCATGCGGCGCAGGCGCGAAATCTGCACGTCGATGGAACGCTCCAGTGCATCCCACTCCCGACCACGGGCCAGGTTCATCAGCTTGTCGCGGGTCAGCGGCTCGCGGGCGTGCATCACCAGGGCCTTGAGCACGGCGAACTCGCCGGTGGTGAGCATGTGCACTTCGTCGCCACGCTTGAGTTCGCGGGTGGCCAGCGACAGCTCGTAATCACCGAAGGTGACCGATTCGTCCTCACTGCCAGGTGCACCTGGCACGGCAGGCGCCTGGCGGCGCAACACAGCCTTGACGCGGGCCATCAGCTCATCCGGGTTGAACGGCTTGCCCAGGTAGTCGTCAGCGCCCAGTTCCAGGCCCTTGATACGGCTCAGCTCGTCGCCCTTGGCGGTGAGCATGATGATCGGGATCTGGTTGTTCTGCTGGCGCAGGCGCTTGCACGCAGACAGGCCATCCTCGCCCGGCAGCATCAGGTCGAGCACCACCAGGTTGAACACCTCGCGCTGCAGCAGGCGGTCCATCTGCTCGGTGTTGGGCACCGCGCGGGCACGGTAGCCCTTGCTGGTGAAGAAACGTTCCAGCAGGCTGCTGAGCCCCGGATCGTCGTCGACGATGAGAATCTTGTCACCTTCAGCGGTGTTTGCGGTGCCGGTCATGAATAACTCCTCTGATATCGCCGCGCATTATGGCGTAGCCATTGCTGCACGTTGCGTGAGCATTGTTAGCAGATTTTTCCCCCGGCGCCAGTTCCAGCTGGCTGGGCGCCATCACCGCAAGCCGTTTGCGATGGGTATAATGCGCGGCTTTCATCCAGCGCCGCCGGGATAAAAGCCCACAGGCGACCCCCGTATTCACAAATGTCAGGTGGTTTACATGGACAGCATCAACAGCCGTATCGCCGAGGAACTGGGCGTACGCCCCCAGCAGGTCGAGGCGGCCGTGGGCCTGTTGGACGAAGGCTCGACCGTGCCCTTCATCGCCCGTTACCGCAAGGAAGTGACCGGTAGCCTGGACGACACCCAGCTGCGCCATCTGGAAGAGCGCCTGCGCTACCTGCGCGAACTCGACGACCGTCGCGCCAGCATCCTGTCCAGCATCGAGGAACAGGGCAAGCTGACCCCTGAACTGGCCCGCGAAATCAAGCTGGCCGACACCAAGACCCGCCTCGAAGACCTGTACCTGCCGTACAAGCAAAAGCGCCGCACCAAGGGCCAGATCGCCCTGGAAGCCGGCCTCGGCGAGCTGGCGGACGGCCTGTTCAACGATCCGGGCCTTGTGCCAGAGAGCGAAGCCGCACGCTTCGTCAACGCCGAAAAGGGCGTGGCCGACGTCAAGGCCGCGCTGGAGGGCGCCAAGTACATCCTGATGGAGCGCTTTGCCGAGGACGCCGCCCTGCTCGACAAGCTGCGCAATTTCCTCAAGCAGGAGGCCGTGCTCAGCGCCCGCGTGGTAGCCGGCAAGGAGGAAGAGGGCGCCAAGTTCCGCGACTACTTCGCCCACGACGAACTGCTGCGCAACGCACCGTCGCACCGTGCCCTGGCAATCTTCCGCGGGCGCAACGAAGGTGTGTTGAGCGCCTCGCTGAAAGTGGGCGAAGAACTGCCTGGCACCCTGCACCCGTGCGAAGTGATGATCGGCCACCACGTCGGCGTCGAAAACCGCGGCCGCCCGGCCGACAAATGGCTGGGCGAGGTGGTGCGCTGGACCTGGAAGGTCAAGCTGTACACCCACCTGGAAACCGACCTGTTCGGCGAACTGCGCGACAACGCCGAAGGCGAGGCAATCAATGTGTTCGCCCACAACCTGCACGACCTGCTGCTGGCCGCCCCGGCCGGTCCGCGCGCCACCCTGGGCTTCGACCCGGGCCTGCGCACCGGTTGCAAGATCGCCGTGGTCGACGCCACCGGCAAGCTGCTGGACTACACCACGGTGTACCCGCACGCGCCGAAGAATGACTGGGACCGCACCCTATCCATCATGGCTGCACTGTGCGCCAAGCACTCGGTGGAGCTGATCGCCATCGGCAACGGCACCGCCAGCCGCGAAAGCGACAAGCTGGTAGCAGAGCTGGTGAAAAAATACCCAGCACTGAAAATCACCAAGATCATGGTTTCCGAAGCCGGCGCTTCGGTGTACTCGGCATCGGAACTGGCCGCCCGCGAGTTCCCGGACCTGGACGTGTCAATCCGTGGCGCCGTTTCGATTGCCCGCCGCCTGCAGGACCCGCTGGCGGAGCTTGTGAAGATCGACCCGAAATCCATCGGTGTCGGCCAGTACCAGCACGACGTGTCCCAGCTGAAACTGGCGCGTGGCCTGGACGCCGTGGTCGAGGACTGCGTGAACGCCGTGGGCGTGGACGTGAACACCGCCTCGGTGGCGCTGCTGACCCGTATCTCCGGCCTTAACGCCACGCTGGCGCAGAACATCGTCGCCCATCGCGATGCCAACGGCCCGTTCGCCACCCGTGCAGCCCTGAAAAAGGTCAGCCGCCTGGGTGAAAAAACCTTCGAACAAGCCGCCGGCTTCCTGCGTGTGATGAACGGCGACAACCCGCTGGACGCCTCCGCGGTGCACCCGGAGGCCTATCCGCTGGTGCAGCGCATCGCCGCCGACACCGACCGCGACATCCGCTCGCTGATCGGCGACAGCAGCTTCCTCAAGCGCCTGGACCCGAAGAAGTTCACCGACGAGTCCTTCGGCCTGCCGACCGTCACCGATATCCTGCAAGAGCTGGACAAGCCTGGCCGCGACCCACGGCCCGAGTTCAAGACCGCCACCTTCCAGGACGGCGTCGAAGACCTCAAGGACCTCGAACCCGGCATGATCCTGGAGGGTGTGGTGACCAACGTCACCAACTTTGGCGCCTTCGTCGACATCGGCGTGCACCAGGACGGCCTGGTGCACATCTCGGCGCTGTCGGAGAAGTTCATCAAAGACCCGCGTGAAGCGGTCAAGGCCGGCGACGTGGTCAAGGTCAAGGTCATGGAAGTGGATATCCCGCGCAAGCGTGTCGGCCTGTCCATGCGCATGAGCGACACCCCAGGCGAAAAAGTCGAAGGCAACCGCGGTGGCAACCGTGGCAATGGCGGCAACCGCCAGCAGCCGGCCCAACGCCCGCGTGAAACCGCCACCGCCGCGCCGGCCAACAATGCCATGGCCTCCCTGTTCGCCAACGCCAAGCAGTTGAAGAAGAAGTGATGGACGTACCCCGCGAATACGTCGAAAGCGCCTTCAGCCAGCTGCTGGGCTGCCGCCTGCAACGCCTGGACACGGGTGTTGCAGAGGTGGCCTGCCGCTGGAGCCGCACTTGCGCAACCGTGGCCAGAAGCTGCACGGCGGGGCGATCTTCAGCCTGGTGGACATCGCCATGGGCCTGGCCTGCTCGGCCAGCCATGGCTTTGACCAGCAAAGCGTCACCATCGAGTGCAAGATCAACTACATGCGCGCCGTCAGCGATGGCGAAGTGCTGTGTACCGCCCGTGTGCTGCACGCCGGGCGGCGAACCCTGGTGGTCGACGCCGACGTAGTCCAGGGCGACAAGCTGGTGGCAAAAGCGCAAGGAACCTTCGCGGTTCTCTAGCTCACCAAGCAGTATCTGCGGTATTTTCAGCAGTGCGCTGGCACTGCTGGAACCCGCGTAAACCAGGCGACAACGCCAGTTCCTTTCTTCCTACCCTTGTAGACCGTTATCTCTACCCCCATATTGGGGCGACTGACGCGTGAAGGAATACATCTTGAGCGAACTCCTCAACCGCCGCCTGAGCCTGCTCGGCGCCAATCTTCCCCTGCTCAAGCAGTGCCTGCACGGTATTGAGCGCGAATGCCTGCGCGTGACCGATGAAGGTCGCCTGGCCCAGACCCCGCACCCGGAAGCACTGGGATCGGCGCTGACCAACGAGCAGATCACCACCGATTATTCCGAGTCGTTGCTGGAGTTCATCACCCCTGCGCTGGCCGACCCGGCCAAGGTGCTCGAAAGCCTCGAAGAGACCCACCGTTTCGTCTACAGCAAGCTGGGCGACGAATACCTGTGGAGCCCTTCGATGCCGTGCACGCTGCCGGCCGAGGAGGACATCCCGATCGCCGAGTACGGCAACTCGAACATCGGCAAGCTCAAGCACGTGTACCGCAAGGGCCTGGCCCTGCGCTACGGCCGCACCATGCAGTGCATTGCCGGCATACATTACAACTTCTCGCTGCCCGAAGCCCTGTGGCCACTGCTGCGCGAAGCCGAAGGCAGCACGCTAGACGACCGCGACTACCAGTCGTCGGCCTACATCGCGCTGATCCGCAACTTCCGCCGCTACAGCTGGCTGCTGATGTACCTGTTCGGCGCCTCGCCGGCGCTGGACAAAGGCTTCCTGCGTGGCCGCGCGCACCAGCTCGAAGAGCTGGACGCCGAAACCCTGTTCCTGCCCTATGCCACCAGCCTGCGCATGAGCGACCTGGGCTACCAGAGCAACGCCCAGGCCGGCCTCACGCCTTGCTACAACAACCTGGCCAGCTACACCGACAGCCTGCGCAAGGCCGTGGGCACGCCCTACCCGCCTTATGTTGAGGTCGGTACGCACGTGGACGGCGAATGGGTGCAGCTGAACACCAACATTCTGCAGATCGAGAACGAGTACTACTCGAACATCCGCCCCAAGCGCGTTACCTACACCGGCGAGCGGCCGATACAGGCCCTGACTTCGCGTGGCGTGCAGTACGTGGAAGTGCGTTGCCTGGACATCAACCCGTTCCTGCCGGTAGGTATCGACCTGACCGAGGCACGCTTCCTCGACGCGTTCCTGCTGTTCTGCGCCCTGGAAGACAGCCCTCAGCTGGACAACGGCGAGTGCGGCCAGTGCACCGACAACTTCCTGACCGTGGTCAAGGAAGGTCGCCGCCCGGGCCTGGAGCTGCACCGCAATGGCCAGCCGATCAGCCTGAAAGGCTGGGCCGGCGAGCTGATCGAGCGCATCCGCCAATTGGCCAACCTGCTCGACCAGGCGCAAGGCTCTGATGAGCACGCCAAGGCGCTGGATGCCCAGCAGGCCAAGGTCGACGATGCCTCGCTGACCCCGTCGGCCCAGGTGCTGGCACGCATGACCGAGCATGACGAAAGCTTCGTCCAGTTCTCGCTGCGCCAAAGCCGTGTGCACGCCGAGGCTTTCCGCGAGCAACCTCTGAGCAATGACAAGCAGCAGGCATTCGAAACGCTGGCCCGCGAATCGCTGGCCAAGCAGTCCGAGCTGGAACAAGACGAAGTCGGTGACTTCGACCTGTTCGTCGGCGCCTACCAGGCCAGCATCCTGGCAATCAGCAACTGATGAACCGCACCGCCACCCCGCGCAAGCCGCGCGCCAGCAGCCAGGCCAGGATCGAAGCGATCCTGGCGGCTGCGCGTGAGCTGCTGGCCGAACAAGGGGTGGCAGCACTTTCCATCTACAGCGTGGCTGAGCGGGCACAGATTCCGCCGTCGTCGGTGTATCACTTTTTCGCCAGCGTGCCGGCCTTGCTGGAAGCGCTGACGGCCGATGTGCACCGGGCGTTTCGCGAAGCGCTGGGCGCAGCGATCGACAGCAGCGCGTTCAGCACCTGGCACGAACTGTCACGGCTGATCGAAGAGCGCATGCTTGATATCTACAACGAGGATGCGGCGGCGCGGCAGCTGATTCTGGCGCAGCATGGCCTGAGCGAGGTGGTGCAGGCCGATCGGCAGCACGACATGGAACTGGGCGACTTGATGCACAAGTTGTTCGACCAGCATTTTCACCTGCCGGTGATGCCGCTGGATGTGGATGTGTTTGCGCTGGCCATGGAGCTGAGTGACCGGGTGTATGCGCGGTCGGTGCAGCTGCATGAGGCGATCACACCGCGCATGGCCGAAGAAGGCAAGCGGGTGTTCGAGGCGTATCTGGGGTTATACCTGCCGCCGTTTCTGGCCAAGCGTTCCAGCTGAAGTTATTGGGGCCGCGTTGCGGCCCATTCGCGGCACAAGGCCGCTCCTACAGGAGATCGCATTCCCGTGTAGGAGCGGCCTTGTGTCGCGATAGGGCTGCCAAGCAGCCCCAATATCGAGCAGCATCACAGCTTGGCGATAGACACTTCAGTCGATTTCACAAAGGCAATCACTTCGCTGCCAACCTGCAGCTCCAGCTCCTTTACCGAGCGGGTGGTGATGACCGAAGTGACGATACCCGAAGCAGTCTGCACGTCGATTTCCGACAGTACCGGGCCTTCGAGGATCTCTTTCACGGTGCCTTTGAACTGGTTGCGGACGTTGATGGCTTTGATGGTCATGATGTCATTCCTTCTCTATGGCTTCAGTCTGGTGAGTGAGTCATTCAGTGTGCCCAGCGCAGCTGCGTGGGCAGAGGGGCTACAGGATCCGGCTCGGGCGCAGTGCCCGGGGCCGACAGAACACGGTTGAGCACTTCGCTTTCCAGCGCGGCCAGGCGGTGCGAACCACGCGCGCGGGGCCGTGCCAGGTCGACGGTGAGGTCGAGCCCGACCTCGCCGTCCTCGATCAGGATCACCCGGTCAGCCACGGCTACCGCCTCGCTGACATCGTGAGTGACCAGCAGCACGGTGAAGCCGTGCTGACGCCACAGGCGTTCTATCAGTTGCTGCATCTCGATACGGGTCAATGCATCCAGCGCACCCAGCGGCTCGTCCAGCAGCAGCAGGCGTGGCTGGTGGATCAGCGCCCGCGCCAGGGCCACGCGCTGTTTTTGGCCACCCGACAGGGCTGCCGGCCATTCATTGGCGCGGTCGGCCAGGCCAACCGCCTCCAGCGCTTCCAGCGCACGTGGGCGCCAGTCACCCGACAGGCCCAGGCCAACGTTGTCGATCACCTTCTTCCACGGCAGCAAGCGTGCGTCCTGGAACATCAGGCGGGTTTCTTCGCGGGCCTCTTCCAGCGGCGCAGCGCCGGCCAGCAACTGCCCGGCCGTAGGCTGGTCGAGCCCGGCCAGCAGCCGCAGCAGGGTGCTTTTGCCGCAGCCGCTGCGGCCGACGATGGCAACGAACTGCCCCGCCGGAATGTGCAGGTCGATGCCCTTCAATACTTCGCGCTGGCCAAAGGTCTTGCGCAGGCCGTTAGAGGCCAGCGGGATGCCACGCAACAGGCGTGGCGGCTGTTCCTTGAGCACGGTCATGCGCCCTCCTTCTTGGCCACTTGATAGGCCGGGTGCCAGCGCAGCCACACACGTTCCAGGCCGCGAGCGGCGAGGTCGGCGAGTTTGCCAAGCACGGCATACAGGACGATGGCCAGTACCACCACGTCGGTCTGCAAGAACTCCCGGGCGTTCATCGCCAGGTAACCGATGCCGGCGTTCGCCGAAATGGTCTCGGCCACGATCAGGGTCAGCCACATGAAGCCCAGTGCGAAACGCACGCCCACCAGGATCGATGGCAGTGCACCCGGCAAGATCACCTGGCGGAACAGGCCGAAGCCGGACAAGCCATAGCTGCGCGCCATTTCTACCAGCGCCGGGTCGACATTGCGGATACCGTGGTAAGTGTTCAGGTAAATCGGGAACAGCGTGCCCAGCGCGACCAGGAAGATCTTTGCCGACTCGTCGATACCGAACCACAGGATCACCAGCGGGATCAGCGCCAGGTGCGGCACGTTGCGGATCATCTGCACCGAGCTGTCGAGCAGGCGTTCGCCCCAGTTCGACAGGCCAGTGATAAAGCCCAGCACCAGGCCGATGCTGCCGCCGATGGCGAAGCCCAGGCCGGCACGCCAGCCACTGATGGCCAGGTGTGTCCAGATATCGCCGCTGCGCACCAGCTCGACGCCGGCGCTGACGACAGCGCTAGGTGCCGGCAGGATGCGCGTCGACAGCCAGCCAGCGCTGACCGCCAGTTGCCAGACTGCCAGCAGCAGCACCGGCAGTGCCCACGGCGCCAGGCGCTGGGTCAGGGTGGAGGAAGTTGCACGACTCATGGCCCGGCCCTCAGCTCTGTGACACGGACTTGGGCAGGATGTCGTTGGCCACCATCTCGCCGAACGGGCTTACGTAGCCACCGGTTTTGGGTTGCTCCGGGCGCTGTACATCAAGGTGCGGGAAGAGCAGTTCGGCAACCCGATACGACTCTTCCAGGTGTGGATAACCCGAGAAGATGAAGGTATCGATCCCCAGGTCGGCATATTCCTTCACCCGCGCCGCGACAGTCGGGCCATCGCCTACCAGTGCGGTGCCGGCACCGCCACGTACCAGGCCAACGCCTGCCCACAGGTTGGGGCTGACTTCCAGGTTGTCACGGTTGCCGCCATGCAGGGCAGCCATGCGCTGCTGGCCCACCGAGTCGAAGCGCGCCAGCGAGGCCTGGGCACGGGCGATGGTGTCATCATCCAGGTGCGAAATCAGGCGGTCGGCGGCGGCCCACGCTTCTTCGTTGGTTTCGCGCACGATCACGTGCAGGCGGATACCGAAGCGTACTTCACGGCCTTGAGCAGCGGCTTTTTCGCGCACCTGGGCGATCTTTTCGGCAACGGCTGACGGTGGCTCGCCCCAGGTCAGGTACAACTCGACCTGTTCGGCGGCCAGGTCTTGGGCGGCCCCGGACGAACCGCCGAAATACAGCGGCGGGCGTGGTTGCTGAATCGGCGGGTAGAGCAGCTTGGCGCCCTTCACCTGGATGTGCTTGCCGTCGTAATCGACGTTTTCGCCTTCCAGCACCTTGCGCCAGATACGGGTGAACTCGACCGAGGCTTCGTAGCGCTCCTGGTGGTTCAGGTGCAGGCCATCACCGGCCAGCTCATCCGGGTCGCCACCAGTCACCAGGTTGAACAGCGCACGGCCATTGGACAGGCGGTCCAACGTTGCAGCCTGACGTGCTGCCACGGTCGGCGAAATGATGCCTGGGCGCAGGGCAACCAGGAATTTCAGATGCTGGGTCACAGGAATCAGCGACGCTGCCACCAGCCACGAGTCCTCGCAGGAGCGCCCGGTAGGGATCAGCACCCCACCAAAACCAAGGCGGTCGGCGGCCTGCGCGATCTGCTGCAGGTAACCGTGGTCGACCGCACGCGCGCCGTCGGAAGTGCCCAGGTACTTGCCGTCACCGTGGGTCGGGAGGAACCAGAAAATGTTAAGGCTCATTGGAGTTGTCTCCTCAAGGGTGGCTCAGCCAGGGCGGCGCCCCGGCACGGGCGAATCAATCAAGGCGCGCTAGCGACCTTGGCCGGGGGTGTCCAGATCACGTCCTTGATGCTCAGCGGCTTGGGTATGAGCTTGAGCGCCTGGAAGGTGTCGGCGATTTTCTGTTGCGCGGCCACTACCTCGGGGGTCAGCGGTGCAGCACCGTAGCCTTGGCGCTTGACCGAGGTCAGGGTGATGTCTGCGGGCAGGCCGAGCAGCGGTGCGACCTGATCGGTCACTTCCTGCGGGTTGGCCTGGGACCACTCGCCCACCGCGCGCACTTCTTCGACCAAGGTGTTGATCACCGTCGGGTGCTGGGTCGCATAGTTGCGGGTGGCCAGGTAGAACTGGTGGTTGTCGACCAGGCCCTTGCCATCACGCAGGGTGCGCGCCTGCAACTGTTGTTCGGCGGCGGCCTGGTACGGGTCCCAGATCACCCAGGCATCGACGCTGCCACGCTCGAATGCGGCGCGGGCATCGGCCGGGGGCAGGTAGACCGGCTGGATATCGCTGTACGTGAGGCCGGCGTCTTCCAGTGCACGGACCAGCAGGTAGTGCACGTTGGAGCCTTTGTTGAGGGCGACTTTCTTGCCCTTGAGTTCCTTGACCGAGTGGATTGGCGACCCCTTGGGCACCAGGATCGCCTCGCTGTGCGGCGCGGGCGGCTCGTAGGCCACGTAGAGCAGATCAGCGCCGGCGGCCTGGGCAAATACGGGTGGGGTCTCGCCGGTAACACCAAAGTCGATGGAGCCGACGTTCAACCCTTCAAGCAGCTGCGGGCCGCCGGGGAATTCGGTCCACTGCACCTGCACGCCTTGCTCGGCCAGGCGCTTCTCCAGCGTGCCCTTGGCCTTGAGCAGCACCAGGGTGCCGTATTTCTGGTAACCGATACGCAGGCTTTCGGCCTGGGCTTGGGTAATGGCGCCGAAGGACACAGCCGCCGCAAACAGGGCGACCAGACCGCGACGCAAGAAGACTGTGCGCATGGCGCTCTCCTGTGCGAATGAGGTTCGGGTTGCACCTGCTTGCCTCGTTGTCGGGCCAGTAAGGTGGTGAAGCGGGTAGTGCCGTTCAAATGCTCCAGCGGGCGCTGATCAGGCGTTCGTTCAGCACACCGGGGGCCACGGGGCGTGGCCGACGGGCCAAGGCAACGTGGAAGGTTTCAAGCGAGTCGTGCAGGCGCTCTTCCAGCGCTTGTACCAACTGCGCGGGCTTGGTGCCTTCTGCGTAAGCCACCTGGCTGTCGTCGGCGAAGATCCCTTGCAGGGTCTCTTGCGCCTTGAGTGCCGACAGCACTGGCTTCAATGCGTAATCCACCGCCAGCATGTGGGCGATGCTGCCGCCAGTGGCGATTGGCAACACGATCTTGTGGGCCAGGGCGCGTTCGGGCAGCAGGTCGAGCAAAGTTTTAAGGGCACCGGCAAACGAAGCCTTGTACACCGGGGTGGAAACGATCAGGCCATCGGCCTGGGCTACCAGCTGCTGGAAGTGCTGCACATGCGGGCTGTCGAAGCGGGCGTGCAGCAGGTCTTCGGCGGGGAAGTCACGTACCTGGAACGTCACCACCTCGACGCCACGGTCCTGTAGCCACTGGCGTGAACGCTCTAGCAGCACGCCGGAGCGTGAACGGAGACTTGGGCTACCACCGATTGAGACAACCAGCATTGCTGCGCTTCCTTGTGTTCTGTTGGAGGTGACATTAACAGCTGCTACATATATCTAGAAATCATATTTTTTCATTTGTTTATTCTATTATTGTCTTTGCTCGCGACGCGGCCCACACATTCTGCGCAGGCATAAAAAAGGGCCGTCGAAACGGCCCGAAAATCCCTGCTTGGCTAAGAGCAATGCAACGAGGAATCCATTAACGGTTTGGCTGAGGGGTCAGGCGCAGATAGGGTTTGACCGCCCGATATCCTTTGGGGAAGCGCTGCTTGATCTCTTCCTCATCTTTGAGCGAAGGCACGATCACCACCTCATCGCCGTCCTGCCAGTTACCGGGTGTGGCGACTTTGTGGTTGTCGGTCAGCTGCAGCGAGTCGATCACCCGCAGGATCTCATTGAAGTTGCGCCCGGTACTGGCCGGATAAGTGATGGTCAGGCGCACCTTTTTGTTCGGGTCGATGACGAACAGCGAGCGCACAGTCAGGGTGTCACTGGCGTTCGGGTGAATCAGGTCGTACAGGTCGGACACCTTGCGGTCGGCATCGGCAATGATCGGGAAGTTGACCACCGTGTTCTGGGTTTCGTTGATGTCCTCGATCCACTTATGGTGCGAGTCGACCGGGTCTACCGACAGGGCGATGGCCTTGACCCCGCGCTTGGCGAAGTCGTCCTTGAGTTTGGCGGTCAGGCCCAGTTCGGTGGTGCACACCGGGGTGAAGTCGGCCGGATGGGAGAACAACACCCCCCAGCTGTTGCCCAGCCACTCGTGGAAGCGAATTTTGCCTTCGCTGGAATCCTGTTCGAAATCGGGGGCGATATCGCCGAGTTTAAGGCTCATGGGCTGCGGCTCCTTGGCTGGGTTCTGTACCGTATGGGTTCAATGTGCCTGCATTCGGTTAAAAACAAAAAGAATAAATAACGATTTATTTATAACCATAATGCATACAAATTTGCAGGCACAAAAAAGCCTCGCATCACGCGAGGCTTCTTGTTCAGCTACGGCTTACAGGAAGTTGTAAGTGTAGTTGAAGATCAGACGGGTCTGATCCTGGTCAGCCAGCGAACTGGTGCCGGTGCCGCGGTACACACCGTGACGCAGGCTGGCGCCCAGGCCCTTGAAGGTGCCGTCCTGGATCACGTAGTCGATACGGGCATCACGCTCCCACTCGCTGAAGTGGCCGTTGCCGTTGGCATTTTTACCGTCTTCACCTTTCAGGTAGGCAACCGATGCTTTCAGGCCCGGCACGCCCAGGCGAGCGAAGTCGTAGGCGTACTGACCGAAGGTGGTGTTTTCACCGGCCTTGGCGAACTGGTTGATCATGCTGTCAGTGAACAGGTAGAAGCTGGAACCGCCGGCGCCTTCGTTGCGGCCATTACCATCTACCACGCTGCCCTGGTTCAGCCAGACGAAGCCACCGTCGTCATTGACGCGCTGATGGCCGAGCATCAGCGAGTGGCCACCCAGGGTGTAGGTGAACATCGCGGACCAGGTCTTGTTGTCGACCTCGCCAGTGTTCTTGGCATAGCCACCGTTGTTGTTGAAGCGGTAGCCGGCCTCGCCGTTCTTGCCGTCGCTGCTGCTGTCGAAGTAGCGCAGGTCGGTCTTGAACGACTGGTCGTCAGCGATCTTGAACACGTGAGTCGCGCCCAGGAAGTGCTGCTTGTAGAAGTCTTCCAGGTTCGAGTAGTAGTACTGCAGGGTCAGGTCTGGCGTGAGCTTGTAGTCCAGGCCGCCGTAACGGAACTTGTTGCTGTCCTGGGTAGCACCCGCTACCGACAGGCCGGTACGGTTGCTCGAAGCACGGCCCATGGCGTGGGTCAGCTGACCGGCGTTAATGGTCAGGTTGTCGATTTCCTTCGACTGGATGGTGCCACCCTCGAAGGTTTGCGGCAGCAGACGGCCATCGTTGGAGACCAGGATCGGCAGGTTCGGCGCCAGGGCGCTACCGTAGTGAACTTCGGTCTTCGAGAAGCGTGCCTTGGCGTTACCACCCACACGGGCCCACTGGCTTACAGCCGAACCGTCGGTGTCGCTTGGGAAGAAGGAGCTGTTGTCAGGGTGCTTGCCGCGGCCACCATCCAGGTGAATACCCCACAGGGCCTGGACGTCCACACCGAAACCAACGGTGCCTTCAGTGAAACCGGACAGGTAGTCGAGCTTGAAGCCCTGACCCGATTCACGGTTGTCAGCGCCACCGTCACGGTTGTCGTTGTTGAAGTACATGGTGCGCGAGCTAAGCGACAGTTTGCTGTCTTCGACGAAACCGGCAGCGCCTGCTTGTTGGGCGAGAACCCCCAGTGCCACGGCCAGGGCCAGGCTGGACTTGTACATGTTTTGCTCCTCTACGTTCTAATTTTTGTGTATCTCTGGCGGAGGGATCTGCTGCCCCTTCTCACCGTGGATTGGCGATTTAGTCCCAAAGCGTGACCACTAAGTCAATCGTTTCTAAACGTTTCGCGACTTTGGTCTAAGACGCCAGCTGCGCTACAGGATAATGACAATCCTATAAATCCAAAATGACCGTTTTATGAATTGGTAAGATTTTTACGGAATATGGTTGGAACCTTTACTGCCAAACGTTGTAGCCGCCTCGCCATTGATAACCATAAGTTATTTGCAAACGTTTGCTCATAACCTAATACCGTATCGTTCTATAGGGACGACAAAGCCTAGCAGCCCGCTCTGATTTCGCCACTGGGCAGGTTGCCCCACAGAAGCGGCGGCCTTTTACGGTCTTTGTGGGAGCGGCCTTGTGTCGCGATGGGGCGCGAAGCGGCCCCAGGTTTTCAGCTTCGCCGCATGAAGTGCCGGGGTCGCGTTGCGGCCCATCGCGACACAAGGCCGCTCCCACAAAGACCGCACTCCCCTTGGGCTTAAAGCATTTGGCTCCTAAGCTAATGCAAAAAAGTTATTTATTTAGAAATTCTTAGATCATTTAGTCTTCTCGCCATCCAACACCCTGATTGCCTGACGAGAGGTCCACCATGATCCCGCACGCTCCGCTGCGCCTGTTCGCTGCCCTGACCCTTGCCAGCACCAGCTGGTTTGCTCAGGCCGCCGACCTGACCGTGGCCTATCAGACCACCGTCGACCCGGCCAAAGTGGCCCAGGTCGATGGCGACTACGAAAAAGCCAGCAAGGCCAGCATCGACTGGCGCAAATTCGATAACGGCGCAGACGTGATCACTGCGGTGGCCAGCGGCGACGTGCAGATCGGCTACCTGGGCTCCAGCCCGCTGGCCGCTGCCGCCACCCGCAAACTGCCGGTCGAAACCTTCCTCATCGCCACCCAGATTGGTGCCGGTGAAGCGTTGGTCGCCCGCGACAGCATCAAGACGCCACAAGACCTGATCGGCAAGAAGGTCGCCGTGCCGTTCGTTTCCACCGGCCACTACAGCCTGCTGGCCGCCCTGAAAAGCTGGAACATCGACCCCTCCAAGGTCCAGATCCTCAACCTGGCGCCGCCGGCCATCATTGCCGCCTGGAAACGTGGTGACATCGACGCCACCTACGTCTGGGACCCAGCCTTGGGCGTGGCCAAGGAAAATGGCAAGGTGCTGATCACCTCTGGCGAACTGGCCCAGAAAGGCGCACCTACTTTCGATGCCTGGATTGTGCGCAAAGACTTCGCCGAGAAGCACCCCGAGGTGGTCAAAGCGTTTGCCAAAGTCACCCTCGATGCCTACGCCGACTACCGCAAGGACCCGAAAGCCTGGCTGGCCGACAAGGGCAACGTAGACAAGCTGGTGAAGCTGTCCGGCGCCAAGGCCAGCGACATCCCGGTGCTGCTGGAGGGCAACGTCTACCCACTGGCCGCAGACCAGGCCAACGCCCTGGGCGCGCCGACCACCCAGGCACTGACCGACACGGCCAACTTCCTCAAGCAGCAAGGCAAGGTCGACGCCGTACTGCCGGACTACTCGCCGTACGTCAGCGCCAAGTTCCTTCCAAACTGATCCGGAGCCCGTCATGGCCTTGCTCGAGCTGGAGCGCATCAGCGCACAGTACCCTGGCGCCAGCACCCCGGTGCTGGCCGACATCAACCTGAGCCTGGGGCCACGCCAGCTGCTGGTGGCCCTGGGGCCTTCCGGCAGCGGCAAGACCTCACTGCTCAACCTGATCGCCGGCTTTGTCGCCCCCAGCGGCGGGCGCATCACCCTCGACGGCGTACCGGTGCAAGGCCCTGGTGCCGAGCGCGGCGTGGTGTTCCAGGATGATGCCCTGCTGCCATGGCAGAACGTGCTGGGCAATGTCGCCTTCGGCCTCGAACTGGCCGGCGTGCCCCGCGCCCAGCGTGAGGCCAAGGCCCGGGAAATGCTCGCCCTCGTCGACCTTGATGGCTTCGGTGAGCGGCGCATCTGGCAATTGTCCGGTGGGCAGAAGCAGCGCGTTGGCCTGGCCCGCGCGCTGGCGGCCGACCCACGGGTATTGCTGATGGATGAACCGTTCGGCGCCCTCGACGCGTTCACCCGCGAGCAGATGCAGGAACTGCTGCTGCAGGTGTGGCAGCGCACCGCCAAGCCGGTGTTCCTGATTACCCACGACATCGAAGAAGCGGTGTTCCTCGCCAGCGAGCTGGTACTGCTGGCGCCCAACCCGGGGCGCGTGGTGGAACGCCTGCAACTGGACTTCGGCCAGCGCTATGCCGCTGGCGAATCGGCCCGGGCCATCAAGTCCGACCCCGCCTTTATCGAAACCCGCGAGCATGTACTGGCGCGGGTGTTCTCCCAACGCCAAAGCCTGCAGGAGCGCGCATGAGCAGCCTGGACCTGCCGGTCGCCGGCAAACACACCGCACAAACCCGGCCCGCCGCCAAGCTGCGCCGACCACTGTCCACTCGCTGGATCAGCACCCTGACCTTGGCCAGCCTGCTGCTGGTCTGGTGGCTGGTGACGGCCGCCGGCTGGATCGAGCCCCTGTTCCTGCCCTCGCCCGGCGACATCCTGGCCAGGGCGTGGACCCTGCTGACCCAAGGCTACATGGACGCCAGCCTGTGGCAGCACCTGGGCGCAAGCCTGGGCCGTATCGGCCTGGCGCTGGTGGCGGCGACCCTTACCGCGATCCCGGTCGGCATCGCCATCGGCTACAACCGCGTGGCCCGTGGCATCCTCGACCCGCTGATCGAGTTCTACCGGCCCATCCCGCCGCTGGCCTACCTGCCGTTGATCGTCATCTGGTGCGGTATCGGCGAGCTGTCGAAGGTGCTGCTGATCTACCTGGCGATCTTCGCCCCGATCGCCATTGCCACCGCCACCGGTGTGCGCACGGTCGACCCGGCCAAGCTGCGGGCGGCGCAGTCGCTGGGCGCGACCAAGGCCCAACTGATCCGCCATGTGATCCTGCCCAGTGCGCTGCCCGACATCCTCACCGGCATCCGCATCGGCCTGGGGGTCGGCTGGTCGACACTGGTAGCCGCCGAGCTGATTGCCGCCACCAGCGGCCTGGGCTTCATGGTCCAGTCGGCGGCGCAGTTCCTGGTCACCGATGTGGTGGTGCTGGGCATTTTGCTGATCGCCCTGATCGCCTTCGCCCTGGAAATGAGCCTGCGGGCCCTGCAACGCAAACTGGTGCCCTGGCACGGGCAGAGCCACTGATTGCCGACTGACCACGCCGGCAACCCGGCGCCTAGAACGAGAAAAAACATGAGCCTGACCGTTACCCCTCTCAGCCCGGCCCTCGGTGCCCAGATCAGCGGCGTGGACATCAGCCGCGATATCACTGCAGAAGAGCGCGACGCCATCGAGCAGGCGCTGCTCAAGCATCAGGTGCTGTTCTTCCGCGACCAGCCGATCAACCCGGAGCAGCAGGCGCGCTTTGCCGCCCGCTTCGGCGACCTGCACATTCACCCGATCTACCCCAACGTACCGGAAACCCCGCAGGTGCTTGTGCTCGACACGGCAGTCACCGATGTACGCGACAACGCCGTGTGGCACACCGACGTGACCTTTTTGCCGACCCCGGCACTGGGCGCGGTGCTCAGCGCCAAGCAGCTGCCCGCTTACGGTGGCGATACCCTGTGGGCCAGCGGCATTGCGGCCTTCGAAGCCTTGTCGGCGCCGCTGCGTGAAATGCTTGATGGGCTGACCGCCACCCACGACTTCACCAAGTCGTTTCCGCTGGAGCGCTTTGGTACCACGCCGGAAGACCTGGCGCGCTGGGAGGCCACACGGCGTAACAACCCCCCGCTGTCGCACCCGGTAGTGCGCACACATCCGGTGAGCGGGCGCCAGGCGTTGTTCGTCAATGAAGGGTTCACTACACGCATCAATGAACTGAGCGAACTGGAGAGCGATGCGCTGCTGAGGCTGCTGTTCGCCCATGCGACGCGACCGGAGTTCAGCATTCGCTGGCGTTGGCAGGAAAATGATGTAGCGTTCTGGGACAACCGCGTGACCCAGCATTTTGCGGTGGATGATTACCGGCCGAACCGGCGGGTGATGCACCGGGCGACCATCCTGGGGGATGCACCTTTCTGACAGATTTTCGGAGGCCTTTGGCCTCCATTCGCAGCACAAGGCTGCTCCTGCAAGGGATCGCGTACCCTTGTAGGAGCAGCCTTGTGCTGCGAATGGGCCGCAAAGCGGCCCCGGCGATCTAACGGACCAGATGCAGGTACTGCATGTGCCGCTCGTACTGGTCGAGGATGTCGTTGATGATCTGCTCTTTGCTGTAGCCCACCAGGTCATAATTCTGGCTGCCTTCGCTCAAGTGCACCTCCGCACGGTAATAGCGGCGGTTCTTCAACTCCTGCGCACCCAACCCACCCAGGGCGAACGATGGCGTGAAATAGCCACGCATCTGCACCTGGTAAATGAACGGCTGCTCCTCGCCATGGCCAATTTTCAGGCTGACGTTGTCATGGCTCGGGTCATCCTGGGTGATCAGCACCAGGCCCTTCTGCTCGAACACTTCACGCACATCGGCAATCGCCGGGCGCACCACGTCGTCCATGAAGCGGTACACCTCATCACGCGACGGGAAGTGCACCGCCTGGCTCAGGCGCTGGCGCCAGCCGCCACGGCCGCGACGTGACTGGGCGAACGGGGCCAGCGAGTGCATCTGCGCGATCTGCCGTTGCGACTCCAGGTAGAACGCCTTGTGCAGCCCCCACATCATGCACAGCAGGATCAGCGAGAACGGCAACGAGGTCAGTACCACCGCCGACTTCAGCGAATCGATGCTGCCCGCGAAGAGCAGTGCGCTGGTAATCAGTGCAGTCATGGCGCCCCAGAAGATACGCAGCCAGTTCGGGCCGTCCTCATCTGCATCGCCACCCTTGGCCGACAAGGTCGACAGCACCACGGTGCCTGAGTCGGCCGACGTCACGAAGAACACGAAGCTGATGAACACCGTGGTGGCGATCACCGCCTTGCTCCACGGGTAGGTTTCCAGCAGCAGGTAAAGGCTCATCGACGGGTTATCCAGTGCCGACTGGCCCAGCGCGGTCATGCCGTGATTGATGACCTGGTCCAGGGCGCTGTTACCGAAGATCGACATCCACGCCAGGGTAAAGCCCAGCGGAATCAGCAGCACGCCGAAGACAAACTCGCGAATGGTGCGGCCGCGGGAAATGCGCGCGATGAACAGGCCCACGAACGGTGCCCAGGCAATCCACCAGGCCCAGTAGAACACCGTCCAGCCGCCCAGCCAGTCGCGGTTTTCACCGTAGGCATACACGTCGAAGCTTTTGCGTGGCAACGCGCCCAGGTAATCGCCAAGGTTCTGGATCAGCGTGTTGAACAGGTGCTGTGTAGGCCCGGCAAACAATACGAACAACAGCAGCGCGCAGGCGAGGAACAGGTTGATGTCGCTCATCACCCGCACCCCCTTCTCTACCCCGGCGACGGCCACGGCCACCGCCGCGCCCATCATCAGGGTGATGAGGATCACCTGCACCCACTGGCTGTGGCTGATGCCGAACAGGTAGTCCAGACCGGCGTTCAAATGCAGCACGCCAAAGCCCATGTCGGCACCCAGGCCGAACACCGTGGCGATGATGCCGAAGCCATCCACTGCGTAGCCGATCGGCCCGTTGATGCGCTTGCCAATCAGCGGGTACAGCGCCGAACGTAATGCCAGCGGCAGGTTGTGGCGGTAGGCGAAGTAGGCCAGCGCCATGCCGACGAAGGCGAATACGCCCCAGCCATGCAGGCCCCAGTGCAGGAACAGGATCTGCATCGCCTGGCGCCCGGCCTCGGCCGTGCCCGCTTCGCCCTGGGGCGGCTGCAACATGTGCGTCAGCGGCTCGGAGACACAGAAGAAGAACAGGGTAATGCTGATACCGGCGGCAAACAGCATGCCGGCCCATGAGAGGTAACTGAACTCGGGTTCGTCGTGGTCGGCACCGAGCTTGATCTTGCCATAGCCGGACAAGGCGGTGACCACCACGAAGACCAGGTACAGCGTCATGGCCAACATGTAATACCAGCCGACCGTATTGGCCGCCCAGTTCTGCGCCGCCAGCAGCCAGTCGCCTGCGGCTTGCGGGTTGGAGATGACCACCAGGCCAAAGATGAGGATAAAACTTGCCGCAAAGTAGAACACCGGGGGGTTCATGCGGATTTTGCCATTGGCAGCGGAAGTGTTCGGTGCACTCATCGGGCGTGCACCTCGTCGAATGACGTGAGGTTCGAAATGAACGGGTTCAGCAAAGGAATCCTCCTGTTGAACACCGGCAGCGGACCAGCGTTTTTCATTGAACAAGCGTTCAAGTTAAACATGGATCGGTTTTCAATGCGAATTGGGGCGCTGATTGGTGTTGTCCTGTACCGGCCCTTTCGCGGGTAAACCCGCTCCCACAGGTACTGCACAAGCCTCAAACCCTGTGCGGTACCTGTGGGAGCGGGTTTACCCGCGAAAGGGCCGGTACAGGCTAAGCAAATGCTAGATCAATTCTTGTCCTGGCAATCCAGCTGCAGGTTGGCCTGGGTGATGTTGCTTTCAGCAGGCACACTGCGGGTCAGCCACACGTTACCGCCAATGGTCGAACCCTTGCCGATGGTAATACGCCCCAGCACCGTGGCCCCGGCGTAGATCACCACATCGTCCTCGACAATCGGATGGCGCGGCAGGCCTTTGTGCAGGGTGCCGGACTCATCGCTGGGGAAGCGTTTGGCGCCCAGGGTCACCGCCTGGTAGATACGCACGCGCTCGCCGATGATCGCGGTTTCACCAATGACCACCCCGGTACCGTGGTCGATGAAGAAGCTCGGGCCGATCTGTGCGCCCGGGTGAATATCGATACCGGTGGCCGAATGCGCCAGCTCCGAACTGATCCGTGCCAGCAGTGGCAGGCCGGCCCGGTACAGGTGGTGCGCCAGGCGGTGGTGGATGATCGCCAGGATACCCGGGTAGCACAGCAGCACTTCATCGACGCTGCGCGCGGCGGGGTCGCCGTGGTAGGCGGCCAGCACGTCGGTGTCGAGCAGCACCCGCAACTCCGGCAGCGCGGCGGCAAAGCCCTGGATGAGGCTCAATGCCTGGGCATCGACGCTGGCCAGCTCAGCCTTGCTTTGCCGGGCGGCATAGCGCAACTCCAGGCGCGCCTGGGTCAGCAATGCAGTCAGCGCGGCATCCAGGGTATGGCCAACGTAGAAGTCTTCGCTCTCTTCGCGCAGGTCCACAGGCCCAAGGCGCATGGGGAACAACGCGCCGCACAGTTGCTCCAGGATCTGCCGCATTGCTTCGCGCGACGGCAACTCACGCCCGCCCTGTTCGCCAATGCTACGGCCATTGCGGGTGCGCCATTGCTCACGGGCGCCACGCAGGCCAGTGACAATGCTGTGCAACTGCCAGTGCGCGGATGAAGGTTGTTCGCTCACGGTTTTCTCCTGCCTGAGTCGGCCAAACTATTTTTATCGGCAGGCCAGGCCCTTTCGCGGGTTTACCCGCGAAGAGGCCCACCCTGCTTACATACAGCCCACTCTACGGCAAATCCGTCCCTTGGAAAAAACAACGCTTTATTCCATCCTGCGCTAAGTCAGGCATAAGCCGCGATGACGTAGCGAGCATCCTCGCCTACCCTCAAAGCAGCCAGCACCTGGCACAAACCAAAAAGGGAATAACAAAATAATTTTTTAGTATTTCCTGGCCTAAAAAGCCAACCCTATAGTCGCCACCTCACTACTTACACAACAAGCGCGGGGCTCTGACATGTCGAAATTCGCCAAACCGCTACTCAACGCCAGCCTGGCCATCCTGCTGGGTGCCGGTCTGCTCAGCCAGGCGTTCGCCGGCGAGCAGTTGAAGACCATCCAGGAAAAAGGCGTGATCAACGTCGGCCTCGAGGGCACCTACCCACCGTTCAGCTTCCAGGACGAGAACGGCAAGCTGGCGGGCTTCGAAGTGGAGCTTTCGGAACTGCTGGCCAAGGAGCTGGGGGTCAAGGCCAAGATCCAGCCGACCAAGTGGGATGGCATCCTTGCCGCGCTGGAATCCAAGCGCCTGGACGTGGTGGTCAATCAGGTGACCATCTCCGAGGAGCGCAAGAAGAAATACGATTTCTCTGAGCCCTATACCGTTTCGGGCATCCAGGCCCTGATCCTGAAGAAGAAAGCCGCGGACCTGAACATCAAGACCGCGCAAGACCTGGCCGGCAAAAAAGTCGGCGTGGGCCTGGGCACCAACTACGAACAGTGGGTCAAGCAAGACGTCCCGAAAGCCGAAGTGCGCACCTATGAAGACGACCCGAGCAAGTTCGCCGACCTGCGCAACGGCCGTATCGATGCCATCCTGATCGACCGCCTGGCCGCGCTGGAATACGCGCAAAAAGCCAAAGACACCGAACTGGCCGGCGATGCCTTCTCGCGCCTGGAAAGCGGCGTGGCGCTGCGTAAGGGCGAGCCTGAACTGCTGGCGGCCATCAACAAGGCCATCGACAAGCTAAAGGCTGACGGCAGACTGGCCAAGCTGTCCGAAAAATACTTCGGTGCCGATGTCACCAAATGATTGCTGAAAGCCTGCAACTCGTTGTCGACTCCGCGCCCTTCCTGCTGAAGGGCGCGGGTTATACAGTGCTGCTCAGTGTCGGCGGCATGTTCTTCGGCCTGCTGCTGGGCTTTGCCCTGGCGCTGATGCGGCTGTCGAAGCTCTTGCCGCTGAACTGGCTGGCGCGGATCTACGTGTCGTTCTTCCGCGGCACGCCGCTGCTGGTGCAGTTGTTCGTGATCTATTTCGGCATGCCGCAGATCGGCATCGAACTCGATCCCATCCCGGCTTCGCTGATCGGCCTGTCGCTGAACATGGCGGCCTACATTTGCGAGATCCTGCGCGCTGCAATCTCCTCGATCGACCGTGGCCAGTGGGAAGCCGCCGCCAGTATCGGCATGACCCGCGTCCAGGCCATGCGCCGGGCGATCCTGCCACAAGCCTTGCGTACCGCCCTGCCCCCGCTGGGCAACAGCTTCATTTCACTGGTCAAGGACACTGCGCTGGCCGCGACCATCCAGGTGCCAGAGCTGTTCCGCCAGGCGCAGCTGATTACCGCACGCACCTTCGAAGTGTTCACCATGTACGTGGCGGTCGCGGTCATCTACTGGGTGCTGTGCAGCATCCTCGCGCACTTCCAGAACCGCATGGAAGCGCGGGTCAACCAGCATGACCAGGAGCAATGAGCATGATTGAAGTCAAAGGCCTGACCAAGCAGTTCAAGGGCCAGACCGTGCTCAACGGCATCGACCTGACCGTGCAGCCCGGCGAAGTGGTGGCCATCATCGGCCCCAGCGGCTCGGGCAAGACCACCTTCCTGCGCTGCCTGAACCTGCTGGAAACCCCCGACGCCGGGCAGATCAAGATAGGCGCCATCAGCATCGATGCCAACCGCCCGCTGGGTGGCCAGCAAAGTGCGATACGCCGCTTGCGCCAGCAGGCCGGGTTCGTATTCCAGAACTTCAACCTGTTCCCCCACCGTACCGCCCTGGAGAACGTGATCGAGGGGCCGGTGATCGTCAAGAAGACGCCCCGCGAGCAAGCCATCGAACTGGGCCGGCGCCTGCTGGCCAAGGTCGGTCTGGCAGGCAAGGAAGACGCCTACCCACGGCGCCTGTCGGGCGGGCAGCAGCAACGGGTGGCCATCGCCCGCGCCCTGGCCATGGAGCCGGAGGTGATCCTGTTCGACGAACCCACCTCGGCACTGGACCCGGAGCTGGTGGGTGAAGTGCTGGCGACCATCCGCGGCCTGGCCGAGGAGAAACGCACCATGATCATTGTCACCCACGAGATGAGCTTTGCCCGGGACGTAGCGAACCGGGTGATCTTCTTCGACAAGGGCGTGATCGTGGAACAGGGCGAGGCCAAGGCACTGTTTGCGGCGCCGAAGGAAGAGCGTACCCGCCAGTTCCTGCGCAAGTTCCTCGGCACTGCCGCCTCCGAGTAAACCTGTTCCGGCCTCTTCGCGGGCACGCCCGC
>NZ_JBNRIK010000022.1:30537-32048 GCF_053557975.1 Pseudomonas sp. XP2
CATCTGTAACAAATCCCTCCTTCTATACATATTCCAAAGAGTTAGTTCATAAACTTTTTATAAAGCATTAGGGTATATAAACCGGACCACCGGACCAGCACACATTTGTCGCGACCAGCTGTAGCGACACAACTTTTTTGTGAGGTCAGGAATGGTCAGGATCACAATCACCCCAGTGCGTATCGCCAGGGCATTGAGTGCAGCCAAGGAGCGGTACTGATGTCCAGCCAGCCAAATACCCAATTCCATAGCGATCTCGACAGCTCGCCCCTGCTGCTGCCGGCCAAGGTACTGCGCACCGACGCCGAAGCCCTGCAAGCGGCCCGTGAACTGGCCGAGGTTGCC
The DNA here is from genome assembly GCF_053557975.1 of Pseudomonas sp. XP2. Lineage (NCBI taxonomy): Bacteria > Pseudomonadati > Pseudomonadota > Gammaproteobacteria > Pseudomonadales > Pseudomonadaceae > Pseudomonas > Pseudomonas sp. XP2. Next base: position 30,883 of record NZ_JBNRIK010000022.1, read on the forward strand.
CGCGAGCAAGCCGCCCGCCGCGACCAGCAACGCAAACTGCCGTGGGCGGAGATCGAGCTGTTCACCCGCAGCGGCCTGGGCAGCATCAGCGTACCCAAGGCCCACGGCGGCCCCGACGTGTCGTTCGCAACCGTGGCCGAAGTGTTCCGCCTGATCAGTGCCGCCGACCCGGCCCTGGGGCAGATCCCGCAGAACCAGTTCGGCATGCTGCAACTGATTCGCCTGACAGCCACCGAGGCGCAACAGGCGCTGATCTTCCGCAGCGTGCTCGACGGCTGGCGCATCGGCAATGCCGGCCCCGAACGCGGCACCAAGGACACCCTCACCCTCAAGGCCCGGATCACCCGCGCCGGCGACAGCTATCGCATCAGCGGCGAGAAGTTCTATTCCACCGGTGCCCTGTTCGCCCACTGGGTGGCGGTAAAAGCCCTCGACGAGGAAGGTCGTCAGCGCCTGGCGTTCGTGCGCCGTGGCAGCCCGGGGCTGCGCATCGTCGATGACTGGTCCGGGTTCGGCCAGCGCACCACCGCCAGCGGCACTGTATTGCTGGACGAGGTGCCGGTAGACGCAGAGCTGGTGATCGACAACTGGCGCCAGCGTGACATCCCCAACATCCAGGGCGCAGCCTCGCAGCTGATCCAGGCGGCGATCGACGCCGGCATTGCCGAAGCGGCAATCGACGATGCGATCACGTTCGTGCGGGAAAAGTCCCGCCCGTGGATCGAAGCCAACGTGGACCGCGCCAGTGACGACCCTTATGTGATTGCCGACATCGGCCGCCTGAAGCTCGAACTGCACGCTGCCGAAGCGCTGCTACGCAGAGCCGCGCGGGTACTCGACGAGGTCAATGCTGCGCCCATCGACGCAGCCAGCGCGGCACGCGCCTCGATTGCGGTGGCCGAGGCCAAGGTGCTGACCACCGAAATTGCCCTGCAGGCCAGCGAGAAGCTGTTCGAACTGGCCGGCAGCCGCGCCACCCTTGCCGAGTTCAACCTCGACCGCCACTGGCGCAATGCCCGGGTGCACACCCTGCACGACCCGGTGCGCTGGAAGTACCACGCGGTGGGCGCGTACCACCTCAACGGCACCCTGCCTGCGCGGCATTCCTGGATCTGATTTTTAGGCCCTTGGGGCTGCCCTGCAGCCCTTTCGCGGGGCAAAGGCCC
>NZ_JBNRIK010000022.1:32167-46138 GCF_053557975.1 Pseudomonas sp. XP2
GACACCGAAGCCCTGAATGTCGCCGAAGACATCGCCCAGCAACTGCGCCGCGACAGCGCCCTGCGCGATCGCGAGCGCCGCCTGCCGCATACCGAGCTGGAGCTGTTCACCCGCTCCGGCCTGTGGGCCATCAGCGTGCCCAAGGCCTTTGGCGGCGCCGGCGTGTCCAACGTCACCCTGGCCAAGGTCATCGCCCGTATCGCCCAGGCCGACGGCTCGCTCGGGCAAATCCCGCAAAACCATTTCTACGGCCTGGAGGTGCTGCGGGTAAACGGCACCCCCGAGCAGCAACAGCGCCTGTACGCCGAAGTACTCGCCGGCCGGCGCTTCGGCAATGCGCTGGCCGAGCTGGGCACCAAAACCGCCAACGATCGCACCACCCGCCTGAGCCGTGACGGCGACGGCTTTCGCATCAACGGCCGCAAGTTCTATTCCACCGGCGCCATCTACGCCCAGCGCATTCCCACCTCGGTCGTCGATGAACAAGGCGTGCAGCAGCTGGCCTTCGTCCCGGCCGATAGCCAGGGCTTGCATGTGATCGACGACTGGAGCGGCTTCGGTCAGCGCACCACTGGCAGCGGTTCGGTGGTGTTTGACAACGTGTACGTCAGCGCCGCCGATGTGGTGCCGTTCCAGAGCGCGTTCGAGCGCCCAACGCCGGTCGGGCCGCTGGCGCAAATCCTTCATGCTGCCATCGACACTGGCATCGCCCGCGCCGCTTATGAAGATGCCCTGCACTTCGTGCGCACCCGCAGCCGCCCGTGGGTCGACTCGGGCCTGGACAAGGCTACGGATGACCCGCTGACGCTGAAGAGTTTCGGCCACCTGGCGATCCGTCTGCATGCCGCCGAAGCCCTGCTGGAGCGCGCCGGCGAATACCTCGACCGCGCCCGCGACGACAGCACGGCCGACAACGTGGCCGCCGCCTCCATTGCCGTGGCCGAAGCACGTGCCATCAGCACCGAGATTTCGCTCGCTGCCGGTACTGCCCTGTTCGAACTGGGCGGCAGCCAGGCAACGCTGGCCGAGCACAACCTCGACCGCCACTGGCGCAACGCCCGCGTGCACACACTGCACGACCCGGTGCGCTGGAAGTATCACGCCATCGGCAACTACTACCTCAACGATACCAACCCGCCACGCCGGGGGACCATCTGATGGCCAGGCAGATTCTGCTCAATGCCTTCAACATGAACTGCATCGGGCACATCAACCACGGCCTGTGGACCCACCCACGGGATACCTCGACCCAGTACAAGTCCCTGGAATACTGGACCGATCTGGCCCGCCTGCTGGAGCGCGGCCTGTTCGACGGGCTGTTCATTGCCGACATCGTCGGCACCTACGACGTCTACGGCCAGTCGCTGGACGTCACCCTCAAGGAGTCGATCCAGCTGCCGGTCAACGACCCGCTGCTGCTGGTTTCGGCCATGGCTGCCGTCACCCGCCACCTGGGATTCGGCCTTACCGCCAACCTCACCTACGAAGCGCCATACCTGTTCGCCCGGCGGCTTTCCACCCTCGACCACCTGAGCAATGGCCGGGTGGGCTGGAACATCGTCACCGGCTACCTCGACAGCGCCGCCCGGGCCATGGGCCTTGAGCAGCAACCCGAGCATGACCGTCGCTACGACCAGGCCGACGAATACCTGCAAGTGCTTTACAAGCTGCTGGAAGGCAGCTGGGCCGATGACGCGGTGGTCGCAGACCGCAAGCAGCGCGTCTATGCCCGGCCCGACAAGGTGCGCAAGGTCAGCCACCACGGCGAGTTCTACAACGTCGAGGGCTATCACCTGAGCGAACCCTCGCCGCAACGCACCCCAGTACTGTTCCAGGCCGGCAGCTCGCAGCGTGGCCTGGCGTTCGCCGGCAACCATGCCGAATGCGTGTTCATCAGTGGCCAGGACAAGGCCGCCACCCGCGCCCAGGTCGACAAGGTGCGCGCTGCCGCCCAGGTCGCCGGGCGCGACCCGCAAGCGATCAAAGTGTTCATGGGCATCACGGTGATCGTCGCCCCTACCGAGCAAGCGGCCCAGGCCAAGCATGCCGAATACCTGCGCCATGCAAGCCCCGAGGCCGGCGTCGCGCACTTCGCCGCCTCCACCGGCATCGACTTTGCGGCCTACGGGCTGGACGAGCCGATTGGCTTCAGCCAGGGCAATGCCATCCAGTCCGCCACGCGCCAGTTGCAGAACAACGCCTGGACCCGCCGTCGCCTGCTTGAACAGCACGCCCTGGGTGGCCGCTACGTAACCCTGGTCGGCTCACCGGAACAAGTGGCCGAACAGTTGATCGCCTGGATCGACGAAACCGGCCTGGACGGTTTCAACCTGACCCGCACCGTCACCCCGGAAAGTTTCGAGGACTTCATCGACCTGGTCATCCCGCAGTTGCAACAGCGTGGCCGCTACAAGACCGCCTATGCCGAAGGCACCCTGCGCGAAAAGCTGTTCCAGGCCGACCACCCGCACCTGCCCGCCGACCACCCGGGCTCGACCGACCGCTTTACCCCAACCCCTGCCCCGACTGGAGCCCTGCACCATGCTTGAGAAACTGTTCCGGCCCGTCGCGGCCATTGCCCTCACCCTGGGCCTGTCCGCCAGTGTCCTGGCTGCCGAACCGCTGAAGATCGGCACCACCTCGGCTTTTGCCATTCCGCTGGAAGCCGCCGTGGAAGAAGCGCACAAGCAAGGCCTGGAAGTGAAGCTGATCGAATTCAGCGACTGGATCGCGCCCAACGTCAGCCTCAACAGCGGCGACATCGACGTGAACTACTTCCAGCACATCCCGTTCCTGGAGAACGCCAAGGCTGCTGCGGGCTTCAACCTGGTGCCTTACGCCTCGGGCATCATCAACAACGTTGGCCTGTACTCGAAAAAGTACAAGAGCTTTGCCGAGCTGCCTGAGGGCGCCAGCGTGGCGATCGCCAACGACCCGATCAACAGCGGCCGTGGCCTGCAACTGCTGGCCAAGGCCGGGCTGATCACCCTGAAGCCAGGTGTTGGTTACAAGGCCACCGAGGACGACATCGTCGCCAACCCGAAAAAGCTGAAAATCCTTCAGGTCGAGGCGGTTCAGCTGGTCCGCGCCTACGACGACGCCGACCTGGTGCAGGGCTACCCGGCCTACATCCGCCTGGCCAACACCTTCGATGCCACCTCGGCATTGCTGTTCGACGGCCTGGAAAACAAGGAATACGTGATCCAGTTCGTCATCCGCCCGCAAAGCAAGGACGACCCACGGCTGGCCAGGTTCGTCGACATCTACCAGCACTCTCCGGTGGTGCGCGCAGCATTGGACAAAGCCCACGGCAAGCTGTACCAAGCCGGTTGGGAAGGCTGACATGAGCCAGGCCCACGCGCTCAGGGCGCCTGCACCACAACCATCGCCGCCACCGGTCAAGGAACAGGCCCTGCGCCCGGAGGTCAATGAAGCCCATGTACGCTTTATCGGCCTGGGCAAGACCTACCCTGGCCAGCCGCAACCGGCCTTGCAAGGCATCGACCTGAACATCCGCCATGGCGAGATCTTCGGCATCATCGGCCGCAGCGGTGCCGGCAAGTCTTCACTGCTGCGTACCATCAACCGCCTGGAGCAACCCAGCCAGGGCCGGGTGCTGATCGACCAGGTGGACATCGCGCCTTTCGATGAGGACCACCTGGTGGCGCTGCGCAGGCGCATCGGCATGATCTTCCAGCACTTCAACCTGATGTCGGCCAAGACCGTATGGCAAAACGTCGAACTGCCGTTGAAAGTGGCCGGCGTGGCCAAGGCCGAGCGCCAGCGCAAGGTGCGCGCTTTGCTTGAGCTGGTCGGTTTGCAGGAAAAGCACCACGTGTACCCGGCGCAGCTGTCTGGCGGGCAGAAACAGCGCGTCGGCATTGCCCGGGCGCTGGTACACGACCCCGAGATTTTGCTGTGCGACGAAGCTACCTCGGCGCTGGACCCGGAAACCACCGCTTCGATCCTTGAGTTGCTGCGCGACATCAACCAGCGGCTGGGCCTGACCATCGTGCTGATCACCCACGAAATGGCGGTAATCCGCGATATCTGCCACCGGGTGGTCGTGCTGGAGCGCGGCGAAGTGGTCGAGCAGGGCGAAGTCTGGCGGGTGTTCGGTGCCCCACGCCACGAGGTCACCCGCACCCTGCTAGCGCCGTTGCAGGCCAGGTTGCCTGCCGCACTGCAAGCCAGCTTGCGGGCCAGCCCGGTAAGCCGCGACAGCGCTGTAGTGCTGAAACTGACCCTGCTCGGTGAGCCCGAGCTGTCTGCTTTGTTCAACGATCTGGGCGGCCGCGTACGCCTGCTGCAGGGCGGCGTGGAAACCATCGGCGAGCATGCCTTGGGGCAACTGATCCTGTCGGTGCAACATTCGCCGCACGACACCCACCAACTGCTGGAACGTGCCCGCCGCTGGGCCGAGGACGTGGAGGTACTGGGCCATGTGGTTTGATCGCCTGCTGGAAGGCTTGCTCGACACCTTGCTGATGGTCGGCGTGTCGTCGCTGATCGCCCTGCTGGTGGGGGTGCCCATGGCGGTGCTGCTGGTCACCAGCGACAAGGGCGGAATCTTCGAGGCACCGTTGCTGAACCGGGTGCTGGGCGCCTTCGTCAACCTGTTCCGCTCGATCCCGTTCCTGATCCTGATGGTCGCGCTGATCCCCTTCACCCGCCTGGTGGTAGGCACCACCTACGGGGTGTGGGCGGCGGTGGTGCCGCTGACCATTGCCGCCACGCCGTTTTTTGCGCGCATTGCCGAGGTCAGCCTGCGCGAAGTCGACCATGGTTTGGTGGAAGCTGCACAGGCCATGGGCTGTCGGCGTTGGCACATCGTCTGGCACGTGCTGTTGCCCGAGGCGCTGCCGGGCATCGTCGGGGGTTTCACCATTACCCTGGTGACCCTGATCAACTCCTCGGCCATGGCCGGTGCGATCGGTGCCGGGGGCTTGGGCGACATTGCCTACCGGTATGGCTACCAGCGCTTTGACAGCCAGATCATGCTGACCGTGATTGCCATGCTGGTGGCGTTGGTGGCGTTGATCCAGCTGGGTGGGGACCGCCTGGCGAAGGGCCTGAACAAGCGATAGACGAGGGCCGCAAAGCGGGCCCTGGGTCTCAATCCCAGCGAAGATCCGCAGCCGGCACCGGCCGCCCGAACCAGTACCCCTGCCCCAGCTGACACTGCTCCAGCAGCAGGAAGCTGGCCTGCTCCGCCTGCTCGATGCCCTCGGCATGCACCTGCATGCCCATGCTGCGTGCCAGGGCAATGATTACCCGCACGATCGCGATGTCATCCTCATCCAGAGGCAACCCGGCAACGAAGCCCTGATCAATTTTCAGCTTCTGCACCGGCAAACGCTTGAGCCGCAGCAACGACGAATACCCGGTGCCAAAGTCGTCGATGGCCAGGGTCACGCCCAGCTCGCGCAAACGGTGCAACTGCTCCAGCGCCACTTCCGGGTCTTCCATCACGGCGCTCTCGGTGACTTCCAGCTCCAGCAGCGCCGGCGCCAGGCCGGTGTCGTGCAGCACTTCGGCAACCTGCTGGTACAGCTCGTGCTGGCCAAACAGCCGGCTGGAGATGTTCACCGCCACAAATGCCAACTGCCGGCCTTCGGCCTGCCACTGCACCATTTGCAGGCAGGCCTGGCGCAGCACCCAGGTGTCGATTTCGGCAATCAGCCCGGTGCGCTCGGCAATCGGGATGAACTCGCCCGGCGGCACAAGGCCGCGCTGGGGGTGCTGCCAGCGCACCAGTGTCTCGACCCCGACCTGCCGGCCTGTCGCCAGGTCATGTACCGGCTGGAAGTACACCCGCAGCTCATCCTGCTCCAGGGCCCGGCGTAGCTCACCGGCGGTCTCGACCCGCTGTTGGGCGTGAGCAGTCAGCTCTTCGGTGTACAGCGCATAGCAGGCCCTGCCGTTGCTTTTGGCCTTGTACAACGCCGCGTCGGCATTACGCAGCAACTGCTCGGCGCTCAGGGCGTCGCTGGGGAACAGGCTGATACCGACGCTGGCACTGATGAACAGGCGATTTTCCTCGAACAGGAACGGCTCGCGCATGCGTTCGATAATGCACTGCGCCAGCTTGCCCGCCTGGCCGACCTGCTGGCAGTTCTCGGCCAGCACACCGAACTCGTCGCCACCCAGGCGTGCCAGGGTCACGCCATTGCCCAGCACCTCGCCCAGGCGCTCGCCCACCAGCTTCAGCAACTGATCACCGATGGTGTGGCCCAGGCCGTCGTTGATACTCTGGAAATGGTCCAGGTCCAACAGCAGCAGGGCACAACCGCGCTTGTTGGCCTGAGCGGCCGCCAGGGCCTGCTCGACCCGGTCGGTGAACAGCAGGCGGTTGGGCAGGCCGGTGAGCGGATCGTGGTGGGCCAGGTAGGCCAGTTCCTGCTCCGAATGCTTGATCGCGCTGATATCACTGAACACCGCCACGTAATGGCTCAGCTCACCGTCGTCATTGCGGATAGCGCAGATGGTCTGCCATTGCGGATAGATTTCGCCGCTTTTGCGCCGGTTCCAGATTTCGCCGCTCCACTCCCCCTGCTCGGCCAGGGTGGCAAAGATCTGCTGGTAGAACGCCTGGCCGTGGCGGCCCGATTTGAACTTGCTCGGGCGCTGGCCGATCACCTCATCCTGCTGGTAGCCGGTGATGCGCATGAAGGCACGATTGACGTGCACAATCAGGCCCTGGCGGTCGGTGACCAGCACACCTTCGAGGGTACTGTCGAACACTGCAGCAGCCATGCGCAGCCGCTCGCGGTCCTCGCAGCGCAAGCGCGCACCAATGCCGATGAAGTTCAGCAGCCGCACCCTCGAAACATAGATCAGCACGGCACTGAACAACACCCACAGCACCACATTGATCTGCCGCCCCACGGCCAGTGCCAGGGGATCGTCAGCCATGCCGTGCAGCATCACCTCGGCCAGCGCCAGCCAGAGGATCGAGAGCACCACATACAGCGCAGCCATGCGCAAGGCGTCGCGAACGGAAACAGACATGTCGGGTGGAAAAGCCCATCAAAAAGGAGTGGGCATTATAAAGGGTGAAACATGTCGTGACCTCCTATCTAAACGGTTGACTGGTTTTATTTCCCCGCCAAGGGATAATCAGCCCTTCCCCCCGCATTTCGAGGGTATTTACATCTATGTGGTATAACGGCCTGCTCGACTTGTCGGCCTGGCAACTGGTCGGCATCACTCTGCTGATGACCCACGTGACCATTGTCAGCGTCACGGTCTACCTGCATCGCTACTCCGCGCACCGGGCCCTGGAGCTCAATGGCGCGCTCAAGCATTTCTTCCGCTTCTGGCTGTGGCTGACCACGGCGCAGAACACCCGTGAATGGACCGCCGTCCACCGCAAGCATCACGCCAAGTGCGAAACCCCCGACGACCCGCACAGCCCGGTGTACAAGGGCCTGGGCACTGTGCTGCGCAAGGGTGCCGAGCTGTACCGTGAAGAGGCGCGCAACCCCGAAACCCTGCGCATCTATGGCAAAAACTGCCCGGATGACTGGATCGAGCGCAACCTCTACTCGCGCTACAAGCTGGGTGGGATCGCGCTGATGGCGGTGATCGACCTGCTGCTGTTCGGTACCGCCGGCATCACCATCTGGGCTGTACAGATGATGTGGATTCCATTCTGGGCCGCCGGTGTGGTCAACGGCCTGGGCCATGCCCTCGGCTATCGCAACTTCGAATGCCGCGATGCTGCCACCAACCTGGTGCCTTGGGGCATCGTCATCGGGGGCGAAGAGCTGCACAACAACCACCACACCTACCCCAACTCGGCCAAGCTGTCGGTCAAGCGTTGGGAGTTCGACATGGGCTGGGCGTGGATACGCCTGTTCTGCCTGCTGCGCCTGGCCAAGGTACAGCGCGTGGCGCCAATCGCCCACCGGGTGGCCGGCAAGGCAAGCCTGGACATGGACACCGCCATGGCCATCCTCAACAACCGCTTCCAGATCATGGCCCAGTACCGCAAGCTGGTGATCGGCCCGCTGGTCAAGCAGGAGCTGGCCCGGGTGGACGCTTCGGTGCGCCACCACTTCCGCCGCGCCAAGCGCCTGCTGTCGCGTGAAACCAGCTTGTTGGAAGACCGCCACCATGTGCGTATCGAGTCCATGCTTGCCCATAGCCAGGCGCTGAAGACCATTTACGAAAAGCGCCTGGCCCTGCAGCAGATCTGGGCGCGCACCAGCGCCAACGGCCACGACATGCTGGCTGCCATGAAGGACTGGATACACGAGGCCGAAACCAGCGGCATCCACGCCCTGCGCGACTTCGCAGCACAACTCAAGACCTACTCCCTGCGCCCGACCGGCGCCTGACCGCCGTTGATCGGCACGCCCCATTTCGGTGCGTGCCGTTCGGAACTTAGCCACCTCGACTCCACTCAAATTTGGCACATCGCCCGCGTGGCGGGCCGGATGCTGGCCGCACGCTTTTACGTCGAGACCCGCTTCGTGCACATGGCCAAGAATATTCCAACGACATTGCCCGGCACCCCGCCTCCCGAAGCCGCCAAGACTTTACTTGCGCTCCTGCACGCCCAAGGCGAGGTAGCCCGCCTGAGCGAGCGCGATCAGCTGTTCAGTTCGTTGCTGGACAGCGTCAACGCGGTGCTCTGGGCATTTGACTGGGAAACTCGTCAGGTGCTGTACGTAAGCCCCGCATACGAACGCATCTTCGGCCGCCCGGTCAGCCTGTTGCTGGCCGATTACAACGAATGGCGTGACAGTATCTACCCTGACGACCTCGAGTTCGCCGAGCGCAGCCTGGCCCAAGTGCTGCTCAAGGGCGCTGTGGAAGACCGCGAGTACCGCATCCTGAATGCCGACGGGCAACTGCGCTGGCTGAGCGACAAGTGCTATATCAACCAGCAACACGTGGGCGACCGGGTAATCATTGTCGGTATCGCCGAAGACATCACCGAGAAGAAGCAGCTTGAAGGCGAACTGCAGCGCCTGGCCACCACTGACGTGCTGACCCAGAGCAGCAACCGCAGGCACTTCTTCGAATGCGCCCAGCAGGCCTTCGACAGCGCCCGAGAAGACGGTACACCGCTGGCCTTCCTGCTGCTGGACATCGACGACTTCAAACGCATCAACGACAGCTACGGCCACCAGGAAGGTGACCAGGTACTGCAACACATCGCCGACAGCGGCAAGGCCGTGCTACGCCGTGGCGACCTGTTCGGGCGCATTGGCGGCGAGGAGTTTGCGGCCGTGTTCCCCGGTTGCAATACGCAGGTGGCCGAGCAGATTGCCGAACGCTTGCAGCGGCAGATCCAGCGGTTGAGTTTCATCCACGGTGAGCAGACGTACGGGGTGACGGTGAGCCAGGGGCTGACCGGGCTGACCGAAGAAGATGTGGCACTGGACAGCCTGTATGCCCGGGCCGATGCGGCGATGTACCAAGCCAAGCGGCAAGGCAAGAACCAGATCGTCCGCGGCTGACCCATCCTGCGCAGGTAATGGTATGACTGGGGCTGCAAAGCGGCCCCAACATCTCAGCTGGGCGCTTCAGCCTCCGCCACAGGCGGCTCTTCCTGGGGCTTCACCTCCGGGTTATCCACCTTGCGCAGCCGGTTCAGCTCCGGCAGGCCCATCTTCAGCAAGCGCGCGGTCTTGCCACTGGCCACTTTCTCCAGCCCCTGCTCGGCCGGCAGCCGCGACAACTGCCCCGCCAGGTTCATGGCCAGGATCTCCCGCGAATACACGCCGCCGCCCAACTGGTAGATCGCCGCGATCAATTCGCGCAAGGCCAGCGGCAAACGCCAGCGTGTCCGCAGCGCCGAGCCGAACGCTGCTCCGAACTCATCCAACGATTGCTGCACGTTATGTTCGTCTAGCTCGCCCCCGGCCAACCGCCACTCTTGCAGGCAGCGCAACACGGCCAGGTCGCCCAGGCAATGCAGCAACCCCGCGCAATAGCAGCGCCCTTCGTCCAGCTCGAGCATGCGCGCCAATGTACGGCCATATTCGGCCGTATGCAGTGAAAGCTGCCAATACCCGGCCGCGTGCTGCGCCAGCAACGGGTCGCTGAGCCGTGCACTGCGCTTGAGGGTCATGCCCAGAATCAGATTCATGCTCTGGGTGCTGCCAAGCTTGTTCAGGGCCTGCAGCAAGGTTTGCACCGGCGCTTCACGGTGCAACGCAGCGCTGTTGGCAGCCGCGATAAGGACGGCGGTAACCTGAGGGTCGTTACGCACTTCCTCTTCGAGCACCTTCAGGTTCAGGCCCTGAGGGTTGAGCGCCCGCTTGATCGCCACCTGCACGTCGGCCAACAGCGGCCCGCCATCGGCGGTAGCACGGCGCTGCTCAAGGTAGGTGGGCAGGCTGGCACCTGCCTGCAACGCCGGCACCGGGCAGGCGATTTCTTCGCCAACGGCCAGCAGCAGCTCTTCCAGGCGCTTGCGCAGGTTGTCCAGGTTCAGGGGTTTGCTCAGGTAGGCAGTGGGGTGCAGGGGCAACACCTCGCGCACACTGGCGCTGTCGCTGCGGTTGCTCATGAGGATGAACGGCAAGCCCGGCCCTTTGGCGCGCACCTTGCGCAACAGGTCCAGGCCATCGACACCGGCCAGCTCGCGGGCGGCGATAATCAGGTCTGGCTTGCTGGACAGCGCGCTGAGTGCCTGCGCCCCATCGGCGCACACCTGCAGGCGGGCATCGCAGCGCACACTGAGCAGCATCTCGCTGAGCATGTCACGCACCCACGGGTCGCCTTCCACAATCAGTACGCTGGGTGGGGTGGGGTCTGCAGCGTTCATCGCCAACTACTCCTGAATAGCCTGACACACGTTCCGTCGCAGCTTCCAAAGCCAGTCCTCCGACAACCATAGCGCCACATGGCTTTTCAGGGCACAAAAAAAACCCGCCGAAGCGGGTTTTTTCAGAAGCGCGTCACATCAAGCGAGTTCAGCGAAGCACTCTTCGATGATGGCCAGGCCTTTGTCCAGCAGTGCGTCTTCGGCAGTCAGCGGTACCAGGATACGCAGAACGTTGCCGTAGGTGCCGCAGGACAGCAGGATCAGACCCTTGTCGCGTGCCTTGGCAACAACCTGGCCAACAGCAGCAGCGTTCGGGGTGTGAGTGCCTTTCTCGAAGACTTCAACAGCAATCATCGAGCCCAGACCACGGACGTCGCCGATGATCGGGTGCTTCTTCTGGATTTCGCGCAGGCCAGCGGTCAGGCGCTCACCTACAGCCTTGCTGCGGTCCAGCAGTTTTTCTTCTTCGAACACTTCGATCACGGCCAGGGCCGCGGCGCAAGCGATCGGCGAACCGGCGTAGGTGCCGCCCAGGCCGCCCGGGGCGATGGCGTCCATGTACTCGGCCTTACCGCACACACCGGCCAGCGGGAAGCCGCCAGCGATGGATTTGGCGAAGGTGGTCAGGTCAGGCGCAACGCCCATCTGTTCCATGGCGAAGAAGGTACCGGTACGGCCAGCACCCGTCTGAACTTCGTCGGCGATCAGCAGGATGCCGTGCTGGTCGCACAGCGCGCGCAGGCGCTTCATCAGCTCTTTCGGCGCTGGCAGGAAGCCGCCTTCGCCTTGTACCGGCTCGAGGATGATCGCGGCGATGTCACGCGGCTCGGCGTCGTTCTTGAAGATGCGCTCGACCGAAGCAATGGCGTCGTCAACGCTGATACCGTGCAGTTCGCTCGGGAACAGGGCGCGGAAGATGCCGCCTGGCATCAGGCCCATGCCAGCGGAGTACGGCACGACCTTGCCGGTCAGGCCCAGCGTCATCATGGTACGGCCGTGGTAGCCGCCGGTGAAGGCGATGACGCCAGCACGGCCAGTGGCAGCACGGGCGATCTTGACGGCGTTTTCAACGGCTTCGGAGCCGGTGGTGACCAGCAGGGTCTTCTTGTCGAAGTCGCCTGGGACCAGCTTGTTGATCTTTTCGCACAGCTCTACGTAGGGTTCGTAGGCCAGCACCTGGAAGCAGGTGTGGCTGACTTTGGTCAGCTGCTCTTGCACGGCTGCAACCACTTTCGGGTGCAGGTGGCCGGTGTTCAGTACTGCGATGCCGCCGGCGAAGTCGATCAGTTCGCGGCCTTCAACGTCGATCACGGTCGAGTTCTTCGCGGTGTCGACGAAGATCGGGTGGATCTGGCCAACGCCACGTGGGACGGCAGCTACACGACGTTGCATCAAGGATTCGTTGGTCTTGCTCATAATGCCCTCATTGCGCCGACAGGAATGGCGCTTTTATTCGGGGGTGGCTGGGAGTGCTCGCGCACAGTATTCGTTGATCGACTGCCGTAAACGCCCTGGCCACCAGGTACTGCGATGTAAAAAAGGCCAGCGAGACGTCGCTCTCGCGCCCCGCTGGCAGAGGTAAAGCCTTTACCGTGCTATCAGACGCTGATGCACAGGTATTTGATTTCGAGGTAGTCCTCGATACCGTATTTGGAACCTTCGCGGCCCAGGCCCGAAGCCTTGATGCCACCAAACGGTGCCACTTCGTTGGAGATCAGGCCGGTGTTGATACCCACCATGCCGTATTCCAGGGCTTCGGCAACACGGAACACACGGCTCATGTCGCGGGCATAGAAGTACGAAGCCAGGCCGAACTCGGTGTCGTTGGACATGGCGATGACTTCGGCTTCGTCTTTGAAGCGGAACAGCGGCGCCAGTGGGCCGAAGGTCTCTTCCTTGGCGACAGCGGCGGTTTTAGGCACGTCGACCAGGATGGTCGGCTCGAAGAAGTTGCCTTCGATCAGCTTGCCACCGGACAGCACCTTGGCGCCTTTGGAGACGGCGTCTTCGATGTGTTCCTGAACCTTGGCGACAGCTTTACCGTCGATCAGCGGGCCCGTGGTGGTGCCGTCTTCCAGGCCGTTACCGATCTTCAGCTTGGCAACTGCAGCGGCCAGCTTCTGGGCGAACGCGTCATAAACGCCGTCCTGCACGTAGATACGGTTGGCGCAGACGCAGGTCTGGCCGTTGTTGCGGTACTTGGAGATGATCGCGCCTTCAACCGCCTTGTCCAGGTCGGCATCGTCGAACACGATGAAGGGGGCGTTGCCACCCAGCTCCAGAGAAACCTTCTTGATGTCCTTGGCGCACTCTTGCATCAGCTGGCGACCGATTTCGGTCGAGCCGGTGAAGGACAGCTTGCGTACCAGGGAGTTGCCGGTCAGTTCGCCGCCAACTTCGCCAGCGCTGCCGGTCACGACGCTCAGCACGCCAGCCGGGATACCGGCACGGTGGGCCAGCTCGACCAGGGCCAGGGCGGAGTAAGGGGTTTGCGAAGCAGGCTTGAGCACCATGGTGCAGCCAGCGGCCAGGGCCGGGCCGGCTTTACGGGTGATCATGGCGGCCGGGAAGTTCCACGGGGTGATGGCCGCGGTAACACCGATTGGCTGCTTGATGACGATCAGGCGCTTGTCTGGCTGGTGGCCCGGGATGGTGTCACCGTAGACGCGCTTGGCCTCTTCGGCGAACCACTCGATGAACGAGGCGGCGTAGGCGATTTCGCCCTTGGCTTCGGCCAGTGGCTTACCTTGTTCGGTGGTCATCAGGCGAGCCAGGTCGTCCTGGTTCTCGATCATCAGTTCGAACCAGCGACGCAGCTTGGCCGAACGCTCTTTGGCGGTCAGTGCACGCCAGGCCGGCAGGGCCTTGTCGGCAGCTTCGATGGCACGGCGGGTTTCCGCGGTACCCATCTTCGGCACGGTGCCGATGACTTCACCGGTGGCCGGGTTGGTCACCTTGATGGTCTGGCCATTGTCCGCATCCAGCCACTCACCATTGATGTAGGCTTGCTGGCGGAACAACTGAGCGTCTTTGAGCTGCATGTCGGCTTCCCGAATTGTTGATTGTTGAAAAGCGCCCAAGGCAGGGCATCGAGCGTTTGAAATCTCAAACGCAGTTGACCATGTCGATTGAGGGATAATGCAAGTTGCCTTGCAGCAGAAGCAGGTTGGCGAGCAGCCGGTCAAGCG
>NZ_JBNRIK010000022.1:46221-64211 GCF_053557975.1 Pseudomonas sp. XP2
AAGGGCCAGTACAGGTTAGACGAACGGGCTGAAGGAAATGTGAAGGGAGGACCGACGGCCCTCCCGAAGGGGATGGATCAGAATGCCTTGGCCAGGTCGATCACCAGAGCCCGGTAGCCAACACTGCCCGGCTGCCGGCTATGCACCTTCAACTCCACCAGCACCTCCTGGGTCCCGCGCCGTACCTCGTTGAGCACGGTGGTGGTCAGTTTCTCGGGGGTCAGGAAGTTCACCGAAGCCGAATAGATGAACTGGGTGTCGGTCTCTGGCCGGTAAGCCACCACCGAGGTCACCGGGCTGTACCACTCGTCGCCACGCTCCTTGCCGTACTCCCACACCTGCTCGACCGTGCCCTTGGCCTCGTCGATACGGTACTCCACCGCCCGGCTGTAGTTGCCGGCAAGCCTGGTTGGCGCAAAGTCGCGCCCCCAGCCGTTATCGAACACCGTCAGCGTGCCTTTGCCGGTCAGCCAGGCGGTGTGCTGGGTCCACGACCAGTCGAAGCTTGCGCTCGCAACCGGCGTCAGCACTTTATCGCGCAGGCGCTCAGGCCAGCCTTGGGGCGAGGCCAGAATCCACTTCACCTGCTTGTCGCGACCAATCTTCACCACGCCCTGATGCCGTGCTGAAACGATGATGCTGTCGTCATCGGCGTCGTAATCGATGGCATTGACGTGTGCCCAGTTGCGCCCGGTACCCACCCCCGGGGTGTCGCCGAAGGGCAAGTCGCCCTCGGCCAGTTCATTCGCCAGACGCTCGTCTTGCTTCTGCACCCCTTCCGGCAACTGGATAGCCGCTTTACCCAACGTTTCCAGCAGGTCGCCACGGTAGGGGTCGAGGATCTGGTTGAGGTCCCAGAAGTCCAGTACGTCCCCGGCCTCACTGACCTCGATGATGTGGTCGCGAATCGAACGTACACGTTTGCCGTCGGGGCGCCGGTAGTCGCTGGTGCCCACCCGCAGCAGGTAGGTGCCGTTGGCGGTTTCGCGGATTTCGTGGGAGAAGTCGGCGAACTTGTCGGGCAGGCTGCGCTGCCAGATGCGCCGACCCAGCAGGTCGTACTTGGAGTAGGTCTGGCCCTGGCCCCAGATGAGCTTGCCGTCGCGGGTCTGCTGGAAGCCCATGGTGCCGCCCAAGCCATCGCGACGGTTGGAGTCGTGGATCTGTTCGATATCCAGGTACCAGCGCACATCGCCATTGCTGTCGGCAATCCAGTTGTTGCCCACCTGGTCCCATTCCGCTGCGCCACCCAGGGCATTCCACTTGAAGGCGCGGCCGCCCGGGATGTCACCCTGCAGGTGGTTGAACAGGTACAGGCGCTTTTCAAAGCCTGGCGCTACCTTGACCGGCTGCACTTCCGGCAACGCGGCGGTCTGCCTGGCCACCACCGGCAGGCGCACGGCCGGGGCGTAGATCTGGTACTGCTCGCGAATGCGCTCGCCGTCGAGCTTGTAGGTCACCTCGACCTGGTTGACGTAGTCCGGGTACAGCCCGAATACCGGGATGCCGCCGTAGGTCCACAACGAACGGTCAGACACGTCATAGACAATGTCCACACCGCGCTCGCCACGCCCCAGTACACGCACATGCGCATCACTCAGGCTGCGCCCGCCGTCGCGGATGATCGCGGTCAGCGGCGCCAGGCGGTACGGGTTCACAACCACATCGCCGAGCAGCGCCTCGTCACGCTCGGGAACCTTGGCGGTCAGGCAGGCGCCTTCAGGCAGTGCAGGGGTTTCGGTCTTGGCATTCATGGCAAAGCTCCTTGTGCTCAGAAGTCGTAACGGGCGGTGGCGCCGAAGGTGCGCGGGGTGCCGAGCACGCCGGCATAGCCACCGTTGGCGGAGTTCCACAGGCTGGTGAAGTAGGTTTTGTCGCCGGCGTTTTTCACCCACAGCGACAGGTCGACCACGCCATCGCCCTGGTCCAGGCGCACACCGGCGGAAAGGTTGACCAGCGCATAGCTGGGGATCTGGCCGAAATCGGAATCATCGATGGTGCCCACGGCCTTCGAGCGGAAGGCATAGCTGGCAGTGACGTAAGGCTCGACATGCTCGGTGGCTTGCCACTTGTACTGGGTGTTGAGGTTGGCGATGTACTTGGAGGCGCCGACCACTTGGTGGCCGGACAGGTCGCAGGTGGCGGTGGCATTGGCCAGGCTCACCTCAGGCGGGCATGGGGCATCCTTGTATTCGGTGTAGCGCACGTCGTTCCACGAGCCGTTGAAGTTGACCGTGAGGCCGCGGATCGGCAGCGCCGTGGCTTCGAACTCCAGGCCGCGCGAGCGCACGCTGCCGGCGTTGGCCAGGTACTGCACGCGGTTGATCTGGTCGTAAACGTTGGCCTGGTAGCCATGCACCTCGGCCCAGAACAGGTTGCTGTTGAGTTGCAGGCGACCGTCGAAAAGGGTGCTTTTCAGGCCCAGTTCGGCGTTGTTTACCCGCTCGGTACCCACCAGCAGCGAATCGGTGCCCAGCCGTGGTGCAGCGCCAACAGTAAGGTTGACGCCACCAGACTTCTCACCGTGGGTCAGGGTGGCATAGCCCAGCAGCTGCTCGTTGAAACGGTAGCTCAGGCCCAACAGGCCGGAAGGGCTGAAGCTGTACTGGTTGAGGTCGCCCGAATCGTAGGCCCCTATCCGGGCTTGGCGCGCGGCAGCAGCGGCCCCGGTTACAGCGGCGCCGCCGTCAGGTGCGTCGCGGGTCACCCAGGCGCTCTTTTCTTCATAGGTACCGCGCACGCCGGCGGTGAAGTCCAGGCGGTCGGTGACATGCCAGGTGCCCTGGGCGAACAACGCATAGCTGTCGGTATCGATGTGCCCGTCACCAATGCTGTTGACGTTGTTCAGCGCACCGGCCGGTGTGAGGTTCCAGACATCCGCCTGCGGCCCGTAGTAAGTAAAGGATTTGTTGTCCAGGTCCTGCTTGAAGTAATAGGCACCCAGCACGTAGTCGAAGGCGCCACCCGTAGGCGAAGCCAGGCGGATTTCCTGCGAGTACTGCTTGTCACGTACCGAAACCCCGGCGCTGTAGAACACCGGTACGTCAAGACCATCGTCGTTGCGCGGGGTGAAGTCCCACCAGCGGTAGGCAGTGATCGAAGTCAGGGTGAAATCATTGGGCAAGGTCCAGTTGGCCTCCACCGAAGTGCCGCCCTGGAACACCGTCACCTGCTGGTCGGCGTCGAAATTGACCTTGCGATCCTTGCCCGACACCAGCGTCGCGCCCGCCTGGGCGGCCAGGCTTTCGTAGCGGTTGACGCCATTGATGGTGGGGCCGGTGCTGTACAGGCTGAGGATGCCGTTGTTGGAGTCTTCTTCGTTGTATTCGCCAATCCAGCGCAGGTTGAATGTTTCGCTGGGCTTGAACAGCAATTGTGTGCGGAAGCCTTGGCGCTTGCCGCCGTTGAGGTCGTCACCGTTGTGGATGTTCTTCACATAGCCGTCGTCTTCGGTGCGGTAGGCACTGATGCGCCCGGCCAGGGTCTCGCTGATCGGCCCCGAGAAGCTGCCTTGGGTTTGCAGATAGCCGTCTTCGCCAATCGACTGCTGGATGCTGCCTTCGCGGTGGAAGGTCGGCTTGCGCGTAGTGATGTTGAGCACGCCGGCCGTAGTGTTCTTGCCGAATAGCGTGCCCTGCGGGCCGCGCAGCACTTCCAGTTGCTCCACATCCAGCAGGTCGAATACCGCCATGCCGGGGCGGCCGAGGTAGACGTTGTCCAGGTAGATGCCGACGCTGCCCTCCAGGCCATCGCTGGCCGGATTGTTGCCCAGGCCACGGATCGAGATGCTCGACTGGCGGGCATGCACGTAGGCGACGTTGGTGCTGGGTACCAGTTGTTGCAAATCCTGCACGCGGTAGATGCGCTGGGTTTCCAGGGTTTCGCTGTCCAGCACGCTGATCGGCGTGGGCACGCTTTGCGCGGTTTCTTCGCGGCGGCGGGCATTGACCGTGACGGTGCCGAGCTTGGCCTCCTGCTCCACCGCCGGGGTGGCGCTGACCGGCTCTTCGGCGAAGCTGCCAGAGGACGCCGCCAGTAGCACGCCGGCGGCCAAGGGTTGCAAGGTGAAACGCGACGCGCGCGCAGGCCAACGAGAAAGTCCGGACATGCAAATGCTCCTTGAGGCGTGGGCCCTGGCGAGCATTTCCGTTGGCGGAACCGAATCGCGGTCAGTCGGGCTTATATTCTTTTAAGTGATATAAATATTTGTAATTCATATTTAGTGGAATAAGTAACACCCTTTATAAGGGGACTCACCCTTGTCAGCAATTGCATTTGACCGAAGGTTTTAATGTAGAAAATGCATATCGATCTGCGTCAGCTGCGCCACTACATCGCCCTTGTCGAGCACCGCAGTTTCGTGGCCGCTGCGGCGGCGGTGAACCTGTCGCAATCGGCCTTCAGCCGCAGTATCCAGACCCTGGAGCACAACATCGGCTGCCGCCTGGTCGACCGCGCCAGCAAAGAACTGGCGCCCACCCGCCAAGGCTTGCTGGTGCTGGAGCATTCGCGGCGGCTGGTGCATGGGGCGCACAATCTGGTCAATGAGATCCACCAGTTCAACGGCGCCACGACCGGGGTGGTGCGCTTTGGCTCGGGCCCTGCGCCAGCCGGTGGCCTGGTGCCGCGGGCGGTGGCGCGCTTCGTGGCCGAGTACCCGGCGGCGCGCACCTGCTTCCAGGTGGACAACTGGCAGGCGCTGAACCGCAAGCTGGTTGCCGAAGAGATCGAGTTCTTTGTCGCCGACACGCGCCAGTTCGAGTCCGACCCGGACTACCAGGTGCACAAGCTGACGCCACAACGCTGGCATTTCTGCTGCCGCGCCGGGCACCCTCTGACCGAGCAGGAGGCCGTGCAGGCACGCGACCTGTTCGACTACCCGATGGCCACTACCTTCCGCCCGCCGAACATCCGCAAGATCCTCAGCGACCTCAGCGGGCGCCAGGACTTCTTGCCAGCGGTGGAGTGCGAGCACGGGTATGCGTTGCTGAATGTGGTGATGCATTCGGACACCATCGGCATTGCCTGCAATGCCAATTTGCGGCCGTATCAACGCGAGGGCGGGCTGGTGCAGTTGAAGCTGGCTGACCTGACACCGGAGCAGGAAGAGGCGTGCCATACCCGCTATGGGGTGGTAAGCCGGGTGGGGTATGGCTTGTCGCCGTTGGCGCAGGGGCTGGTCAGGCAGTTGATTGCCTGTGATACCGAAATGTGAAGGCGTGCGAAGCCAGATGTAGGAGCAGCCTTGTGCTGCTCCTACACAGGGTTCTCTACTGGGCTCAGCCCTTGCGGGTAGTCCGGCTCAATTGGCCATCCACGCCCACCGGCACCTCTCCCGCCAAGGTCACACGCCGTACCACCCGTGGCTGGGTCCCGTAGTCATCCACCGCATAATGCTGCGTCGCGCGGTTATCCCAGATCGCCACATCCCCCGCCTGCCAGCGCCAGCGCACAGTGTTCTCCAGGCGCGTCACATGCCCTTGCAGCACAGCAAACAGGTGCTGCGAATCCGCCAGCGAATAGCCTTTGATGCGTTTCACGAAATGCCCCAGTTGCAGCGCCCGCTCTCCGCTGATCGGGTGTACGCGCACCACCGGGTGTTCGGTTTCGTACACCGTGGAGGTGAACACCTTGCGGTAGCGCTCCAGCTTGGCCGGGTCCACGTCGGGCTTGATGCTGGCGTAGTCGTATTCGTTGCTGTGCACCGCCCACAGCTTGTCGGCCAGTTCGCGCAGCGGCTCGGGCAGCTCCTGATAAGCCGCAGCCGTGTTGGCCCAAACGGTATCGCCACCCGAAGCCGGCGCTACCACGCTACGCAGGATCGAAGCCTTGGGGTAGGCGTCGACGAACGTCACGTCGGTGTGCCAGGAGTTGGCCCGCTGGCCTTCGGCGCCATCGAGTTGCAGCAGGTAGCTGGTGCCATCCACCACCGGCACGGTGGGGTGGGCTACCGGCTCGCCAAGCCGTTTGGCAAAGCCTTCCTGGCTTTGGTCATCCAGGTGGGTCTGATCACGGAAGAAGATCACCTTGTGCTGCACCAGTGCAGCCTGGATGGCCTCGATGGTGGCGGCATCGAGGTCGGCGGACAGCCTGACCCCGCGAATTTCCGCGCCGATACGGCCGGCAACCGGGTGAATGTCGAGTTCAAGGGCTTGTGGCGCGGTGGCCAGGGCGGCATTGCTCATGGTCATGGTCCTTGCGGTCATTGTCGGGTTTTTTGAAGGTTCAACGGGCGGCCTGCACGGGCTGTTCCTGTTGCAGCGCCGCATCGAGGAAGCGTGGCTCGACCCAGTCGGCTACCTGGAAGCCACGGCGGATCAGGCGCTCCTTGGCGGCCAGGTCTACGCCCTGCTGCAGCTGGCCTACGAAGTCAGCGTCCAGGCGTGGATCGAAGTAATGGGCAAGGTCTTCCTTGGCCAGGTCATCGCTGAGGATGTTGCGCGGCCAGTTGGCGTTGCTGGCCACCAGATCGATATAGGCCTGGCGGTTGTGTTCATCGCGCAGCCAGGCACTGGCTTGCTGCTGGGCATTGATCAGGCGCTGGACCAGCTCGGGGTATTTACGGATGAAATCGCCGGTGCCCAGCAGCACCGCCTGAGTGCTGCCGGCCCCTTCCAGGTCACGCGAATTGACCGGGAGCTCGACCAGCCCGCGCTCTCGCAAAGACAGCAGGTTCGACAAACCCCAGGTGGCGTCGATCTGTTTGGCGGCCAGCGCAGCATTGGCGGCGTTTAAATCCAGGTTGATCACTTTCAGCTCACGCTCGGAAAGCCCCTGGCTGGCCAGGGCGCTGGCGAACGACAGCTGGTTGGCTGTGCCGCGGAACACCGCCACGCGCTTGCCCTTGAGGTCTTGCAGGGTCTTGATGCCAGAGCCGGGCACCACGCCCAGGTAGCTCTTGACCCCACGCACGCCAGCCGACAGCACGCGGGTGTCCAGGCCATTGGCCTTGCCGACGATCGCGGCCAGGTCGCCCAGATAGGCGAAGTCAGCCTGGCCGTTTGCCAACGCCTCGTTCACCACGGGCCCGGCGCCCTTGAAGAAGTGCCAGTCGATGCGGATGCCGTCCTTGGCAAATGCCTTCTCCAGTAGCTGCTGGTCACGCAGCACATCGACCACGCCACCGGCGCTGGGCTTGCTGCCGGCACTGAGGTCGGGCACGGCGATGCGAATGCTTTCTGGCTTGGCGGGTTCAGCCGCGTGGGCACCGAGGGTGAAAGCCAGCCCAAGGGCGGTAATCAGGTGGCGCAACGGGGTTTTCATGGCAAGGCTCCTTGGCAGGCTGCCACCGGCGATGGCCGGCGCTTTGGCCAGAAGCTAGGCAGGTCTGGTTAGAACCTACAAAGATCAAAACTTCATCTTTCAGTAACTGGAAGGCATAAATCAGGCGACATGCGGGGCTGCGGGGAGCTTGCGGAAAACGCATGGAAAATATGAGGAAAACGCAACGCAACAGGGCTTCCGTATGCAGGGAACGCATGCTCTTATCTCTTGAAGATCACTTTATTGTTTTTTTAATTCCATAAGTGAATAACCTAACAACGCTTCGAGAGATGGCCGATGAATGGAGTGCTGAGCAGGAATCGGGGGGGGCCGCTACGCGACCCATTCGCGGCGCAAGGCCGCTCCCACAGGGATCGCATACGCTCTGGGAAACGGGTTCTTCCCTGGTTGTTGCCTGTGATGATTGCACTGCTTTGGGGGGTGGCGAGCCGCCAGCACTGGATGAGCGAGCAGATCCTGCCGGCACCGGCACTGGTGTGGCAAAGCGCACTGGAGTTTGGCTCCGGCGAGCTGTGGGGGCACCTGTGGATAAGCCTGCAACGGCTGTTCTGGGGGTTGGCGGCGGGCATTGCCAGCGGCCTGCTGCTGGGGGTATGGCTGGGTGCTTCGCGCCGGGCGCAGACGCTGGTACTGCCGACGTTCGTGGCGCTTGCCCAGGTCCCCACCCTGGCCTGGATTCCGTTGTTCATGTTGTTCTTCGGCATCGGCGAGCTGCTCAAGCTGGTGGTGCTGGTAAAAGCCGTGGTGGTCCCCGTGACCTTGCACACGCTGGTGGGTGTACGCGATGCCCAGCCAAAACTGCGCGAGGCCGCTGCGGCTCTGCGCCTGCCAAAGCACCTGCTGTTCCTGCGCCTGTTGCTGCCAGCTGCCCTGCCCGCCTTCCTCACGGGCGTGCGCCTGGCCCTGGCTACTGGCTGGACATCGCTGTTGGCGGTCGAGTTGCTGGCCTCCAGCGAAGGGATCGGGTACCTGATGGTTTGGGGGCGACAGCTGTTCATGCTCGACCTGGTGATGCTGTGCATCCTGGTGATCAGCCTGGTCGGCGCCGCGCTGGAGCGCAGCTTCTCAGCGCTGGAAAAGCGCCTGCTGTATTGGCCGCAACCGGCCACTGGCGAGCAGCAGCGCGGGCCTCTGCCGCGCGGCTGGCAAAGCCTGCTGCTGCCACTGGGGATAGTGGTGCTGTGGCAGGCCAGCAACAGCTTCGGCTGGGTTGACCCGAACATCCTCACCTCGCCATTGGAGGTAGTGCGCACGCTGCTCGTCGGCCTGGCCGATGGGTCGCTGCCGCAAGCCTTGTTGCTGAGCCTGCAACGCACCCTGAGCGGCCTGTTGCTGGGCGGCGCCGCGGGCTTGCTGGCCGGATTGCTGCTGGGGCTCTCCAGCACAGCCGAACGCCTCTTCGGGCCGAGCCTGTCGGCCTTGCGCCAGGTGGCGCTGTTTGCTTGGGTGCCTTTGCTCACTGCGTGGTTCGGGCTGGGTGAAGGGGCCAAGCTTGTGTTCGTTGGCCTGGCCGCCTTCTTCCCGCTGCTGATCGCTACCCAGCGCGGTATCGCCAGCCTGTCGCCACAGCTGGGCGAAGCGGCCCGCACCCTGCGCCTGAACCTGTGGCAGCGCCTGCGCCTGCTGGTGCTGCCCGGCGCGGCACCGGCGATTTTCGCCGGCCTGCGCCTGTCGCTGATCTACGCCTGGCTGGGCACCATCGGCGCGGAATACTTCATGCCGTCGGACGGCGGCATCGCCAGCCTGATGATCGGTGCCCAGCAACTGTTCCGCATGGACCAGGTGATGGCTGCCATGGTCCTGATCGGCCTGGTCGGCGCCCTGCTCGGCACCCTTGGACAACGCCTCGAATCGCGCGCTACGCGCTGGAGAACCGCATGAACGCATTCAACACGGCCCACCTGCAGGCGGCCAACCAGCCCAACAGCACCCCGCCTCTGGTCAGCTTCGAGGGGGTCGGCAAGGTGTTCAGCGTGGACGGCCAGCCGTTCGAAGCTATCCGCAACTTCAACCTGTCGATCAACGAAGGTGAGTTCATTGCCATCGTCGGCGCATCCGGTTGTGGCAAATCCACCTTGCTGCGCTTGCTGGTGGGGCTTGATACCGAATACAGCGGCAGCATCCGTGTCGACGGCCAAGCGGTCAGCGGCATTGGTGGCGAACGCGGCATCGTGTTCCAGGAGCACCGGCTGTTCCCGTGGTTGAACGTGGAACAGAACATTGCCTTGGGGCTGGTCAACGAGTCGCTCACCCAGGGTGAACGCGCCAGGCGGGTGCATGAATTCGTGCAACTGGTGGGACTGGTCGGCTTCGAGTCGGCCTATCCACACCAGCTATCGGGCGGCATGGCGCAGCGCGTGGCGATCGCCCGTGGCCTTGTGGCCAGCCCGCGTATCCTGCTGCTCGACGAGCCGTTCGGCGCCCTGGATGCTCTGACCCGCCAGCAACTGCAAGACGAGCTGCTGGCCATTCGCGAACGAGCAGGTATCACAACTTTGCTGGTGACCCACGATGCCGAGGAGGCAACATACCTGGCTGATCGGGTTGTGGTGCTGGAGCCACGCCCGGGCAGGATCAAATCGGTGGTCGAGATAGACCTGCCACACCCGCGGTTACGTACGGGTGTGGCACTGCATGGGCTGCGCGAGAAGGTGCTGCACCAGATCACCGGGGATGGCGGTTACCTGCCACCGCCGGGGCGACGGATGGAAGGGCTGCGGCCGGAGCTGATTGCATTGTGAATGACCGGCGACAATTTCAGGGCAGATACAAGGCTGCTCCTATAGGGGATGCGGTAGCCTGAGGGATCAGCCTCCCTTGCTGACTAGGTCACGCAAGTAAGCCCAAGGGTAGATCCCGCGCTCATGCCCATCGCTGAACACCAGCTGCACGCCATATCCCTGCGAGGTAATCCGCTCCACCCGCACATCGTCGCGCACCAGGCTGATCCCCCCCGCCAGCCGCGCCGCACGGCATTGTGAGCAAGGGCAAGCACCGCGCAAACGGGTATGGCTGAGGCTGTGCTCGCCGTCTTCCCATCGCAGCAGCAGCTGCCCTGGCCCGCGCAAGTTGCGAATGGCTTGCGGGGCGTTCATCAGGCAGCCCCGCGCAATTGCGCCAGGGCAATCCGTACAGCCTTGCGCACCTCGGGGTCGCTGTCAGCCTCGGCGGCCTGCAGCACCGGCAAGGCACGCGCCTGGCCCAGCTCGCCCAGCGCCAGCGCTGCCTCCTTGCGCAAGTTGGCAATGCCATGGCCCAGCAATAAGCCAAGCGCGTCCAGTGCAGCGGCATAGCGCAGCCGACCCAGTGAGCGCGCTGCCCGCAGGCGGACCTGCCAGAAGTCGTCGGCAAGGGCATCCACCAGCGCCGGGCCTGCTTGGTCCTGACCGACTTTGCCTAACGTGGTGGCGGCTTCCTCGCGCACTTGCCAGGCCTGGTCAGCCAATGCCGTCACCAGCGCAGGCAACACCGAGTTGTCCCGGGCAAGGCCCAGCGCGCCGATGGCCGCGCGGCGCACCTCGGTGTCCGGCTCGGCCTGGGCGAGCCCTGCCAGCGCCAGCAACGCCGGCTGGTGCTTGAGCCAGCCAAGAATGCCCACTGCCTCACGCCGCACGGCCGCATCGTCATCGGCCAGCGCCAGCAGCGCTGGTTCGGCAGCATCCTCCAGGCGCAGCTCGCGCAAGGCTCGCAAGGCACTGGCGCGGACGAAGGCATCGGCGTGCTTGACCCAAGGCAGGATCAGCTGACCGGCTTCAAGGCTCTTGAGTTCGCTGAGGCTCTGCGCTGCTGCCAGCCGTACCGGCTCGGCGACATCGGCCAGCGCAGCGCACAGGGCTTGCACAACTTCGGGTTCTTCCCAGGCCTCAAGCAGGCGCGCGGCCTCGGCACGCACCTCGTCGGCGGCGTCCACCAGCAGGGCATCGGTGAGCCAAGGCAAGCCATCCGGGTCTTCCAGGTCGGCCAGCTCGATCAGGGCGATGCGGCGCACGCCAGCGTCGGTGGCATCAAGGCGAGGCAACAGGGCAAGGATGTCGGGGTTGTCGGTCGTTCGGTCAGTCATAGCGCGATCCGTAGCGGTGGGTGGTCGGTGGCCGGCAGGCCCAACGGGGTCAGGCGCGGCAGTTCGCGGCCTTCCTCGTGGCGCAGCAACGCCAGGCAGTGACGCTTGAGGTGGGTGAATTCAGGGGTGGTCAGCAGGCGGGTGCGGCGTGGCCGCGCAAAGTCCAGGTGCATGTCTTCGATAAAGCGACCGGGGCGCGGGCTCATCACCAGAATACGGTCGGCCAGGAACAGCGCTTCGTCGATATCGTGGGTGACGAACACCACGGTGGTACGGATGCTTGCCCAGATATCCAGCAACAGCTCCTGCATGCGTGCACGGGTTTGCGCATCCAGGGCGCCGAAGGGTTCATCCATCAGCAATAGCCCCGGGCGGTTGATCAGCACCCGGGCAATTTCGGCCCGTTGCTGCATACCGCCTGACAGCTGGCTGGGCCAGCGCCCGGCAAAGTCGGCCAGCCCTACCAGTTGCAACATTTCGCGTGCTTGCCGGTGACGTTCGGCCCGGCCCAGGCCCTGCATCTTCAGGCCGAAGGCCACGTTGTCGAGCACGCTTCGCCAAGGCAGCAAGGTGTGATGCTGAAATACCATGCCACGCTGCGGCGACGGACCAGAAACGGGCTGGCCGTCCACCTTCAACTGGCCGCTGCTGGGCACCAGGTGCCCGGCCAAGGCGCCGAGCAACGTCGACTTGCCACAACCAGAGGGGCCGAGGATGCAGACAAACTCGCCAGGCTCTACGGCAAAGTCCAAGCGCTGCACCGCCTCGAAGGCGTCGCTGCCGTGCCCCAGGTGTATCGACAGGCCATGCCCTTCGATACGCCCTGGCGCAAGTTGAAAGCTGTTCATCACCCGGCCCTCCGCGTGCGGTACCAGGGCGTGGCCAGCTCGCCGATGCGCTTGACCAGGGCACTGCTACCCATGCCCAGCACGCCGATCAGCAGCATGCCGACGATGATGTCCGGGTAGTTTTGCAAGGTGTAGGACTCCCAGGTGTAGTAGCCGATGCCGAACTGCCCGGAAATCATCTCGGCAGTGACCAGACAGAACCATGAAGTCCCCATGCCGATGGCCAGGCCTGTGACGATACTGGGCAACGCCCCAGGCAATACCACTTCGCGCAGGATCGCCCAGCGCCCGGCACCGAGGCTGCGCGCCGATGCCACCAGCCGCGGGTCGACAGCCTCCACGCCGTGCACGGTATTGAGCAGGATGGGGAACAACGCGCCGGTGAACGTGATGAACACCATCGACAGTTCCGACGACGGGAACATCAGGATCGCCAGCGGAATCCACGCCACCGCCGGAATCGGCCGTAGCACTTCCAGCGGCGGCAGCAGGGTGTCTTCAGCCCATTTCGAGCGGCCGATCAGCAACCCCAGGGCCACGCCAGTCAGCGCCGCAGTGGCATAACCGGCAAATACCCGCGACAGGCTGCTGCCCAGGTGCGCCAGCAGCGTGCTGGAGGTCAGCAATTGCCAGGCAGCTTCCAGCACCGCCTTGGGTGTGGGGACATAGGTGAACGTCAGCAGACCGAGGTCCAGCTTCACGCTTGCCGCCAGTTGCCAGAACAGCAGGCAGGCCAGCAGCGAAGCCAGGCGCAGCGGCCAGCGCTTGAGGTTGCGGGTCATGTCGGTGGCTCCCGGTCAGCGCTGGGCGACCAGCTTCTGGTTGGCACTGACGAAGTCCAGCGCCTCGCCACCATGAGCCTTGGCGTACTGCTCGGCTTGGTCCTTGAGCAGGAACGCCGCCAGTTCGCCGTTGCCGTTGCGCACGAACCAGGCCTGGTTGGCCAGCAACTTGATCCCGCTGTCGGCGGCCTGGGCGTAGATGGCGCGGATGTCCTTGCCTTCCTGCTCCAGTTGGGCCAGGGCGCCAAGGGCCGCTTCTGGCGAAGCGTAGTGGCGTACCTTGTCTTCACCACGCACCCAGACCTGTGCCAGGCGGCTGAAATCGGTGATCGGCTTGCCGGTCAGCGCATCATTGGCTTTGAGCGGTAACGGGTCGTAGTTCTTCAGCGCCTTGTCGTAATCCAGCCCAGCTTCCTTGAAGGCCCCGCGGATGTACTGGTCGTCGATGAACTTGTCGGTGTCCAGACCACGGTCGGTCTTTTTCAGCAGTTTGAGCGTATCGATGGACGTTGCGACTGCCTGGCGATATTCAGGCTTCCAGGTCAGGTCGCGGGTCTGCAGGCCGAGCGGGCCATGGAACAGGTAATTGACCTCGGCTTCGATCCCCGTGACCTTCTCGATCAATTCGCTGTACTTTTCAGGCTCCGCAGCGATCAGGCGGTCGGCTTCAAGGCTGGCGCGCAGGTAGGCGGTGACCACTTCCGGGTACTTCTTCGCGTAGTCGGCATCGACCAGGGCACCATGGAACGTCGGTGCGTTGGCCTGGGCGCCGTCATAGATCTTGCGGGCAAAACCCCGGTTGGGGAACAGCTCGGCGAACGGCACAAAGTCGGCGTGGGCCTCGATGCGGTTGCTGCGCAGGGCGGAACCGGCGATCTCCGGCGCCTGGGCGATGATCCGCACATCCTTCTGCGGGTCCCAACCCTGGGCTGCGACGGCGCGCAACAGCATGCCGTGGGCAGTGGAAGCAAACGGCACCGAAATGGTCTTGCCCTTGAGCTCCGCCAGCGACTGCACGCTGGACGCGGCGGGCACGACGATGCCGTTGCCGCTGCCATGCACGCTGCCTGACAGCACACTGATGAACAGGCTGCGCTTGCCGGCATCCAGGTGGGCAACGCCGTTGAACGACCCCGGGAAGTCGGCCATGGCGCCGAAGTCGAGTTTGCCGGCGACCATTTCGTTGGTCAGCGGCGCACCGCTGGTGAAGTTCTTCCATTCGATCTGGTAGGTCGCATCCTTATACTTGCCGTCGTGCGGCAGGTACTTGTCCAGCAGGCCCAGCTCACGTATCAGCAGGCCGCCGGTGGCGCAGTTGATGGTGGTGTCCTGGGTGCCGATCGCGATGCGGATGGTTTCGGCGCTGGCGTTCAGGCCAGTGAGCGCCAGCGCGAGGCCGGCCACGGTTGCTGCAAGGCGCATGGGTATTTCCCCTCGAATCGTTATAAGAGTTGGCGTCGTCTCCGCCCCCGGCTTGGGTGGTGGGAAACGAGGGGCACAGCAGGAGGGCGTCCGGGGGTTGACCGGATGGCAGGATGAATCAGCGGAGCAGGTACGGAATGTCGACCTTCACCGCGCCAGTGGGGCAATCCTTCTCGCAGGGCATGCAGTACCAGCATTCATCGAAGGCCATGTAGGCCTTTTGCGTGGCTGGGTTGATCGCCAGCAGGTCCATGGGGCAAACCTCGACGCACACGGTGCAGCCTTTTTCGGCGATGCATTTGTCTTCGTCGATGGTGACCGGGGCGCTGCTGCGAAAGAAGATTTCTTGCGGCTGGTAGGCCATTTCACGGAGTCCTTGGGGCCTGTGGCCCTCGTTCTGTTTTTTGCAGAGGCTGATGGCCTCATCGCCGGCAAGCCAGCTCCCACAGGAGGGTGCAGACTTCACCGCCGATGCAGTACCTGTGGGAGCCGGCTTGCCAGCGATTGGGCTGCGAAGCAGCCCCATTCACGCTGCATCAGCCTTCACCCGCAACCGGTCATAAGCGGTCTGCTCATCGGCTTCCAGGGCAATCAGGTAGGGTTCGACAGCCTTCTTGAAACTGGTCATTTCACCGTTCTCACCTTTTTTCAGGTGGCAATGGCAAAACCACTCGCCATCGTTGCGCTCAGGGAAATCCACCCGGTGGTGGTACAACCCCCACCGACTTTCCTCGCGGAACAGCGAGGCGCGCGCCGCCATCTCGGCGCAGTCGCGAATCACTGACACTTCCATCGCACGCATCAGTTCATGAGGGTTGCTGGCTTTCATCTGCTCAAGGTCACGCTCGATCTCGGCAAAGCGCGCCAGGCCAATTTCCATCTTCTTGGTCACCTTGGGCGGCTGCAGGTAATCGTTGACCATGCGCCTGAGCTTGTACTCGACCTGGGCGGGCGGCAGGCCATGCTCACGCTGCAGCGGGGCAAACACCCGCGCGCGCTCGCGCTCCACCTGTGCGGCATCAACCTCGGCGAGTTCGCGCCCGGCCACGTAGTGCGCGGCGTTTACGCCGGCGAACCAGCCATAGGTAAAGGCGCCGAGCATGTAGTTGTGCGGCACCGCAGCCATATCGCCTGCGGCATACAACCCTTTGACGCTGGTTTCGGCCTTTTCATTGACCCACACGCCAGATGCCGAATGCCCGGAGCAAAAACCGATTTCGGAGATGTGCATTTCGACCATGTGCTGGCGATAGTCGGTGCCACGCCCGGCGTGGAACTGGCCACGGCTGGGGCGCTCGTTGCTGTGCAGGATCTCTTCGATATTCTGGATGGTCTCTTCGGCCAGGTGATCAAGCTTGAGGAACACCGGGCCATTGCCGCCTTCGAGCTCCTGGTGGAACTCCCACATCATCTGGCCGCTCCAGTAGTCGCACTCGATGAAGCGCTCACCCTTGCTGATAGTGGGCATAAACCGGCTAGCGGAAATATTCATTTCGCATATGGATAGATGAAATCCTGGCTGTCGGTGCTGGCAACAGAGGAAAAAAGGCCACAGATCAAGGCGATGGACGCCACCGATTCAGATGGGTATCATGCGTGCGCGTTGCACTCGTAGCTCAGCTGGATAGAGTACTGCCCTCCGAAGGCAGGGGTCGTGGGTTCGAATCCCGCCGAGTGCGCCATATCAAAAAAGCCCTGGGCCTTGGCCCGGGGCTTTTTCGTTTGTGCGACATGTCGCGTTTCTGGTACTCCCGTGCCACGGGTCATTGGTGTTAGCGTGGGCGTCTTCCCGTTTTCTGACGGGTAACCCATGACAATGACTGGCGAAGGAATGCGCGCAACCATGCACCTGAAAAAACTCACCGCCACCACCCTGCTGCTGGCCAGCATCGGCCTGTTCACCCAGCCGGCCCAGGCCAACCTCTCCCAACAGCAGTCCGCTGCCATCGTCAAAGCCTTCGACGGCAGCAACCCAAGCGACTTCAGGCAGTTCCTCGACAAGCTCAAAGGCAGCGAGCAAGCCAAGGCCGACAACCTTGAGGCAACCCTCGATGCCTACCTGGCCAACAAGCCATTGGCCGCCGAGCAACAAGACGAAATCAACCGCCTGCTCGGCCTGTATACCCGCATCAAGTATGGCAAGGCCGCTACCGAAACCCTGCGCGAGCTGGTAGCCATCCCCACCTTCAACATCGAGGGTACGCCGCAGTACGAGAACCCCGAGTTCCTCAAGATTGCCGACAAGATCAAGGCCCTGGCCGACAGCTTCGGCCTGGCCTTCCGCAACATCGACAACCGGGTGTACGAGATTTCGCTCGGCAGCGGCAAGGAAGTGATCGGTATACATGCCCATGCCGACGTTGTGCCGGTCAACCCGGACAACTGGAAGCTGGCCGACGGCACCCGCCTGGACCCGTTCAAAGTCACCCTGGTGGGCGACCGCATGTACGGTCGCGGCACCGAAGACGACAAGAACGGCATCGTGGTGGCAATGTACGCGTTGAAAGTGGCCAAGGACGAAAACCTGCCACTCGCCCGGCAGTTCAAGCTGCTGATCGACACCACCGAAGAAACCAGCGGTGATGCCATCCCCTACTACTTCGAACGCAACCCTACCCCCGATTACAACCTGGCCCTGGACGGCGGCTACCCGGTGGTGATCGCCGAGAAAGGCTACGGCACGGTCATGGCCAGCTTCAGCAAGCGCCAGGCCAGCGGCAAAGGTGCTGAAATCGTCAACCTGACCGGCGGCCTGGCCACCAATCAGATCCCGACCACATCGGTAGCCACCCTGAACGCCGACAACCCTGCACAGCTGGCCAAACACCTGCAGCAGGCTGGTGCCAAATATGTGAAGCAGCATGGGGGCGACTTCAGCATCGACGCCAAGGCCGATGGCAAACAGGTACTGCTCACCGTGACCGGTGTTTCTGCCCACTCCTCGGAACCGGAGTCCGGGGTCAACCCGGTGGCGCGCATGCTCGACTTCATCAATGGCCTCGGCCAGCAGGTGCCGCTCAAGCACAACCACTTCACCGACGCCGCCCGCTACGCTGCTGACAACTGGGGCCTGGACTACCTGGGGAACAAACTGGGCGTGGCGTTCAAGGACGCGTTCATGGGCCCGCTGACTGCATCGCCAACCTTTGTAGGGGTGGATGACAAAGGCCTGAAACTGGCGGTGAACCTGCGCATTCCCAAGGGCAAGCCGATTGCCACGATCAAGGACGAGCTGGTTGGCAAGCTGGGCAACTGGACCCATAAGAGCCATATCTCGGTGGCATTCGACTACAGCCTGGATGAGCCGATGTACCGCAACCCCGAAGGCGAGTGGGTCAAGGCCCTGCTGGCTGTAGCCAGCGAGAACCTGGGCATGAAGCATGAGTTCGGTACCTCGGCCGGTGCAACCTCGGTACACGACCTGCCCAACGGCGTGCAGTTCGGCCTTGCCATGCCGGATGTGAAATACACCGGGCACAACGACAATGAGTTCAAGACCGTAGAGCAGTTCATGCTGGACCTGCAGGTAGTGAGCGAAATGGTGGCGCGGATCGGGCAGATGCCGAAGCTTTGATAGGCAGGGCCGGGCGGGGG
>NZ_JBNRIK010000022.1:64342-82468 GCF_053557975.1 Pseudomonas sp. XP2
TGCCGGATGCTTTAGTTACTCCGAGACAGCGCTTTTTTCACCCGCAGAGGCCCGTATGAAGACCGTCGAACAAATCCTCAAGACCAAGTCCCAGCACCAGACCGTATACACCATCGGCCCGGATGACTCGGTGCTTGACGCCCTGAAAATGCTGGCGGAGAAAAACGTCGGTGCGTTACCCGTGGTCGAGGGCAACCAGGTGGTGGGTATCGTCAGTGAACGGGACTATGCGCGCAAACTGGTACTCAAGGGCCGCTCTTCCGCCGCCACCCCGGTGCGCGAAATCATGAGTGCACCCGTGGTCACCGTGGAGCCAAAGCAGAAGCTCGATTTCTGCATGAACCTGATGACCGACCGTCACCTGCGTCACCTGCCGGTGGTCGACAACGGCAAACTGCTCGGCCTGCTGTCCATCGGCGACCTGGTCAAGGAAACCATCACCGAACAGGCCAGCCTGATTCGGCAACTGGAGCAGTACATCCGCGGCGAATGACGCCCCTCAATGGTAGGCGCGCTCAAGCTCATCCAGTTGATGGTCGAAGCTGCGAAGGCGTGCCGACCAGGTGTACACCAGCACTTCCAGGTCACGGTTGACCACTGCAGTATTGCCATGGCCACTGCAGGTGGGCTCGCCCAGGTCCAGCTGGTAGCGTTCACGGGCCATGGCCTGGGCCACGCTGGACAGGTCGCGGGCATTGGCCAGCCAATGGTGATGGTGGTCATGGATTTCACGGTCGAGCACCCGGCACTGGCGCTTCAAGGCATCAAGGCTCTGCTCCAGCGGTGTCCCCTTGAGCTCGCCCATGACTTCTTCGAACGTGCGGCCGGAATGCCAGTAGCTGCCCCAGAAATAGCGGTCGAATACCGTCTCGACGCGGCGTAGCGCCACCTTGGTGTTCCAGATGGTCAGCAACGTTCGCCCCTGAATCACTTCGCGCTTGTTCAGGTGCAACTGCTGCCAGGCGATCCAGGTCAGCGCCACCAGTACCACCGCCACGGTGACAGCCGCAGCCGCATACAGGAAATGCACCGCCTGGTTCATCTGTTGCGTCTGCCTGATGCCATAGAAGTAACTGGCCGTCAGGGTGCCCAGGATCGTCACGGAGCACCAGAAGCCTGGTGCATAGGGATCTTTCATCGCGCTATCCCCTTATTGTTTTCCTGAGCATAGCAACGGCCAATCACACGTCAGGTGCCGCTCGGCGCTTTATTTTTTGCGGGGATGCAGCGCTTCGTTCAGCTGGTCGATCATGGGTATCCAATCAGCGTCGGCGGTGTAGCTTTCCTTGAGAAAAGCGCGTTGAGAGTCGTTCCAGAATGGCGCGTCCACCAATTTCACATCCTCATCGAGCGGTGAATGGGTGGTGATGAAACGATCGATTTCTACCGGGTCGTCGGGAAGACCCAATTGTTTGAAAATTTCCGAAAATGGATGAATCGGCTTGTCCATGGTTCCTCCTGGGCACCAGTCTGGGCATCGACGACGCCAGACTGGTATAGGTTGAGAGCATCAGCACAGCTCGCGCACTTCGGCGTGCGGCACCAATTTCATGTACTGCTCCATGCTCATGTGGATCAGGTGATCGTGGTCACCCGCCTCCAGATAGACATCGCCCTGGCGTGTAAGACTCGGATCAAGCAACATTTTTATCTGGTAGGCGTCGCCAAGGGCCGGCACGGCGCCGCGCTCGCAGTCGCCGAACAGGCTCGGCAGGCCACTTTCGCGGGTCAGTTGCCAGGCCCCGGACATGCGCACCTTGGTCATGTCCAGATGCCGGTTGGCCGGTAGCACGGCCATGATGTAGTTGCCATGGCGGTCATCGAGCATCACCGACTTGGCCACCCGCTCGGCGGGTACGCCGGCCGTGCGCGCCGACTCAAGGCTGGTGGCCGAGTGTGGATGGGGAATGATGTCGTAGTCGCAGTTGGCCTTGTCCAGGCGGGCCTGCAGGGTCTTTGCCATACGCATGATGCACCTCCGGTTTCACCCCCAATCTGTAATTTTAGGCGGGGTAACGCCAACCAGGGCTAAACTTGTGTAATAGGGGCAAACGAGGTGACGACAGGTGATCGCCCGCTGCTGGCGCTGGCTGTTGCTGCTGTTACTGCTTGGCATCACGCCAGGTGGCCAGGCAGCGCCCGGTGCAGTGTGGGTG
The DNA here is from genome assembly GCF_053557975.1 of Pseudomonas sp. XP2. Taxonomy (NCBI): domain Bacteria; kingdom Pseudomonadati; phylum Pseudomonadota; class Gammaproteobacteria; order Pseudomonadales; family Pseudomonadaceae; genus Pseudomonas; species Pseudomonas sp. XP2. The sequence goes on from NZ_JBNRIK010000022.1 coordinate 66,499, forward strand.
CTGGGCATCGATGATGCCATCGGGCCGGCCAGCGCCGACTACCTGATTCGCAGCCTCGGGCAGGCCCAGGCACAGGGCGCGCAACTGGTGGTGATCCGCATGGACACCCCCGGTGGCCTGGACAGCGCCATGCGTCAGATGATCAAAGCGATTCTCGCCAGCCCCGTGCCGGTTGCCACTTACGTCGCCCCGAGCGGTGCCCGCGCTGCCAGCGCCGGCACCTATATTCTCTACGCCAGCCATGTCGCCGCGATGGCCCCCGGGACCAACCTGGGTGCTGCCACGCCGGTGCAGATCGGCGGCCCCCCAGGTGCGCCCAAAGACGACAAGGCCAAGGGCAGCGATGATGAAACCCTGGCACGCAAGCGGGTTAACGACGCCACTGCGTATATTCGCGGCCTGGCGCAGCTGCGCGGGCGCAATGCCGACTGGGCGGAGAAGGCCGTGCGCGAGGCCGTCAGCCTGCCTGCCAGCGAGGCCTTGCGGTTGAATGTGATCGACCAGGTCGCCGATGACCTGCCCGCCCTGCTGCGCAAGCTCGATGGCAAAACGCTGGTGGTCGCTGGCCAGCCACGCCAGCTGCACACCGCCAGCGCCAGCCTGGTGGAGCACCTGCCGGATTGGCGCACACGGGTACTGGCGGTCATCACCAACCCCAGCGTGGCGCTTATTCTGATCATGATCGGTGTGTACGGGCTGCTGTTCGAATTCATGAGCCTCGGGTCTACGGTGGGTGGTGTGGTCGGTGGTATCTGCCTGCTCTTGGCACTTTACGCTCTACAACTGTTACCGGTGAGCTTCGCCGGGGTGGCGCTGATCGTGCTGGGTATCGCCTTCATGATCGCCGAAGCCTTTCTGCCCAGTTTCGGCGTGGTCGGTTTTGGCGGCATCGTGGCCTTTGTGGTCGGCGCGCTGATCCTGATCGATACCGATGCACCCGGTTTCGGCATCCCGCTGGCCTTGATAGGCACCCTGGGAGTGCTTTCGGCGCTGCTGATCGGCGGCGTGCTGGGCATGGCCCTCAAGGCACGTCAACGGGCACTGGTCAGCGGTGACGCCGGCCTTGTCGGCAGCCTGGTTCCCGTCACCCAGGTGATGGCAGGCAACCCGCTGCGTGGCGTCGTGCTGGCACAAGGCGAACAATGGCAAGTGCAGTGCGCAACGCCGCTGCAAGCTGGCCAGAACGTGCGGGTGACCGCACGCCATGGCGTGATGCTGGACGTGAGCCCCGCCGCGCCTGCGGTGCAAGGAGAATGACCATGTTCATGCAAGTTGGTTTTGGTGCCGTGCTGATCGTGCTGGCGATGCTGTTGCTGTCGGCGTTTCGCATCCTGCGCGAGTACGAGCGCGGTGTGGTGTTTCAGCTGGGGCGCTTTTGGCAGGTAAAGGGGCCGGGGTTGATCCTGTTGATCCCGGTGATCCAGCAAATGGTGCGGGTCGACCTGCGCACGGTGGTGCTGGATGTACCACCCCAGGATGTAATCACCCGCGACAACGTCTCGGTCAAGGTCAACGCGGTGCTCTACTTCCGCGTGCTCGACCCGCAAAAGGCGATAATCCAGGTGGAGGACTTTCTGGTAGCGACCAGCCAGTTGGCCCAGACCACGCTGCGTGCGGTGCTGGGCAAGCACGAACTGGATGAGCTGCTGGCCGAACGTGAGCAACTGAACGGGGACATTCGCCATGTGCTGGACGCGCAAACCGACGCCTGGGGCATCAAGGTGGCCAACGTCGAGATCAAGCATGTCGACCTCAACGAATCGATGGTACGCGCCATCGCCCGGCAGGCTGAAGCCGAACGCGAACGGCGGGCCAAGGTGATCCATGCCGAGGGGGAGTTGCAGGCGTCAGAGAAGCTGATGCAGGCGGCGCAAATGCTGGGCAAGGAACCGGGGGCAATGCAGTTGCGCTATATGCAGACGCTGGGGGCTATTGCGGGGGACAGGACCTCGACCATTGTCTTCCCGATGCCGGTGGACTTGCTGACAGGGTTGGTAGACAAGCAGAAATAGGGCTGGGGCCCGGACCAGGCCCCAGCGGTCTGTCAGAGAGGTGCGCGGCGCAGGGTCGCCAGGAAAGTGGCCGCACCAATGAACAACCCGGCAAAAGTCCGGTTGAGGCGCTTCTGCTGCTTGGGCGTACGCAGCAGGCGCAACACCCGCGAAGCCAACCCGGTGTACCCCGCCATCACCAGCATGTCCACGCTGATCATCGTCACAGTGATCGCCACATACTGCGGCAACAGCGGTGCATGCGGATTGATGAACTGCGGCAGCACCGCCAGCATGAACACCAGCGCCTTGGGGTTGCTGACGTTGACCAGGAACCCGCGGAACACCAGGCTCAGCGGTTTGCCGATAGGGCGCACGCCGGACTCATCGGACATGTCCATCGGCAAGGCGCGCCATTGCTTGTAGGCCAGGTAGACGAGGTAGGCAACGCCGAACCATTTGATGACCTGGAAGGCCGTGGCCGAGGCGGCCAGGATGGCGCCGACGCCGGCGGCAATGATGGCGATTTGCACAATCAGGCCCAGTTGCAGGCCCAGGGCGTTCCAGTAGCCACGCCAGAAGCCGTATTGCAGGCCGCTGGACATCGAGGCAATCGCCCCGGCACCGGGTGACAGGCTGATTACCCAACAGGCGGCAAAGAAGCCCAGCCATACTTCCATCGACATCACACACCTCGCTCGAACATTTGTTGCAAATCGTTAAGCTAAGGTTTTGGTGAAAAAATAACCAGCGATTTCTGATGGATTTTTGGGGCCTGTGCCGGCCTCTTCGCGGGCGCGCCCGCTCCCACAAGTACGGTGCAGTTTCAGACCCTGCGGGATACCTGTGGGAGCGGGCATGCCCGCGAAGGGGCCAGTACAGGTTCAGTCAGCTTCGGCAGCTGTTTCTTTGTGCAAGGCCTGCACCTCGGCCCCGCGCCAGCGCCGTACCGACTTCTGGAAGAACTGGCTATTGGGCACCTGCACCAGCGCCCCGCCCGCATCGGGCATTTCCAGCAAGGTGGTAAACAGCAGGTTGATGGCGATCACCCGGCCTTTCACCCCCGGTTTGTCCAGCGTGTCGACCAGCTCGACCACATCACCGATGCGAAACGGCCCGACCGTGAAGATCAGCACCGCGCACAGCAGGTTGGACAGCACGCTCCACATGGCGAAGAACGCCACCGCCGCCACCGCGACAAAGCCGGACAACGCCGTCCACAGCACGGTCGCCGAAACGCCCAGGCGCTCGAGCACGAACAGCAGCGCGCTGCCCATGATCAGCCAGCGCAGGCCACCACGCACCGGTACCAGCAGTTCTGGCGGCAGCGGGTAACGCTGGCCCAGGCGGCTCAACCCACGCGCAACGATGCGCTGCAGGACGAAAGCCGCGACCAGGATCAACAGAATCTGCAAGCCCAGCCAGAACGTGTCCATCCATTGCCCTGGCAGCAGCGAACGCAGTTCCTCCATCAGGACAGCGCCTCGAGTTCGGCCTGCATGCTTTCGAGGGTTTCCAGCGCTTCCATCCAGGCTTCTTCCAGCTCACCTTCGCGTTGCTTGAGCTTGGTCTGGCGCGCCAGCAGGTCACGCAACTCGTCCTTGCGCGCCGCCTCGTAGAGGCCACCGTCACCCAGCGCGGTCTCGATCTCGGCCAGTTGCACATGCACCTGGTTGAGCTCGGTTTCCAGCTTGTCGGCAGCTTTCTTGTGCGGTGCCAGTTGCTGGCGCAAGGCCGCGGCAGCTTGACGCTGGGCTTTCTTGTCGGTCTTGTCCGGGTTGACCGGGGCGGTACTGACCGGCGCACTGCGCTGGCGGTACTCGACCAGCCAGCGGCTGTAGTCGTCCAGGTCTCCGTCGAAGGTTTCGACCTTGCCGTCGGCCACCAGCAAAAAGTCGTCGGTGGTGCTCTTGAGCAGGTGACGGTCGTGAGACACCACCACCACGGCACCGGCAAACTCCTGCAACGCCATGGTCAGCGCCAGGCGCATTTCCAGGTCAAGGTGGTTGGTTGGTTCATCGAGCAGCAGCAGGTTTGGCCGTTCCCAGGCAATCAGCGCCAGCGCCAGACGGGCCTTTTCGCCACCGGAAAAGTTCACAACCGGCTCGTCGGTGCGAGCGCCATGGAAGTCGAAGCCACCGAGGAAGTCGCGCAGGGTCTGTTCGCGCTCGGTGGGGGCAATACGCTGCAGGTGCAGCAGCGGGCTGGCCTTGTCGTCCAGCGAGTCCAGCTGGTGCTGGGCAAAGTAGCCAACAGCCAGGTTCTCGCCACGTACCAGGCGGCCAGACAACGGCTCCAACTCACCCGCAAGGTTCTTGATCAGGGTCGACTTGCCGGCGCCGTTGGGCCCGAGCAGGCCAATGCGCGCACCTGGGGTGAGCTGCAGCTTGACCTTGTCGAGGATGGCCGTGTCGCCATAACCCAGGCGGCCTTCGGACATGCTCAGCAACGGGCTGGAGATTTTCTGCGACTCACGGAAGACGAAGTCGAACGGCGAGTCGACATGCGCCGCCGACAGCTCCTCCATGCGCTCCAGGGCCTTGATCCGGCTTTGTGCCTGGCGGGCCTTGGTGGCCTGGGCCTTGAAACGGGCGATGTACTTTTCCATGTGCGCGCGCTGCGCCTGCTGCTTCTCGTAGGCCTGCTGCTGCTGCGCCAGGCGTTCGGCACGGGTGCGCTCGAAGGCGGTGTAACCACCCTTGTACAGGTTCAGCTTGCGCTGTTCGACGTGCAGCACGTGGTCGACCACCGCGTCGAGGAAGTCACGGTCGTGGGAGATCAGCAACAGTGTGCCGGGGTAGCCTTTGAGCCAGTCTTCCAGCCACAGGATGGCGTCGAGGTCCAGGTGGTTGGTGGGCTCGTCGAGCAGCAGCAGGTCGGACGGGCACATCAGAGCCTGGGCCAGGTTCAGGCGCATCCGCCAGCCGCCGGAAAAGTCGCCGACGCGGCGGTCCATCTGCTCGTTGGTGAAGCCCAGCCCAGCCAGCAATTTGCGCGCGCGGGCATCGGCGGTATAGCCGTCGGCGCCTTCCAGCTCACTGTGCAGGCGCGCCAGGGCGGTGCCATCGTGCGCCTGCTCGGCCGCGGCCAGTTCGGCCTGGACCTTGCGCAGGCGCGCATCGCCGTCGAGCACATAGTCCACGGCCAGGCGGTCGAGGGTGTCGACCTCCTGACGCATGTGGGCGATGCGCCAGTCGCCAGGCAGCAGGCAATCGCCGCCATCGGGCGACAGCTCACCGCGCAGCAAGGCGAACAGGCTGGATTTTCCGGCGCCGTTGGCGCCGATCAGGCCGGCCTTGTGACCGGCGTGCAGGGTCATGTCGGCGCCGTCTAGCAAGCGCTGCGGACCACGCTGTAAAGTGAGGTTGGATAGTCTGATCATGATGGTCGCGGAGTCTACCAGCTTCCTCGGCCCATAGCGCGAGTGGAACCATGCACACCGACCTGTGGAATTACGCTTTGGCCCTGTATGCCAGGCCTGGCGTGGAAGCGGCCTGCCTTGAGCTGCAGGCGCAGGGTGGCGATGTTTGCCTGCTGCTATGCGCAACCTGGCTGCAATCACGTGCTGTGGCTGTGCTGGAGGAGCGCGTGCAAGCACTGCACGAAATGGCCGAGCCGTGGCAGCGCGAAGTGGTCACTCCACTCCGCAGCCTGCGCCAGCAATGGCGAGCGGCAGCGTTGGGAGATACGCAGCTGGCGTCGTTGCGTGAACAGGTGAAGGGGCTGGAGTTGCAGGCAGAAAGAACTTTGCTGGAGCGCTTGCAGGAATTCGCCCAAAAGTGGCCCGCAGGCTCCAGGGAGCCCACGGACGACTGGCTGGCCCGGCTGGCGCCGGCCCCTGTCCGACACCACGACGCGCTGGATCAGTTGCGCGTCGCGGCGACTGCGCTTCAGGACGCCGAAGAGGGTGCCTGAGCCGGGGTGCTGGCGGGTGCCGACGGCGCTGCCGACGAGGCCGGGTTGGCCGAGTTGGTTGCTGCAGCCGGGGTGCTGGCGGCTGGCGCAGCAGGTTTGGCGTCGGCTGGCTTGCTGGCAACAGGCTTGGCGGCAGCTGGCTTGGCGGCCGTGTGTGCTGGAGCCTTGGCAGCAGCTGGTTTAGCAGCTGGTTTAGCAGCGGATTTCGCGGCAGCAGCTTTGGCTGGCGCTGGCTTGGCGGCAGGTTTGACAGCGGCAGCAGGCTTGGCGGCAGCAGTGGCTTTGGCCGCTGGCTTGGCCGCAGCAGTAGCCTTGGCAGCTGGCTTGGCCGCAGGTTTGGCTGCAGCAGTAGCCTTGGCAGCCGGCTTGGCGGCAGGTTTAGCTGCAGCAGTAGCCTTGGCAGCCGGCTTGGCGGCAGGTTTGGCAGCAGCAGTAGCCTTGGCAGCCGGCTTGGCGGCAGGTTTGGCAGCAGCAGTGGCCTTGGCAGCTGGCTTGGCGGCAGGTTTGGCAGCAGCAGCGGACCTGGCAGCTGGCTTAGCGGCAGGTTTGGCAGCAGCCGTGGACCTGGCAGCTGGCTTAGCGGCAGGTTTGGCAGCAGCAGTGGACCTGGCAGCTGGCTTGGCAGCAGCAGGCTTGGTGGTTTTGGCGGCACGCAGGTCAAGGGCCTTGGCGGCTGCTTCGCGAACTTTGCCTACACCTTGGGCCAGCTTGAGGCTGTCCTGAGCGTCGCGCTTGAGTTGCTGGATATAAGTACGGGTCTGGGTTTGGCGTTCCTTGAGGGAATCGAGTAGCTCTTCAAGTTCGCCAACGGCTTTTTGCGCTTTGGTCTGCGCCTTGGCTTTACCCGCCTTGGCGGCATCCTGCAGTTTCAGGCGACCGGTGTGCAGTTTTTCCTGGGCCTTGCCACGCTGCTTTTCCAATTTGGCCAGCAGTTTTTCCGCATCAGCCAGCGCTTGCGAGCAGGCATCTTCCAAGTGTTCGAGCAGGCTGCCCGAAAGTTGCTGGAGCAGGTGTAACGGCGTACTTACTGGCTTCTTTTTGGCCGACATGGTTTACCTCCTGGCTGACGAGATTGCGGCTCATACTATGCTTCTGCTGCTACCGCCGCTAGGGCATGTTGACAGTAATATTTACGCCGCGTTGCATGCCTGGGCAAAGTTGTTATCTTGCAGCTGCGTGAAAGTGTAGTTGCTGAATTAATCATTGCTGATATTTGGGAGTCAGGGCATTGCCTCGATATCTTGTATTAGGTTTATGCCTGCTGGTGCCAGTTGCAATGGCCGACAGCAACGACCATGACCTTGCCTACAGCCTGGGGGCCAGCCTGGGTGAGCGCCTGCGCCAGGATATGCCTGGCCTGCAACTGGATGCACTGGTCGAAGGCCTGAAGCAGTCCTATCAGGGGCAACCCCTGAAGCTCGACAAGGCACGCATGCAGGCCGTGCTCCAGCAGCACGAAGCACAGGCAGGTGACGCCGCCACGCAGAAGTTGCAGGCAGCCGAAACGCGCTTCATGGCCAACGAGCGTGGCCGTTATGGGGTACGCGAACTACCGGAAGGTGTGCTCTACAGCGAGCTGCAGCCAGGCACTGGCGCCCAGCCCAAAGCGGGCGGCAAAGTGCAGGTACGTTATGTGGGCAGGCTGCCGGATGGCTCTGTGTTCGACCAGAACCAGACGCCCCAGTGGTTCAGCCTGGACTCGGTGATCGAAGGGTGGCAGGTGGCCTTGCCAAGGATGCACGCCGGAGCCAAATGGCGCCTGGTAATTCCGTCGGCGCAGGCCTATGGCGCGCAAGGCGCGGGTGACCTTATCGCACCGTATACACCCCTGGTGTTCGAGATCGAATTGCTGGCGGTTGGCGACTGACGTCAACTCTCACGCCTGGACTGCTCCCTCTTCCTTGTGTGCGTTGTGCAGCACCTCGATCAGGCAGTCTTCAAGTTCGAAGCGCTCGTGCAACAGCCCGCCCAACTTGCCCAGCTTTTCGGCGAAGCGTTCGGTGTCCTTGCACTCACCCTTGGTGCATTGGTCATTGAAGGCCAGTGCGACCTGGGTACTGTCGTTGATCCGTGGGTTGAGTTCTTCAGCCAGCTTCAGCGCTTTCTCGTCTCCGAAAGCCTTGGCCTCGCTGACCAGCTGCTCGCAAACTTCGAAGTGCCACGCCGAAACGTAGTCGACCAGAAGTGCGCAAAAGTCTCCGTTGGTGTCCTTGTCGGCAAAGGCTGGCTTCAAATCGCGCAAGCCGCGGAAAGCCTGCACCAGTTGCCGGCGCTCCTCCAGCCAACGGTCGATCAGCTTGTGAACCCCACCCCAGCGTTCCTGGGCGTTCTGACAACTATCGAGCATGGCGATCTCTTCCCTTCTGGGTAGATGCCGCTGCACCCCGCACCACAACCGTGCGGCACAAAGGTGACATCAGCAGGACGGCATCGAGCAGTTGTATTTTCGGTATGCGTGCTGGGAGATTATTCCCACGCGTGCTGCCCATCAAGGTACGCAGCAGACAAAGTTCATACAAGTGTTTAATCCCCTGTTACATCACCATTGGTCGCGGTAATGACGTGGCCTTGCTTCAGGTCATGCTCGTGCCAGGGTGCGGAAACGATACGCCAGCAGGTAACTCAGGGGCAGCACCGCCAGAAGCAGGAAGGCCAACAGGCTCCACTCCGGTAACGTCAGGTCGAGAAAGCTCCAGGTCAGCGAGCTGCAATCAGGCCCACCCAGCAGCAATTGCCGTGCTGCCTCAGCCCAGGATTGCTCGAACACCCGCCCGATCGGCACCGGGCAAACATGAATGACACCCTCAGCGCCCTGCACCCAGACATGCCGTGCTGCCAGCAAAGCGCCCGCCAGCGAGCAGCCCAGTACCCCCTGCGCGTAACGAACGGTACCCTGCGTGCCCGGTGCCTGCAGCACGGCTGCGAGGCACAGCAGCGCGTACACACCAAGCAACAAACGCTGGCTGAAGCACAATGGGCACGGCACCAGCCCCACTGTGGTTTCCAGGCGCAAAGACGCAACCAGCACCGCCAGTGCGACCAGGCAGGCAGGAAGGAAAAAGGTGCGCAAACGGGCCGGCAGCATGGACGTTGAAGATCCGCAAGAAGTGGTGACTTGAAACGGTAGAGGAAAGACACGCTTTGTTTCAAGGCACGACAACAACGACAAGTCCCTGAATCGCGTAGGAAATTTCCAGCGATGCAGTAGGAAGCACCTGAAGAAAGGGACTGCTGATAGCGCTGGCCGCAAGAGATAAATTACCCGCCCCCACAGCCCGCACCTTGGCGCGGGCTGTGGGGTGGGTCAGGCGCGTACCCCTTCTGGCAAAGGCAGCGCCAGCAGGCGTTCGTCCAGCAGGCCAAGGCCCTCCTGGAACAGCTGGTTGCTGCGCTCGGTCTCGCCAAGACCCGCGAGCAGGCGGGCCAGTTCGGCGCAAGCCTCGGGGTTGCGCTCCGTGCGCAGGCTGCTTTCCAGGTAGTCTCGCGCCTTGCCCCACAGGCGGTTCTGCAGGCTCAGCCGGCCCAGGGTCAGCAGCAGGCTGGCATCTTGCGGGTGCTCTTTGAGCCAACCTTCAGCAGTTTGCAGCTGGCGCGCCGGATCATCACCGCGCACCAGGCCGTACAGCCGGGCCAGGTGGCTTTCGTATTCACGCTTGAGGGCGGTGCGCAGCACTTGCTCGGCCTCGCCTTGGGCACCCACCTGGCGCAATTGCTCGGCGTAAGCCAGCACCAGTTGCGGCTCCTGGCGCTGGGCCGTGGTCAGCTGCTGCCAAGCGCGTTCCAAGGCCTGACGTGCAGTTTGCGCGTCCTCGCCACGGGTGGTGGCCAGGCTTAGGTTCTGGCCCCAGGCACGTTGCTCCAGGGCGGCCAGCTCGGCGGCCGGCAGCACCTTGCCCTTGCGCAGATCTGGCAGCAGGCGGATCAGTGCCGACCAGTCACCACGCTCCAGGTGCAGGCGCTGCAGCAGGCGCAGCACCTGGGTGTTGTGCGGGTGGCGCTCCTGCATGGCCAACAGGGTTTCCAGGGCGCCATCATTTTCACCACGGTCCATCTGCAACTGCGCATGGGTCAGGGCAATGGCCAGTTCTGCTTGCGGCTGACGCTCCAGGGCGCGCTCCAGCAGGTTGTCGCTGTCTTCGGTGCGGCCTTGCTCGTTGGCAGCGCGTGCGGCGCCGAGGTAGTACAGCAACGGTTGGCGCTCGGCCTCGGCGGCACGTTGCAAGTGGCGTTGAGCACTGGCCCAGCGGCCCTCGGCAAGGTCCAGCTGGCCCTGTTCGATGGCCAGGCGAATGCGCCGGCTGCGGTTACGCCGCGACCACGGGTTGACCACGCCGCTGGAGGTTAGCACCAGGCCGACCAGATAACGCAACAACCACAACAATGCGACCACGGCCAGCAGGCCGGCCAATGCCGCCCACAGCCCCGATTGATAGCGGAAGCTTCCATAGGAAAGCAGTACGTAGCCGCTGTGTTTGGCGACCGCGATACCCAGCGCCGCGGCAATCACGATGGCCAGCACGGCCAGCAGGTAGACACGCTTCATGGCTTGCCCCCTTCAGCCTCGGCCGGCAGGTGACGGCGCTGAATGTAGGCCTGCACGGCCGCCAGGCTTTCGCTGAGGTCGGGGGTAACCACCGACACCGGCTGATCGGCCAAGGCATTGAGGCTGTCGAGCATGGCCTTGCTTTGCGGGTTGTCGGCGTTGAAGTTGGCCAGCAAGACGCTGCGAGCGTCGTCCAGCGCCTGGGTGTATACCTTGGCGTCACCATTGAGGGCCGCCCACTGGGCCTGCTCGATGGTCAGGCTCAGGGCCAGGCGCAGCTGATTCAGCTGCTGCCCAGCCAGCAACGGCCGCACGTTTTCGTCAGCGTTGAAGTCGATCTGGAAGTACTTGGAGATTTCTGCCCACCACTGCGACAGCCGGCTGGCACCATCGCCGTCAGCGGTCAGGGCGCCCAAGGCATCGGCATTGCTGTCGAACTCGGGCGATTGCGCGCTCAGCTGCTGTACCTGCTCACGTTGAGCAGCCAGTTTCAGGAACAGGCCGGTACGGTCCGGTTGCTGGGTGCTGCTGAGCGTGGCCAGGCTGCGCGCCAGTTGCTCGCGGGCCGCGAAAGCACCCGGGTCGCTCTGCTCGCGCAGGATCTCGTCGGCGCCTTCGACCAGTGCCTTGGCGCTGGTGATGTCCTGCAAGGCCGACAGGCGCAGGGTCGCCAGGCGTAGCAGGTGCTCGGCTTCCGCCAGGCGCCACTCCTTGCGGCTCTCTCCCAGCACGGTTTCCAGGCGCTGGCTGAGGCGCTGCTGGTCGCCCTGCAGCTGCGCCACCAGGCGCCGACGGTCTTCCAGCTCGCTGGCAGCCGGCAGGCTGGCCAGTTGCGCACTGATCTGCTGTTCGCGCTGCTGCAGGGCTTCGGCGCGCTGGTTCAGCGCCTCGATGTGCTGGCCCTGATTGAACTCGCTGCCTTGCAGTTGACGCACCTGCCAGACACCCCAGCCACCTACCGCCACCCCGGCCGCACCCAGCAGCAAGGCCAGCGCTGCCAGGCCACTGCCGGAGCGCTTGGCAGGTGGGGCGGTGACGGGTTCCGCCGGCGCCTGTGCCGACGGCTGATCGTTATTGGACAAGACAGTCTCGCTCACGTATCCATCCTTTGCATGGGGGCGCATCGCGTTCAGCTTAGCGCCTTAAGAAGCAGGTGCAGCGCTGCGCTGCACGGCTGCCAGCAAGGCCGTGGCACTGGCGCCACGGCAATCCACAACCTGTTGGGCCCCGGCGGCCCTGGCCTGTTCGGCTACCCGCGGGCTGGGCACGAACAACGGCAGGCGTGCCAGCTGCGGCCAATCGGCGCCGGCCAGCTGCTGCAAATGTTCAAAACCCTGCCCACTGCTGACCACCAGGCCATTGAGGCGTTCCGCTTCGATGCGGCGCTTCAGGGTGCCTGCGGGGTAAACCGGCAGGCAGCGACGATACAGTTCCAGATATTCGACACTAGCACCTTGCTCGGCAAGACGCTCTGCCAGCAGTTCGCGACCTCCGACGCCGCGAACGACCAAGACACGCGCTGCGGGCACGGCAACTGCCTGAAGCAGGGCCGGTAGTGCCAGCAAGGCTTCGCTATCATCGCCACGCGACGGAGTGCTCACCGCCAGCCCGGCCCCTTGCAGCACCGCAGCGGTTGCCTCACCCACGGTGAACCAGCCTTGCCGAGGCGGCTGCGTGCCGGCTTTGGCCAGATGCTCAAGCAGCAACCGGGCAGCCGGCTTGCTGACCACGATGATCGCCTGAAAGCCATGCAGGCCCTCCAGAAGCAGTCGTTGCCGGGGCTCTGCGGTGACGGGCTCTATCGCCAGCAGCGGCAGGCAGCTGCTGCCCACCCCCGCTGCCGCCAGGCTTTGCGCCAGTGCCGCACAATCCTCGGCAGGCCGGGTCAGCAACAGGCGCCATTGGCTCACGGGTGGCCGGCCTCGCCGTAGACTTCCTTGAGGATGGCCTCGGCACCTTGGTCCAGCAGGTCTTCGGCCACCTGTACACCCAGGGTCTCGGCAGCAGCACGGGGGGCACGGGCATCGGCCACCAGCAGGGTACCGCCGCTAGGCTGGCCGACCAGGCCTCGCAGCCACAGCTGGTTACCTTCGAGTACCGCGTAGCAGGCGATCGGCACTTGGCAGCCGCCATTCAGGCGTTTGTTCAGGGCCCGTTCGGCCACCACCCGGTCGGCGGTGTCGGCATGGTGCAGCGGCGCCAGCAGTGCATGGATCTCGACGTCCGCGCTGCGGCACTCGATGCCTACTGCGCCCTGGCCCCCAGCTGGCAGGCTGTCGTCAACGCTGATGGTGGCGGTGATGCGGTCTTCGAAGCCCAGGCGGATCAGGCCGGCGGCGGCGAGGATGATGGCGTCGTACTCGCCGGCGTCCAGCTTGGCCAGGCGAGTGTTGACGTTGCCACGCAGAAAGCGGATTTGCAGGTCCGGGCGGCGCGCCAGCAACTGGGCCTGGCGGCGCAGGCTGGAGGTACCGACGATGCTGCCGGCAGGCAGCGCTTCAAGGCTGTCAAAGGTATTGGAAACGAACGCATCACGCGGGTCTTCGCGCTCGCAGATGCAGTACAGGCCCAGGCCTTCGGGAAAGTCCATGGGCACGTCTTTCATCGAATGCACGGCGATGTCGGCTTCGTTGTCCAGCAGGGCGGTTTCCAGTTCCTTGACGAACAGGCCCTTGCCGCCAATTTTTGCCAGCGGCGCGTCGAGCAGCTTGTCACCACGACTGACCATGGGCACCAGGGTCACCAGCAGACCGGGGTGGGCCTGCTCGAGGCGGGCTTTGACGTATTCGGCCTGCCATAGGGCCAAGGCACTTTTACGGGTGGCAATGCGGATTTCGCGAGTGGACATGGAACGCCCCGATCCAGAGAAATGCCGCCGATGATAACAGCATCTCCTTTATCGCTTGCAGATGTGGATCAGTTGAGGGCCTCTTCGCGGCTAAAGCCGCTCCCACAGGGTGAAGTGCCGCTCTCCAGGCCTATTCAACCTGTGGGAGCGGCTTTACCCGCGAACAAGGGCGCAGCCCTTGCCATGCGGGCACCGTATCAGAGGGTCTGCATCATCTTGCGCACGCCGGCTACATGCCGGCGGCTGACGGTCAGGGCATCGCCGTCCAGGCCTTTCAGGTACAGTTGAAAGTGCCCCAGCGGGGTGCGCTGCAGGCGTTCGATACGCTCGCGGGCGACCAGCGCATTACGGTGGATGCGCACGAAGCGCTCGCCAAATTCGTCTTCCAGGGCTTTGAGCGGCTCGTCGAGCAGCACTTCCCCGGTTTCATGACGCAAGGTCACGTACTTGTGATCGGCAATGAAGTAGATCACTTGCGGCAAAGGGATCAACTCGATGCCTTTGCGGGTGCGGGCACTGATGTGGCTACGTGGGCCGCCACCTTCGTTGGCCGGCCGGGTAAGCGCCGCCAGCTGGGCGCGGTTGGGTTTTTCGGCCTTGCGCAAGGCATCGCGCAACGCCTGGGCCTGGAACGGCTTGTTCACATGGCTGAGGGTACTGTCCTTGAATGCCTCGGCACCGTATTCATCATCCCCGGTGCAAAACACCACCGCCGGCGGCGCCTCGCGTTCGCACAGGCGAGCAGCTACCTGCAGGCCATCCAGGCCTGGCAGACCGATGTCCAGCAGGACCACATCGGGCTTGAGGCTTTCGATCAGCGCTAGGGCCTCCTCGCCGTTGGTGGCGCTAGGCTCCAGCACGGTGTAACCCTCCAGTTCGCCGAGCAGCCGGCTGAGGCGTTCACGGCCTTGGGGTTCGTCATCAACGATCAGGACATTCATAATTGCGCTGGATTCCTGAATGAGTCTCGCACAGGTATAGCGTAGACAGGTGTGGTTCGAGCGACACTGCGGTCACGCTCTAGACCGGTGCGATGGCCAAAGATTCACTCGGACGGCAGATTCACCGCCAGTCCTTTGTCCAACTGTAGACGGTCCGTGGAACACTGCCGTTCATTCCTTAAAATCCTTCTCTGCCATTTTCCGGGCATTTCTGTCGACCGGCGCCCTGCGGCAGCCAGCCCAACCCTGCTATTATCGGCGCCACTTTTTCGTTCACGCCTGCAATGAGTGAATCCATGAGCACCGACAAGACCAATCAGTCCTGGGGCGGCCGCTTCAGTGAGCCCGTCGACGCCTTCGTCGCCCGTTTCACCGCCTCGGTCGATTTCGACAAGCGCCTGTACCGCCACGACATCATGGGTTCGATCGCCCATGCCACCATGCTGGCGCAGGTCGGCGTGCTCAGCGATGCCGAGCGCGACACCATCATTGATGGCCTGAAGACCATCCAGGGCGAAATCGAAGCCGGCAAGTTCGACTGGCGCGTCGACCTCGAAGACGTGCACATGAACATCGAAGCACGCCTGACCGACCGCATCGGCATCACCGGCAAGAAGCTGCACACCGGCCGCAGCCGCAACGACCAGGTGGCCACCGATATCCGCCTGTGGCTGCGCGACGAAATCGACCTGATCCTGGCCGAAATCACCCGCCTGCAGCAGGGCCTGCTGGAGCAGGCCGAGCGTGAAGCCGAAACCATCATGCCCGGTTTCACCCACCTGCAGACGGCCCAGCCGGTCACCTTCGGCCACCACCTGCTGGCCTGGTTCGAAATGCTCAGCCGCGACTACGAGCGCCTGGTCGACTGCCGCAAGCGCACCAACCGCATGCCCCTGGGCAGCGCCGCGCTGGCGGGCACCACCTACCCGATCGACCGCGAGCTCACCTGCAAGCTGCTGGGCTTCGAAGCCGTGGCCGGCAACTCGCTGGACGGCGTGTCGGACCGTGATTTCGCCATCGAATTCTGCGCCGCTGCCAGCGTGGCGATGATGCACCTGTCGCGCTTCTCGGAAGAGCTGGTGCTGTGGACCAGCGCGCAGTTCCAGTTCATCGACCTGCCGGACCGCTTCTGCACCGGCAGCTCGATCATGCCGCAGAAAAAGAACCCGGACGTACCAGAGCTGGTACGTGGCAAGAGCGGCCGCGTGTTCGGCGCGCTGACCGGCCTGCTGACCCTGATGAAAGGCCAGCCGCTGGCCTACAACAAGGACAACCAGGAAGACAAGGAGCCGCTGTTCGACGCTGCCGACACCCTGCGCGACTCGCTGCGTGCGTTTGCCGACATGATCCCGGCGATCAAGCCCAAGCATGCCATCATGCGTGAAGCGGCCCTGCGCGGGTTCTCCACCGCCACCGACCTGGCCGACTACCTGGTACGCCGTGGCCTGCCGTTCCGTGACTGCCACGAAATCGTTGGCCATGCGGTGAAGTACGGTGTGGACACCGGCAAGGACCTGGCCGAGATGAGCCTGGATGAACTGCGCCAGTTCAGCGACCAGATCGAGCAGGACGTGTTTGCCGTGCTGACCCTGGAAGGCTCGGTGAATGCCCGTGACCACATTGGTGGTACGGCACCGGCGCAGGTACGTGCTGCCGTTGTTCGTGGCAAGGCGCTGCTGGCTTCCCGTTAAGCCAGCCTCGCTGCCCTGCTTTTTGCAGGAGCAGCCTTGTG
>NZ_JBNRIK010000022.1:82609-104600 GCF_053557975.1 Pseudomonas sp. XP2
CTCCATGAAGGCCGGCATCGACGCTTCCTTGTCCGCCACGATCCGCGCCATGTGCGGGTTCTCGCCCATCAGCTGCAGCAACGCCCTGGCCTGCGGGAAGTCCGCCAAAAAGTCGATGTTCAGCACTTTCTTGCCCACCGCATAAGCCAGGTCGACCGAGAAGCAGAACATCAGGTCTGCCAGCGTCAGCTGCTCACCCGCCACATAGGGTGCAAAGCGCCCGTTGCGTTTGAGGGTGGCAAAGCCGGCCAGCAAATCGGCACGCGCCTTCTCTTTGACCAATGGCTCAACCGACATGCCAAAGAACGACTCGGCATAGCAAGTACGCGCCGGGAGCTCGATGTACAGCTCGATTTCCTTGAGCAGTTCGCGCACCTTGGCCTGCCCGAACGGGTCGGCCGGCAGCAGTGCCTTGCCGCCCTGAGTCTGTTCGATGTAGTCGAGGATTACACTGGTTTCGCTGAGGAAGCCGTGCTCGGTCTGCAGCACCGGCACCTTGCCCCGTGGGCTCACTTCCAGCGCCTGTGGCGCCTGGCCGCCATAGAAGGTGACTTCTTCGAAGGGCAGGCCTTTTTCCAGCAGGGCCAGCTTGACCATGTTGTAGTAGTTGCTGACCGAGAATCCATGAAGCTTGAGCATGAGGTAACAGCCTCCAGGCCGTAAGGGGTTGGCTGGGCTTTTATAGACCGTACGCCTGTTCCTGACCAGCGTCATGCACCTCGTCAATGCCCGGACATTGCCGGTACAGGCGTGGCACACTGTGCATCCCACCACAGGAGTACCGCCAATGAGCGAGCCCACCGACATCGACAATGACGACGACGAAGCCTTCGCCGAGGCAACGCTGACCCAGGCCATCGAGAACCAGATCGAAAGCGGCGAGCCGCCGGCAGCCAAGGCCACTTTCAACAAGCTGACCCTGGTTGGCTGGGAACGTGAAGACATTCTCAACCTGATGGCCCATGTGCTGGCCTTCGAAATTGACAACATGCTGGTGGAAGACCGCGCGTTCAACGGCGAGTGGTACGAGAACGCCCTGCGGGCGCTGCCGGAGCTACCCCCTGAGATGGATCAAGGCGAGGACGAATAACCCGACTACACTCGAAGGTCAGGCACCGCAAGCGGTGCCGCCATCCTTGTCTGGAAGTCAGGAGTCGCCATGTCCTTTACCCCCGATCTGATCGCTGAACTGGAAGTACTCGCGCTGTTCAAACACGACAGCAGCCAGGAAGGCATCAAGATAAACAGCAACGCCGCCCCTGCCCTGGTCGCCGCTGCGCAACGCCTGCATGAAAAGGGGCTGACCGATCAACCCGATGGCGGCTACCTGACCAGCCTGGGTCACGACGCCGTTGACAGTGTCCAGCTGCTGCAGAACATCCTCAAGGCGCCACAACCGGCCTGAACCCAGATCACAAGGGGCTGCCATGCAGCCCATCGCCGGCAAGCCAGCTCCCACAGGTATTGCACATGGCTTGAAACGGATGCGGTCGGGGTGGGGGCCGCAGCGCGGCCCCCGGTCAGTTGGCAGTAGCCCTGCGCTTTTCCACCAGCCACGAGCGCCCATACAGGAACACGATGGCCAGCAAGGCCACCGCCTGTGCCGACAGCGAGTAGGCATCAGCGTGAATGCCCAGCCAATCGAACTCGAAGAACGCCACCGGCCGTGTGCCCAGCACCCCGGCTTCTTGCAGCGCCTTCACGCCATGCCCGGCAAACACCACCGACAGCGCGCACAGCAGCGCGGCGTTGATGCTGAAGAACAGCGTCAGCGGCAGCTTGGCAGAACCGCGCAAGATCACCCAGGCCAGGCCCACCAGCAGTACCAGCGCCGTGGCGCCACCCGCCAGCACCGCCTGGTGCCCGGCAGGGCCGGCCTGTAACCACAGGGTTTCGTAGAACAGGATCACTTCGAACAGTTCGCGGTACACCGAGAAAAACGCCAGCATGGCAAAGCCAAAGCGCCCGCCGCCGCTGACCAGGCTGCTTTTGATGTAGTCCTTCCAGGCGGCAGCGTGGCGGCGGTCATGCATCCATACACCGAGCCATAGCACCATCACCGCAGCGAACAGCGCCGTGCAGCCCTCCAGCAGCTCGCGCTGGGCGCCGCCCACATCGATCACATAGGCCGCCAGCGCCCAGGTTGCGAAACCGGCAACCAGCGCCAGCCCCCACCCGATGTTGACGCTGCGGACCGCCGACTGCTGCCCGGTGTTACGCAGGAAGGCGAGGATCGCCGCCAGCACCAGAATCGCCTCCAGGCCTTCGCGCAGCAGGATCAGCAAACCGGAGATATAACTCAGCGACCAGCTCAGGCCATCGCTGCCCAACAGCTTCGCGGCCTGGCCGAGCTTGCTCTTGGCTTCGGCCAGACGCTGCTCGGCCTGGGCAACGGGTAGCCCGTCCTGCAGCGATTGGCGGTAAGCCATCAGGGATTTTTCGGTGTCCTTACGCGCTTGGGTGTCGATGTTGTCCAGCGAGCTTTCCACCAGCTCGAAACCTTCCAGGTAGGCCGCTACCGACAGGTCATAGGCTTGGTCGTGGTCACCTGCGCGGTAGGCCGCCAGGCTTTTGTCCAGCGTGCTGGCGGTGTATTCGAGCAGTTGCGCCGGGCCACGCTTGACTTGCGGCGGCTGGGCACGCTGGGCACGGAACGCCTCCACGACCGCGCTGCCTTCGTTAGCGGCGACTTCGGCCGGAGTCTGCCGGGCCAGGTCGGCAAGGTTCCAGGTCTTGTCGCCCTTGCCCGCTTCCGGCTTGGCGGTGAAGCTGGCGATGTACGCGGCCACGTCCCAGCGCTGGCGGTCGTCCAGCTGGTCGGCAAACGACGGCATTTCGGTGCCGTCGATGCCCAGGGCCAGCGTATTGTAGAGGTCGAACAGGCTCAACTGGTCCAGACGCGCGACATCGCGCAGGTTGGCGGGAGCTGGCTCCAGGCCCACGCCAGCGGGGCCGTCGCCTGCGCCTGCGTCGCCGTGGCAGATCGAGCAGTTTTGCGCATACAGCGCAGCGCCGCGGGCCGGATCCGGGGTAATCACCGGGGCTTGGCTGACCTCGTAGGCCACTGCCAGCCGCGCGCCCAGCTGGCGGGCCTGCCTGGCGACAGCGGTGCCCTCCTGACGCTGATCAATGGCCTGGCGTAACGTCTGGACGCCCTGCTCCAGGGCGGCTTGCTCGGTATTTGCGGGCAGGGCTTTGACCAGGTCGGCCAATACCGCGCTGAATTCCTGTTGCTCGCGGTATTCGCCCTCGTCGATCACCTTGCCGCCTTGTACGGTCGGCGGGTAGTCGGCGCCGATGTAGTCCAGCAGGTGCAGGGCTTTGCCGGCCTCGGCGGGGGACTCGGCCAGCGCCAGGGTGCTGCACAGCGCCAGCACCGGGCCGAGCAATAAAGCCGGTAACCAGGCAAGCAGACGTGAAGGGGTTTTCATGGCCAGTCTCGAAGGGAATGCGAAAGAGAACATTGTTCACTCCGACTTGCCTTCGCTCAAGGGTCCTGGGCGGATTTCATGAAAAATCTTGCTACAAATCAGATCACAAGTATTCCGCCGCCCTCAGAACCTGCGCTGATCAGTGGGGGCAGGCTTGCCGGCGATGGAGGCCACGCCGATGTCACAGGAAACACTGGGTACCAATTGAGTAATCGTCAATTGAGCCATCGTCACTAGTCTGATGGGCAAACCAACAGGGGGCAGGGAACATGGATCGTCCCCATTCAAACCAGTTACGGCTTGGCCGGTTTTCGGAAACCAGTTACTTGTATCTGCTTACCAGCACAACCCATGGCAGGGCACCGATTTTCAGTGATTTTCACTCGGCCCGCTTGCTGGTGGCTGAGCTGCGTCAGGCTGAAGAGGAAGGTGCAATCAGATCTTTGGCTTGGGTAGTGATGCCTGACCACTTTCACTGGCTAGTCGAGCTTGGTCCGGGCAGCCTGAAGCGCTTGATGCGCCGGGTTAAGTCCCGTAGCACCATGATGATCAACAGGCATAGCGGACGAAGCGGGCGGCTTTGGCAAAAGGGGTTTCATGACCGGGCTTTGCGCCGGGAAGAGGATGTGCAGACGGTGGCACGGTATATTGTTCTGAACCCGAAGCGAGCGGGTTTGGTCGCGAGGGTTGGGGATTATCCTCATTGGGATGCGATTTGGGTTTGATGGGACGTTGCCTGATAGTGCCCTATCGCCGGCAAGCCAGCTCCTACAGGTGACTCACGAGGCTTGAACGAAGTGACGTACCTGTGGGAGCTGGCTTGCCGGCGATGGGCCGCGCTGCGGCCCTGGTTTTTGCAGGCTATTGGAGAACCTTGTTCAGTCCCCGCTCCATATCATCGATCAGTGCCTTGGCCATCTCGCTGAGTATCCGCGCAGCGCTCCCGGCAATGCGGTCGTTTTCCATTTCCGCCTCGGTAGTGAGGTGGCGGATGCAGCCAAGTAACACTGACAGTTGGGAGAATGCGTGATTGAACGGCACATTGGGCTGCAGGCGAAACAGGTCAAAGGTTTCCATGCCAACGGTGGAAGTGTCTCTTGGGTCGTTGCTCATCGCTTGTCCCCTTGCCGTACATGATCGGACAACGCATTGATCACGGCGCACAGCACACGAATGTTCATGCCCATGGCGTTGCGCGTGGCACCCGGGTCGTTGGCGAGCAGGACAGTGGTGGTTTGCTCGATGCTCAGGGTTAGGGCGCTGGTAAGCAGCTTGCAGTCATCGATGCTGAGCGGGTCGACGAGTGACAAGTTTGGTGGGTCGAGTAGGAGCAGATCGGTGAGAGGTGGGTCGGGGACGAGCTTTTTCATAGTTGATTCCCTTGTGGATTTCTATGAACTGCACTCCTTCTCGTCTCACGGATTAGGGTGGCAGTCGTGCGAGGGGTGAGACCCGGGCCACAGGGAAAACCCGACCAGGCTAAAGCCTGCCCGCGCACGACCGCCATGAAGCGGTGCAGCTCTGTATGGCCGGGGGTCTCAATCCCGATCGCCTTGCAAGGCGACCTGAGGACGTTATTCCCGGAGCACATTCCAGCCAAGTCAGCGCCATCCGACAGCGGTCGTAGGATAATTCCACAGGGATTCAAAACTGAAGCATTTGGTTTCAAGTTCGGAAATGTCTTACAGCTCTAGAACCTAGGCGAGGGCTCTGCCCTCGATCGCCGGCAAGCCAGCTCCTACAGTGCTCCACAGTTCTCGAGGCCTGTGGCTCAGCTGGGGGAGCTGGGTTGCCGGCGATTGGGCCTCAAGGCTTGGCGGTGTCCTTCCAGCCACCACCCAGCGCCAGGAACACCCCAATCTGCCCCATGGCTACCTGACTATTGGCCGCTGCCAACTGCGCACGCATGTCGGTATAGGTGCGCGTGGCCTGCAAATCCGCCAGGAACGACTCACGCCCTGCCTGGTAGTACCGGTGGGTCTGGTCTGCGGCTTCCTTGGCCGATTTTTCTGCCTCGGCCAAGGCATCACGCCGGTCCAGCAGGGCGCTGTACTGGGCCAGCCGGGTCTGGGTTTCGCGAATGGCATTCAGCACCACGCCATCGAAGTTCGCCAACGCCGCCTGGGTAGAGGCTTCGGCCATGCGAATACGCGCACGGGTGCCGTTGGTGGGGATGGTCCAACTGATCTGCGGGCCGAAGCCCCAGCGGTTGGTAGACGGCTCGCCGAGGTTCTCCAGAATGCCGATAGTGCCAACCTGGGCACCAATGCTGATGTCCGGGTACAGCGCCCCGGTGGCCACACCGATGTAGGCAGTGGCAGCAGCCAACTGCCGTTCGGCCTGACGCACGTCCGGGCGGCGCTTGAGCAGGGCCGCGCCATCGCCCACCGGCACCAGCTGATTCAGGTGCGGCAGCTCGGCACAGTCGACGGTGCCGGCAGGCAGCTGATCCACTGGCTTGGCCAACAACGCAGCCAGGGTGTACATACCCGTCTCGCGCTCGGCCTTGAAGCGTGGCAGTTCGGCGCGCAAGGATTTGAACTGGGTCTGCGAGCGGGTGACCTGGGTTTCATCACCGCGGCCGGCATCGCGCAGGCGCTGGTTGAGCGTCACGCTCTGTTCCTGCAGGTCCAGCGACTCGCGCGCGATGTGGAGTTCCTCGTTGGCCGAGCACACCTGGGTGTAGGCCTTGACCACATCCGCCACCAAGGTGATACGGGCAGTATCGGCAGCGGCCTGGACCGCGTCGGCATTGGCCTTTGCGGCCTCGGTGCCGCGCTTGAAGGTGCCCCACAGGTCGAACTGGTACGAGGCACTGATGATGGCCTCGCCAATGTTGGCCACCGGTACCTTCTCCGGCTGCAGGAAGGCTTCGCCCGACTCCTGCAACCGCTGGGCGCCAAGCTTGACGCCACCGTTGAAGCCCCCTTGCGACTCGGCCACCTCAACCTGGGCGCGGGCCTTGGCGATGTTGGCAGCCGCCACGCGCAGTTCGGTGTTGGCACTCAGGGCCTGACGTACCAGCTCGTTCAGGCGCTGGTCCTGATAAAGCTGCCACCAGTCCTCGGGCACCGGTGCCGATACAACGCTGTCGGCATCCTGGCGTAGCGGGCCGCTCAGGTCGCTGCGTTGCACCGCCGCGTCCTTGGGCAACTCATAGTCGGGCCCTACCATCATGCAGGCCCCCAGCGACAGGCACAGGCCGGCCAGGATCAGCTGTTTCATGGGCGCTCGCCCTCGATGATCGACACCGTGGCGGTGCGCCCGGCAATCATGCGGAAGTCTTGCGGCACTTCATCGAAGGCGATGCGCACCGGAATACGCTGGGCCAGACGCACCCAGCTGAACGCCGGGTTGACATTGGGCAGCAGGTTGGCGCCGCTGCTGCGGTCACGGTCTTCGATGCCGGCGGCAAAGCTCTGCACATGGCCGCGCAGACGGGTGTTGTCGCCCATCACGCGAATGTCCACCGCATCGCCAATGTGAATGCCACCAAGCTTGGTTTCCTCAAAATAACCATCGACATGGTACGAGGCGCTGTCGACCACCGACAGCACCGGGCGGCCGGCGGTAACGAATTCGTGGTTACGCGGCGCGCGGTCGTTGAGGTAGCCGTCCACAGGGCTGCGCACCACCGAACGGTCGAGGTTGAGCTGGGCAGTATCGACCGCCACCTGCGCCTCACTGACGGCTGAACGCGCGCGAGCCTCGCGCGACTGGCTTTCTTCCAGTTGCTCGGCGGCCACCAGGTTACCCAGCTTGCGGTTGCGCTGCGCTTCACGCGAAGCCTGGGCCAGGGTTTCCTGGCGCTCGCCCAGCGTCGCCTTAGCCTGGCGCAAGGCCAGGGTGAAGCGGTCCTGGTCGATGGTGAATAGCACGTCGCCGCGTTTGACGGTCTGGTTGTCGCGCACCTCGACTTTCTGGATCAACCCCGACACATCAGGGGCGATCTGGATCACGTCGGCGCGGATGTGGCCATCGCGAGTCCAGGGGGCAAACATGTAGTACACCACCATCTGCCACACGAGCACGGCGGCGAAGGTCACTACCAGCAAGGTCAGGACCACACGGCCCAAGGTCAGCAAAGGTTTTTTCATGGCAGCATCAGGTTTCGGCAAAAGTGGTCCACCGCGCCAAGCAGCACGGCATACAGAGCAACGTTGAACAACGCCCGGTGCCAGACCAGGCGGTAGAAATGCAGGCGCACCAGCACCGCATGCACCCCCAGGAACAACAGGTAGGTGCCAAACATCATCACCAGCAGCGTGGGCAGAAATACCCCGCTGATATCCAGTTCACCAATCACAGGGGCGCTCCGTCGAGCCCAGGGGGCAGTTGCGGTTGTTCGGCGGGTTCGAGCATCACCTCCACACCCGGCAACAGCGCCAGCCGCAGGCCGCTCAGGGCATGCAGCAGGTGGGTGCGGGCATCGCCGCGCTCGTACAGCTCGTCCAGGTTCAGCGCCAGGCGTGCACGCTCCATGTTGCGCAGCAGCGCGGCCGGAGCATGCAGGCGTTCACCGGCATGCAGGCAAGCGGCGTAGTGCGCGCCAACTTCCTCGACCACCGTGTTCAGGCGCTCGCGCGCCTGCTGGCCGGCGCGCGGCATATAGGCCAGCAGGTCGAGCAGGTTCAGCCCCACACGCAGGTCACGCAGTGCCACGCCGCTGTCCTGGCCGGTTTGCGACAGCCGCGGCAGGTGCTGCATCAGGCGGTCGAGCATCTGCACGCCAACCTGACGGTGTTCGGCCAGGGTCGCCGGCTCGGTCATTTCAACGATGTCGCGCCAGGCGAAGCGGGTCATGCGTTTGGCCGCCAGCTCCACGCCGAAGGGGCGCATGACCAAGGTCCAGATAAAGGCGAACAGAAGGCCTGCAGGGCCGGCAAGGTTGGAGTTGAGGAAGGTGAAGAAGTCAGCGTCGTAGGCGCCCTGGATGCTGATGAAGGTCGAGGTGTTGACGATGGTCAGCAAGGTGCCCAGGTAGAAGCGCGGCTGTACGGTCAGGGTGCCTATGCAGATGAACGGCACGGCAAAGGCCAGCACCAGCATCGGGAAATCGTGCAGGTTGGGCAGCACCAGGAACAGGTACAGGCTGGAGAAGATGACCGACATCAGCGTCCAGAAGAAGAACCGGTAAATCTGTGGCGCAGGGTCGTCCATGGCGGCGAAGAAGCTGCACGATACTGCAGCGAGGATCACAGCGCTGGCGCCGTCGTTCCAGCCCAGGCCGATCCACAGCCCGCAGGCGACCACGATCGCCAGTACGGTGGAGGCCACCGAGTACAGCATCAGGCCGCGGTCGAAGAACGCCGTCAGCCGGCCCAGCCGCCAGTGGCGGTACACCGCGCGCCAAGGCTTGGCATCGTCTGTACGCAAGGCGTGCTGCAGGGTGCAGCAGTCCTGCCATAAGTCGGCCCATTCGGTCAGGCGGTACAGGGCGTTGGACAACAGCAGCTCGGCGCGCTGATCGAGGGCGGCGGCACCGGGCTGCAGGCGGTCGATCTGCTCATGCAGCGCGGTCCAGCGCGTTACCGAAGCGCTGTCAGCAGTGC
This sequence comes from Pseudomonas sp. XP2, assembly GCF_053557975.1. NCBI lineage: Bacteria > Pseudomonadati > Pseudomonadota > Gammaproteobacteria > Pseudomonadales > Pseudomonadaceae > Pseudomonas > Pseudomonas sp. XP2. The sequence goes on from NZ_JBNRIK010000022.1 coordinate 91,593, forward strand.
CTTTTAGCCATTCGCGCGCGGCTTCAAGCACGGGTTGAAGCTGGGCGAACTGGGCCGGGGCACGGCCCTCCAAGGCCACAAGTGCGTCGTCGAGCGCATCAATGACCGGCAGCAGGTGAATCATCCGCCCACGCAGTTCGCGGGCATTCTTCAAGGTATGGGGGCCGGCGCCTTCGTGGCCTAGCTGGCCGATCATCAGCTCCAGCGAGTTGAAGGTGGCGACCATCGACCCGCGCATGCCACCCACCTTGTCGGCACTCGCTTCGCGGGCCAGGTAGGTATCGCTGTAGCGGATTGCCTCGTTGAACCAGTTCCCGGTGGCACCCACCACCACAGGGGCCAGCCGGCGTGGCCAGAAAATAGCGCCAACCACGGCCGCACAGACGATCCCCAGGCAAATTTCCTGAGCGCGGGAAGAGGCTACGTCGAATACAGCCAGCGGGTTGTCGACTACTGCCAGGGCGATCATCGGCAACGTGTAGCCGGCCAGCATCAGCACGTAGTTGTTGGCCGTGCGCAGGTTCAGCGACAGGAACAGCAAGGTGCCGGTCCACAGGGCGATGGCGATGCTCAACAGCAACGGCGATTGCACCAGCGGCGGCACCAGGAAAATCGCCCCGCCGGCACCCAGTAACGTGCCCACTGCGCGGTACAGCGCTTTAGAGCTGGTCGGGCCGACGAACGGGCTGGAGACAATGTACACCGTGGCCATGGCCCAGTAGGGGCGCGGCAGTTGCATGAGCAAGGCGATGTACAAGGCAATCATGGAAGCGGCGAAGGTACGCGCGCCGTAGAACCAGTCGCGGGCCGGGGGTACCGAACTGAAGAAGCCGTTCATGCCACCCCGCCCGTACTGCCCAGGCCGGCAGCTTCGAAGGCGCGCAGCACGCGCAAGGTGGCGTCCAGGTCGGCCTGGTCGATACCGTTGAGCACATCGCGGCGCAGACGCACCAGTTCAGCTTCGATGGCTTCGGCCAGGGCACGGCCTTCGGCGGTCAGGCTCAGGGCCTTGGCGCGGCGGTCCAGTGGGTCCTCGCTGCGGCACACCAGGCCGGCCTTGCACAGTTGGTCGAGCAGGCGCACCAGCGATGGGCTTTCCAGGCCGGCGGCCTGGGCCACCGCCACCTGGTGCACACCGTCGCCCAGGCGCACGATCATCAGCAGCGGCGCAGCGCAGGCCTCGGAAATACCGTAACCGGTCAGGGCGGTATGGCAGATGCGCCGCCAATGACGGGCGGCTACCACCAAGCCACTGCTGACTTGCAGGCGCAGGAGATCAAGGGACATGAAGGGAACCAAGGATATTCATAGTTTGCTAACTATCAATATACGCCTTGCCCTCCCCCTGTCGTCAACAGTGGGCGATGAGGGGTAAGGATGAATTGTTGTTCATGATGGGCTTTGTGTCTGCCTGTGCTGGCCTTATCGCCGGCAAGCCAGCGCCTACAGGTACTCCACAGATTCTGAAGGCTGGGATTCCCTGTGGGAGCTGGCTTGCCGGCGATAGGGCCGGCACAGGCAGCAGAAATTTCAGGGCTGGATCTGGTCTTCCAGCTTCATGGTCAGTGCCAATGTGCTGCCCATCTGCACCGCCCGGTCCCGCCATTCCTGGTACCGCGCCGCATCACGGCTGCTGAAGTGCACCGCCAGCTCCTCTGCTGCCTGCACCACCCCCGCCGCAGCCGCCAGCTCCAGCCAATAGAGAGCGGCCTTGAGGTCGGCCTCTACGTACAGCCCGTGCATCAACCTGTAACCCACCTCGAAGCGGCAACGCGCCTCGCCCCGCTCGGCCCCGCGCATGAACCACTGGTAGGCCTGTACCAGGTCGACCTGCCAATCAAGGTCGCCATCGCACACCTCCTCCTCATACAGGTCACCCAGTGCTGCGGCGGCATGCAGCATGCCCCGTTCGAAGGCCTGTCGGTAACACTCCGCCGCCTGCACGTAGGAAGGGTCGATACCTTTGCCAAAGTAATGCTGCTGCCCAAGGTTGAACCAGGCCGCAGCATTGCCCTGCAGGGCTGCCATGCGCAGAAGGTGGCCGGCCAGCACGGTATCAGCACGCCAGTACTTGCCGTTGAGCCAGATCCAGCCGAGGTCGTTCAGCGCCGCCACGCTGCCTAGCAACGCCTGGCGACGCAAGTCGGCATATACGGCCTGCAGGTCGCTGGCCTCATCCAGGCGGTTGACCAGCATCGAGCGCTGGCTGGGCAACCCCACACCGGCAAACAGCCGCTGTCGCCTCCCGACCGGGGCCGGTGGCGCAATGACCCGCTCGGGCAGAAGGCGGGCAAGCAGCGAATGGATATTGCTGGCAGCAGACATGTTCATCCTCATTGAACGACGCACAACCCAACCTTCGGCTGTGATGAGGCGTGATTCTGCGTGACGTCACGTCAAAACCTGTCGCGAACGATTCGGTACATGGCAACCAAATGCGAGTTCCTTGATCTGAGCAGGCTGTGGCCAATTGCCATACAACACGCGTGCCGCCATCCTATTGCGGCAAGCCTAGACAAGGACGTTACATTTTGCCGTTCGCCACCACTCGCGCCACTCTCAGCCGTCAGTGGGCACTGCTGCGCCAGCTGCCCAGCCGCTCCCCAGGTATTACCAGCGCCGAGCTTGTCTGGGGGCTGCGCGATGTGGGCTTCACGGTCAGCAAACGCACTGTAGAGCGCGACCTCAATGAGCTGTCGCTGATCTTTCCGCTGGAACGCAATGACAAGAGCATCCCGTTTGGCTGGCACTGGTCAGCGAGTGCGGTGGGTGAGTTGCGCGGTAACTTCGATTTGCTGACGCACCTGCGGGGGGATGCGTTGCAACCGGCGAAGGGTGAGGGCGTGGAGCTGGTGGCGCGAATCAGCGATGCACTGGCGCGGCAGTTGCGCGATGCGCCGTTGAGCAGCGACATGCAGCTGACGGCGCTGGAGCATGGGCATCGGTTGCGGGCCACGGTGAGTGACGGTTGGCCATTGCGCTGGTGGCTGCTGAGCCATGGGGATGGGTTGGTGGTGGAGCAGCCTTCAGTATTGAGGGAAGAAATTGGCAAGATCCTGAGCAATGCGGCAGCTCAGTACCTGACTTGATAGCTGTACTGGCCCTATCGCCGGCAAGCCAGCGCCCACAGGTACTCCACAAGCCTCACGACCCGTGGAGTACCTGGCTTGCCGGCGACAGGGCCAGTGCAGGTCAGCGCTGCATGCCCCAACGCCGCACGGTCAGCCGCTCCAGGGTGTTGAACACCAACCCTTCCACCAGCAAACCGATCAGGATCACCACCGCCAACCCGGCAAATACCTTGTCGGTATACAGCTCGTTACGGTTCTGGAAGATGTACCAGCCCAGCCCGCCTTTACCGCTGCTGGCCCCAAACACCAGCTCGGCGGCAATCAGGGTGCGCCAGGCAAAAGCCCAGCCGATCTTCAGCCCCGACAGGATTGATGGCAATGCCGCCGGCACGAGGATGTGCAGCACCAGTCGTAGCCCTTTCAGGCCATAGTTGCGACCAGCCATGCGCAGTGTTTCCGAGACACCAAGAAAGCCCGCGTAGGTATTCAGCGCCAAGGCCCACAGCACCGAATGCACCAGCACGAAGATCAGGCTGTTGTCGCCCAGCCCGAACCACAGCAAAGCCAGCGGCAGCAGGGCAATGGCTGGTAGCGGGTTGAACATCGAGGTCAACGTGCCCAGCAGGTCCCGGCCCAGCTGGGTCGAAACTGCCAGGCTGGTCAGGCCGAAGGCCAGGACGATGCCCAGCACGTAGCCCTTGAGCAGGATCACCAGCGACACGCCAACCTTGGCCGGCAGTTCACCACTGATCATGCCGTCCCACAGCGCTGCGGCAGTTTGTACAAAGCCAGGCAATAGCAGGTCGTTGTCCTGATAGCGGGCGACGGCCTCCCACAGCACAGCGATCACCAGCAGGATAACTGCCTTGCGCAGCCAGCCTTGCTGCCACAGGCGCTGGGCCAACGGCAGTTGTCGTTCCAGAGGCACACTGAGCAGGGGCTGCAGCTGCACCTCGTATTCCTGGCGTACAGGTGTAGTGGTCATGGCTGAAGCTCCTGTCAGTAGGCAATGCGAATAGCGTTGAAGCCAATGTCGTTGGGCTTTTCCGGGGTATCTGCCTCATCAAACAGCAAGCGGTGGATACGCCGGGCACTGGCCTGGAAGTCGCTGCCACCCAGGCTCGCAAGGTCGTACTGATGGCTGTGCACTTCAGCCCGCACCCGCCCCGGGTGTGGCGAAAGCAGCAGGATACGGTTGCCGACCACCAGCGCCTCCTCGATGGAGTGGGTCACGAACAGCAGGGTAAACCGCACTTCCTCCCACAGCAGCAACAGCTCTTCCTGCATCTTGCGCCGGGTCAGCGCATCAAGGGCGGCGAACGGCTCATCCATCAACAGGATCTTTGGCTGCGTGGCCAAGGCCCGGGCAATCGCCACGCGTGCCTTCATGCCGCCCGACAAGGTATGCGGATAGGCATCGGCGAAGGCGGCCAGGCCAACCTTCTCCAGGTAATGCAGCGCCCGCTCCTCGGCATCGGCGCGCTTGAGCTGGCCCGACACCAGCAGTGGGAACATCACGTTCTGCTTCACCGTTTTCCACGGCGGCAGTTGGTCAAACTCCTGGAACACCACGATGCGGTCGGGCCCGGGGCCACGGACCGCTTCGCCCTGCAGCAGAATCTGCCCTTCCTGCGGCTGGATGAAACCGGCTACGGCTTTGAGCAAGGTGGACTTGCCGCAACCGGAGGGGCCCAGCAGCACAAAGCGGTCGGCACGGTCGACTTCGAAGCTGACCTGGTGGGTGGCCCGCACCACGCGTTGTGCGGTGCGGTATTCGAGGCTGAGGTTATCCACCTTGAGCAAAGGCGGCGTTGCGACACGGCTCAGGTTGCTGGCCGTGTGGCCTGGCAATGGGGCGGTCATGGTCGATCAGCTCCCCTGCAGCGGGCGTTCATCCTGGAAGAAGTAATCCTTCCACGATTCCGGCTTGTGCTTGATGGCGCCGACCCGATAGAGAAAATCGGCCAGCTTGTAGGTGTTCTTTGGCGTGACGGTGAATTCGTACTGCGGGTTGTCGATCAGTTTGATCAGCGCGTCGCGGTCGATCTTGGCCTTGGTCACACGGATGTAGGTGTCGGCGGCAGCGGCCTTGTCTTTCTGGGCGAAGTCTGCGGCTTCGGCCAGGGCGTCGACGAAGGCCTTGTAGGTTTTGGGGTTGTCCTTGCGGAATTTCTCGGTGGCAAACAGCAAGGTCGGCGAGTTGGGGCCGAGCAGGTCATAGCTGTTGAGCACCACGTGCACGTCTTTGTTGGCCAGCACTTGGTCCTGGAACGGTGGGTTGGAGAAATGCCCGTTCAGCTCGGTACCGCCCGCCAGCAACGCGGCGGTAGCATCCGGGTGCGGTACGGCGAGGGTGTATTTGTCGAGGCGGTTGTATTCCTTGTCGCCCCACTGCTGGGCCGCGGCGTACTGCAGGAAGCGCGACTGCACCGAAACACCCACCGCTGGCACAGCGATGCGGTCTTTGTCGGAAATGTCAGCGATAGTCTTCACGTTGGGATTGCTGCTGACCAGGTAGTACGGGAAGTTGCCCAGCGAGGCCACCGCCTTCACGTTCTGCCGACCCTTGGTGCGGTCCCACACAGTAAGCAGGGGGCCGACACCCGCACCGGCGATGTCCACCGAGCCGGACAACAGTGCGTCGTTGATGGCCGAGCCCCCCGACAGCTGAGCCCAGTCGACCTCGATGTCGATGCCCTGCTCCTTGCCGTGCTTTTCGATCAGGTGCTGGTCACGCACCACGTTCAGCAGCAGGTAGACGATGCCGAACTGTTCGGCAATACGGATCTTGCCTTCGGCCTGGGCCACTGCGGGGGCGGCCAGGGTGCCGACGACCAGGCTCGCGCCCAGGCCGATGCTTGCCGCCAGGCGGCTGATGGATTTGCGCATGAAGATGTCCTCAGTCGTCAGAACGGGGCGTCGCCCTGGATGGTGGTGCGGTACAGCTTGCGTCGCAGGTGTGCGGGGCAGCCGGTGGCCAGGTGGATCAGCGAGCGGTTGTCCCAGAACACCAGGTCGTGGGGCTGCCATTGGTGGCGGTAGGTGTTCTGCTCCAGCACGCTCAGGGCGTATAGCTGTTGCAGCACGTCGCGGCTTTCGTCGTCTGGCAGGCCAATGATGCGGGTGGTGAACCCTTCACTGACGAACAGTGCCTTGCGGCCGTTTTCCGGGTGGGTGCGCACCACGGGGTGAATGACTTCCTGTACCTGCGCCAACTGTTCGGCGGTCAGGGTCGGGCGCCAGTTGCCTTCGAATTTGGTCTCGCCGTACCGGGCGGTGTAGGAGTGAGCAGCACTGCGCCCCTCGACTATCTTGCGCAGGGCGCCGGGTACGGCGTCCCAGGCTTTGTGCATGTCGGCGAACAACGTGTCGCCGCCTTCGCTGGGCAGTTCCTGGGCATGCAGCATGGAACCGAGGCTGGGCAACGCCTTGTATGACAGGTCGGAGTGCCAGAACTTGCCGGCATCACCCAGGCCGATGTTCTGGCCGTTTTCGATGATGTTGGAAACGATCAGGATCTCGGGATGACCTGTGAGCAGGAACTGCTTGAGCACATGAATTTGCAGCTCGCCAAAGCGGCGGCTGAAGGCTATCTGCTGTTCCGGGCTGATGCGCTGGTCGCGAAACACCAGCACATGGTGGTCGAGGTGGGCGCGATGGATACGGGCGAAATCCTCGGCGTTGACCGGTTTGGCCAGGTCCAGGCCGTTGATCTCGGCGCCTACGGCACCGGAGAACGGGCGGATTTCGAAAACTTGCGGCTGGGCGCTGTCGATGGTCGACAAGGCGTTCGAGGCGGCTGACATTTATCACTCCCACGCAGTGCGCGACTTCAAGAGCGCGCAACGATCAGAAACGCACGGGGATTTCCCGTGTGGGTTCAAGTCGTGCGGCGCATCGATTGGTCGACGGGTACGCAGTGGATGTGACTATAAAGTCATAAGTGCGATATTTTAAATACCTTTAAAGAATAACCATATCACGGTCGCCGGGGCTGCCCAGTTGTCAGATCAGCCCGCCCTGCTCTTCTTCGTCGATCAGGTTGTTAAGGCTGCTGAGCGCCTTGCGCGCGGTGGAGCGGTTGAGCAGCTTGGCCTGGGCGCCGGCGGGCAAGTCGGTGATCTTGAACACGCCCTTGGCGGTCAGCACGTCGATGAGGTCCTCGAGCACGCGGATCATGTCCAGGTCGCTTTGCTTGAGCTGGTTGAGGCTGTTTTCCACGACGTCATCGGCAAACCATTCCTGGATATCGGCATGGTCGGCGGGGAGCATTTCGGTGAACTGGTCAAAAGCGGCTGCTTCTACCCGCAGCAACTGGCCGGTGGCGTCGCGTTGCACGTAGAACATGGCGGTGTCCCTCGTCACGTTGGTTCCTTGTTGGTAGACAGCAGCATAGGCAAAGATCGCCAGGCGCGCAGGCCCGGCGCCAGAGTATGCGCTGTCAGCAGATTGCGGGAAAGACCCGTGTGGAAGCGGCCTTGTGTCGCGAAAGGGCCGCAAAGCGGCCCTCCAGCGCATCAGCTGTCTTTGTTGTGGATGATGATGGTCGGGTCAGCACCGCTGATCAACGAGTTGATCGTGGTGTTGGACCAGTTCACCCCTTCCAGCTTGATGGTCACGTCGGCGTTGGCGATACCACCTGCGGCGTTGAGCTTGCCTTCGCTGCTGACTTGCAACGTGGTAGTGCCTTCCACCGTGGTGAGTTTCAGGTAGTTGTCGATCGTGCTGCCCTTCTCACCTTGCAGCAGATCGCTCAGGTCGATCTTGTCTTTCTCGCCTACCTTGAAGTCCTTGATCACGTCGTTGCCGTAATCACCCGCCTTCCACACGAAGGTGTCGGCACCGCTGCCACCGATCAGGATATCGTCGCCGTGGCCACCGATCAGGGTGTCATTGCCAGTACCGCCCAGCAGGATGTCATTACCCCGGCCACCATCGAGCGTGTCGTTACCACCTTGGCCGAAGAGGATGTCGTTGCCGTTGCCGCCGGACAAGAAGTCCTTGCCATCGTTGGCACCGGAGATATCGAACTCGGTGTAGTGCTCGGTGATGTACTGGTGCACGTTGCTGGTGGTAACAGCGCTGGCTTCGACACCGCTCTTCTGCGCAACGTAAGTCTGCAGGGCCTGATACCCCTCGCTGACGACACCATTGAGGGTGATCAGGTCACCGAAGATGATGTCGTTGCCGTTGCCGCCATCGATGCTGTCTGCACCTGGCAGCGTTGCCTCGGTATGCCCAAGGATTGCGCTGGCCAGATTGGAAGGATCGATATTAGTCTGCGGCTTGCCGGCACTGTCATAGGGCTTCAGGTCGGAGAGGCTGACATCATCGTTCAGTCCAATCGCCTGCACCTTGCTCAAGCCTTGCAAGGTAGTGCTGCCGCCCAGCAGCGTGAAGCTATCAGTCGTATTGGATGCTGAATCGGACCAGTTCGAGCTAGTCCCCCTACCTGTGCCACCCAGGCTGGAGAACTCATACGTGCCGTCCCCTTGGGCATGAATGGTCCCCACAGTCTCTGTGGAAGTTACACCCCAGCTGCCCCACCAGTTGTAGCCATACGTCGATACCTTGACAACGCCAGCACTGCTGATGTCGACCTTGTGAGTCGAATCGGCCCATTCACTGAACGTGCCCCCAGCTTTGTAGTTATTGACATTGACTACTTCGTCAAGCGTTTTGCCACCAGTCCACAGGCGTTTATCGGTTACTTCATTTCGCTGGTAATAGGTCGGCTTACCGTCGGTGATGAAGTACGTCAGGTTCTCTGCACCGGTATTGCTGATCGCAACTGTGCTCTTGAAGAAGTTGGCCGTGGTCTTGAAGGCATCTTCGTAGTTGGTGCCACCACCATCATCCCCGCCTTGCATCGACTTCAGGACCGCTTGCAGGTCATTCAAGGCGTTAAGATCGGCCAGGTTCACAGCAACGTTCTTGTTGACCTGCGTGTCGAAGTCGACAAGGAAGATGTTGACCGTACCCGAGGTGTCCGAGCCCAGGCTGGCTTTCAAGGTGGCAAACACAGACGCCAGCTGGGCCTTGGCTGCGGCAATAGACGCATCGGTCATGCTGCCGGAGCTGTCGACGATGAACGCAATATTGTAGTTCTTGCCCGCCACCACGTTCAGGCCCGACACGTCGGCGACGATGATGTCGTTGCCTTCGCTGCCGGTCAGTGTGTCATTGCCCGAAGTACCCACGCTGGCCTTGTAGGTTGCGCCGTACACCGTCACCGGGATGTTGCCGGTGGTGATGGCCGAACCGCCCAGGCTTTCGGTGGCAGTCGAGGTGACCGTGATGTCGAACGAGCCTTTGTAGTAGGTCGGTGGGGTGAGGGTAAGGCCGCTGAGTTTCCAGCCGGTCACATCCACCGGTGCGCTGCCTACTGTGACCGTGTGGCCTGCACCATCGCTGAGTACAGTGCCTTTCGGAATGCCGCTGAGGCTAACGTTCAGGGTTTCGGAACGGTCGGTGTCGGTCAGGGCAGTATTAATACCAACCAGTTTCACCGAGCCACCTTCCGGCCCTTCGTTCAGTTTGTAGCCATCGTAGTAGCTCTGACCATTCACGGTGTGCAGATCGGACACGCCCAAGCCGGCGTTGGCCATCTCGGTCACGTTCTGATACATCTTGATGTTCGAGCTGCTCAGGTCAGTGACCGCACCCGAGCCTACCTGGATGTTCAGGTCATAGCTGCCTGGACCAGACTGGTTGGCATGGTAGACCTCGATCGGGTAGTAGCCGCTGGTGTTCGGGGTGAAGGTACCCGAAACCTGGCCACCGGCACCCCAGGTGGCCGTGACCACCGTCTTGCCACCAATGGTGACCACGAAGCTGTCGTCGGCGGTACCGCTGAAGGTGTAGGTCTTGCCGGCTTCCAGGTAGATCAGGCCCGACGTTTTCGAACCGGTGCCAGCAGTGACGCTGCCATCGGACTGCACGTTGGTAGTGGTGCTGCTGGAGTTGGCATTGCCAGAGTTGGCAAATACCGTCTTCAGGTCCTCACCGGTAATGCCATTGCCGCCAGTACCGAGGCCTTTGAGGCTGGTCCAGACTTCTTTGGTCAGGCCTTTGGAGTCGATATCGGCGCTGCCGAAGCTGAGCGTCGGTTTGTCGGCTACCGGGCTGATGTCGACCTTCATGGTCACTTCTGTGCCCAGGTTGGTGCCATCGTTCGGCTTGTACTTGAACTGTGCGTAGTCAGCCTTCTGGTTACCCACGCCATTGCCACCGTAGTTATCCGAGCCCGACTGGTTGAGAAGCGGAACGAATTTCAGGTTCTTGGCAATGATGTCAGCCTGGCTCACCACCTGGCCAACGGTCACATTCACCCAGGCAGTACCGTTGAAGAACTGCAGGTTGCCGGCACCAGGGATCGAAGTAATGGTCACGGACAGACCGGTGTTGCCATCGGCATCGGTGACTTTGAAATCACTCCAGGCGAACACGTAGTCGGTGTCTTCCACGCCAAACACCGCGCCACCAGGTGAAACCGGCAGGTTGTCGTTGTCGAGGATGGTGGTAGTCACGCTCGATTTACTGCTATCAACCTGCAGGTTCTCGAAGTTGCCACCGGTGGCAGTTTCGATCTTCACCACGAAGTTCTCGGTACCTTCGACCAGCTTGTCGTCGATGGTAGCGATGTTGAACGTGGTGCCTGTGCTGTTGGCCGGGATCTTCACAGTGGTGACACCGGTGAAGTCCTCACCGTTTTTGGCGGTGCCGCTGTAGCTGAGGGTGATCGTGACTTCGGCCTTGGAGGCGTGGGTCAGGGTCAGCGTGTAAGCGCCAGTTTCGCCTTCGGTGAGCGAAGTGGTGCCGGTAATACTGACCTTGGCAATATCACCTTGGCCACTTGGCTCGTCACTTACCGTGGTGCTGACGGAGTTGGTACCTGCCACAAGGTTTTCGAAGACCTTGTCGCCAGCGACAGCAATGCCGGTGATCGACTTGGTAATGGTGTCCTGACCGCCCGTATAAACATCATCCGGGGCATTGATGCTGAAAGTGCCAGTCGCCGAGCCCGGGTTGATGGTGACCTGAGTGCCACCGGTCAGGGTGACGGTCACACCACCGTGGCCAGTCACCGGCAGCTTGGTGTCTTCGCTGATCAGGGTCACGGTGTAGGTGATCTTGCCACCTTCGACTACAGCGGTGTTATCCACCGACAGGACAGCGGTGACTTTGCTGATGGTGTCGGTGACCTGAACGGTCGCCGGGGTACCGATCTGCAGGTTCTCCAGCGGCGCACCGGTGACGGTGGCCTTGTCGATGCTGACGGTGATCTGGCCCTTGTCGATGAACACGTCATCGCCCTGGGCAGGCGCCGAAATGGTTTTGGTGGTTTCACCAGCGGCGAACACCACGGTTTCACCGGTGCTCAGCAGCACGGTCAGCGGTTTATCGATGGCTTGGTTCAGGGTGAGCTTGAAGGTCGGCGCAGTCGCTTCGTTCACCGACTCGGTGACTGGAGTGATGCTGACTTTCACCAGGTTCCCGGCGCCGTTCGGCTCATCGCTGACAGTGGTGGTCACTGGCGTCTTATCGGTCACCAGGTTTTCGAACTTGGTGTCACCCGAGACCGAAATGTCGGTGATCGACTTGGTGATCGCAGGCTGGCCACCGGCATACAGGTCGTTCGGTGCAGTGACGAAGGCGGTACCCGAGGCCGAGCCGGCCGGGATAGTCACGACCGTGCCGCCAGTCAGGGTCACGGTCACACCACCGTGGCCGGTCACTGGCAGCTTGGTGTCTTCACTGATCAGGGTCACGGTGTAGGTGATCTTGCCGCCTTCCACCACAGCGGTGTTATCCACCGACAGGACAGCGGTGACTTTGCTGATGGTGTCGGTGACCTGAACGGTCGCCGGGGTACCGATCTGCAGGTTCTCCAGCGGCGCACCGGTGACGGTGGCCTTGTCGATGCTGACGGTGATCTGGCCCTTGTCGATGAACACGTCATCGCCCTGGGCAGGCGCCGAAATGGTTTTGGTGGTTTCACCAGCGGCGAACACCACGGTTTCACCGGTGCTCAGCAGCACGGTCAGCGGTTTATCGATGGCTTGGTTCAGGGTGAGCTTGAAGGTCGGCGCAGTCGCTTCGTTCACCGTGTCGGTGACCGGCGTGATGCTGACTTTCACCAGGTTCCCGGCGCCGTTCGGCTCGTCGCTGACAGTGGTGGTCACTGGCGTCTTATCGGTCACCAGGTTTTCGAACTTGGTGTCGCCGGTGACCGAAATGTCGGTGATCGACTTGGTGATCGCAGGCTGGCCACCGGCATACAGGTCGTTCGGCGCAGTGACGAAGGCGGTACCCGAGGCAGAACCCGCCGGAATAGTCACGACTGTGCCGCCAGTCAGGGTCACAGTCACACCGCCGTGGCCGGTCACTGGCAGCTTGGTGTCTTCGCTGATCAGGGTCACGGTGTAGGTGATCTTGCCACCTTCGACTACAGCGGTGTTGTCCACCGACAGGACAGCGGTGACTTTGCTGATGGTGTCGGTGACCTGAACGGTCGCCGGGGTACCGATCTGCAGGTTCTCCAGCGGCGCACCGGTAACGGTGGCCTTGTCGATGCTGACGGTGATCTGGCCCTTGTCGATGAACACGTCATCACCCTGGGCTGGCGCCGAAATGGTCTTGGTGGTCTCGCCAGCGGCGAACACCACGGTTTCACCGGTGCTCAGCAGCACGGTCAGCGGCTTATCGATGGCCTGGTTCAGGGTCACCTTGAAGGTCGGCGCAGTCGCTTCGTTCACCGTGTCGGTGACCGGCGTGATGCTGACTTTCACCAGGTTACCCGCACCGTTTGGCTCGTCGCTGACGGTAGTGGTGACCGGCGTCTTGTCGGTCACCAGGTTCTCGAACTTGGTGTCGCCGGTGACCGAAATGTCGGTGATCGACTTGGTGATCGCAGGCTGGCCACCGGTGAACAGGT
>NZ_JBNRIK010000023.1:0-5458 GCF_053557975.1 Pseudomonas sp. XP2
GCCCTTGCGCACCAGCGCGTCAAAGTCCGGCTTGCGCGCGGCGGTGCACGGGGTCATCAGGGCGGGCATGGTGCCGGTGAAGATGTTGTCGGTCATTGTTGTTACTCCTGGCGAAATGGGGTTTTCGGAAAAGCCGGGGCTCAGATGCCCCAGGCGAACGGGTCCTGTTCGTCGATCAGCAGGGTGCTGTCGGCGGTCATGTAGGCGCGGCCGGTGATGAACGGGCGAATGTGCTCGCCGTCGCGCTCGTAGCGGCCATGGAACTGGCTACCGGTGATACTGGCCTGTACCCAGGTCTGGCCCTCGGCAAGCTTGCCGTCGGCGGCCAGGCAGGCCAGCTTGGCGCTGGTGCCGGTGCCGCACGGGGAGCGGTCGTAGGCCTTGCCGGGGCACATCACGAAGTTGCGGCTGTCGGCGTTGGCGTCGTCGGCAAACAGCTCGACGTGGTCGATAGGCGCGCCGTTTTCGCCGGTGATGCCCTGGGTTTCGAGGGCTTTGAGCATGGCCCAGGTGTACTCTGTCAGCGCTTCACGGTTGGCCAACTCGATACGCTGGCCGTGTTCGGAAACGAGGAAGAACCAGTTGCCGCCCCAGGCGATGTCGCCGCGCACCACGCCATGGCCGGGCACGTCCACCGCAACCTGCTGGCGGTAGCGGTAGGAGGGCACGTTGCCGATGGTGATGGCACCGTCTTCATGCAGGGTGGCGCTGACCTGGCCAACCGGGGTGTCAATCTTGTGTACGCCCGGTGTGATCAGGCCCAGGTGCTGTAACGAGGCGACCAGGCCGATGGTGCCGTGGCCGCACATGTTCAGGTAGCCGGCGTTGTTGAAGAAGATCACCCCGCAGGTCGCATCAGCCGACACCGGCGGGCAGTACAGCGCGCCGACCAGCACATCGTTGCCGCGTGGCTCCAGCAGGCAGGCACGGCGCCATGGGTCGTGCAGCTCGCGCAGCTCGTCGCGCTGTTCGGCCATGCTGCGGCCGTGCAGTTGCGGGAAGCCCTTCATCACCAGGCGGGTTGGCTCGCCGCCAGTGTGAGAGTCGATGACGTGAATCTGTTTCATGGCTTGTCCCTTGCGTAAAAGATCAGGAAGCGACGGCAGCAGGGCGGCCGGTGTGGGTTTCAGCGCTGGCTTCGCTTTCGTCTTCACCTTCCAGGCGCACAAGGTGGGCAGGCACGCCCGTCGCGGCGCCCCAGTAGTAGATGCCCAGCGCGCAGGCGGCCACGGCCACGGTGTCGAGCGGGTGGCCGATTACCCCCAGGCCGCCAAAGCTGCCCAGCCACGACAGCAGGATGGTCACCGCGTAGAAACCGATCAGCCATGCCGAGGAGCGAACTTGCTGGGCCAGCGACAGGTGCTGGGTGGGTACGAAACGGCCACACAGCAGGTACAGCACGAACATCACGATTTGCAGGGCCAGCAGCCACGACACGGTGTTCCAGCCCGACCAGTACACGATCAGCGCGGCGATGATGAACGACAGCGGGCCGAGCACGGCCATGCCCTTGACCCGGAACGGGCGCGGCATCTGTGGCGCATTGCGGCGCAGCGCGGCGACGGTGACCGGGGCGACGGCGTAGCTCAGGACCAAGGCAGCGGAGACCACGTTGATCAGCGCTTCCCACGATGGGAACGGCAGGGTCCAGAACACCGACAGGCCAAACGTCAGCCACAGGGCCGGGCGCGGGATGCCGGATTCTGCATCGATGCGGGTGAAGTATTTGAAGAAGGTGCCAGTCTGCGCCCAACCATAGATCACCCGCGGGGTGGCGTTCATGTAGATGTTGCCGCAGCCGCTGGGCGAGATCACGGCGTCGGCCACCACCAGGTAAGCGAGCCAGCCGACGCCCAGGGCCAGGGCGATGTCACGGTAAGGCAGGGCCAGTTCCTTGGTCACGCTGGCCCAGCCGTTGGCCAGCATTTCGGTCGGCACGCTGCCGAGGAAGGCCAGTTGCAGCAGGGCGTATATCGCGGTGGACAGCAGCACCGACAAAATCAGTGCAATAGGGATGGTGCGCTGTGGGTTCTTCACCTCGCTGGCCACTGAAATGATCGGCGTCAGGCCCAGGTAGGCGAAGATGATGCCGCCGGCCGATACGGCCATTTCCACGCCGGATAGGCCGAACGGGGCAAAGCCCTGGACCTCGAAGTTTTCTGGCTTGAAGAAGGTGAACAGTACGCCGATCACCAGCAGCGGCACGATGAACTTGAACACGCTGACCAGGTTGTTGGCCTTGGCGAAGGTTTTCACGCTGCGGTAGTTGAGGAAGAAGAACAGCCCCAGCAAGGCAAACTGCACCAACCAGCCGAGCACGGTCGGGTCGCTGGAGCCGGCCTTGGTCAGCCCGGGGAACCAGGCAGCGGCGTATTGGCGTGAGGCGACCACTTCGATGGCGATCAGGCTGGAAAAGGCGATCAGGGTGATGAAACCCATCAGGTAGCCGAGCAGTGGGCCGTGGGAGTAAACGGGGTAGCGCACCACGCCACCGGCGCGGGGCAGGGCAGCGCCCAGCTCGCAGTAGACGATGCCCAGCAGCAGTACGGCAAAACCGCCGAGGAACCAGGAGAGGATGCCGGCCGGGCCTGCGATGGCCGACACGTGGCTGGCGGCGAACAGCCAGCCGGAGCCGAAGATGGCACCCAGGCCGATGAAGGTGAGGTCCAGCAGTGATAACTGTTTTTTGAATTTGCCTGACATGGGTTCGCCTTTTTGTTGGTTATTGGATAGGCAGGTCTGATGTCACGAGATGCGGCTTTTTGGGCCGCGCTCTTGTAGGACTTGGGCGGCTTGCGTGGGGCATAGAGTGAACCGGTCGGGGCGACGGTTCTTGATGGTTTTCTGCAGGGGGGATGACGAAATCGGCACAGTTGCAAAAAATGCTGGCGGCCAGGGTGTGCTGGTGGATAGGCTGTAGGCCATACCGGATAAGGGTTTGAGAGAGACATTGCCAGTGCTGGCCTCTTCGCAGCACAAGGCGGCTCCTACAAGAACCGCATGGCTATCAAGCCTTCTGCGGTCGCTGCAGGAGCAGCCGTGCGCTGCGAAGAGGCGGGCCCAGCAAACCGAGATAGAGAAGATGACCAATACCCCCCTGGCAACCCTCTACCAGTCCCTCGACCAGCACCGCCCCGCCACCCTCGAGGCCCTGCTCGCCGGTGTATCGCTGCTGCTGCCGATCCTCGACGCCATCCCCAACGCTGCGATCTTCATCAAGGACCCGGCCGCCCGCTATGTGCTGGCCAACAACACCCTGGTCCAGCGTTGCGGCCTCAAGCGCCTGCAACCGCTACTGGGCAAGACCAGCGCCGAAGTGTTCCCGGCGCAGCTGGGGCCCGGCTACACCGAACAGGACCGCCGGGTGCTCAAGGAAGGCAGGGTGCTGGAGGACCAGCTGGAGCTGCACCTGTACGGCAGCCGCGAGCCTGGTTGGTGCCTGACCCACAAGCGCCCGCTGTACAACCAGGCGGGCGAGATCATCGGCCTGGTTGGCATTTCGGTCGACCTGCAATCAGCCGCCGACAGTCACCCTGCCTATCAACGCCTGGCCGCGGTGGACGAGCACATTCGCCAGCATTTTCACCAGCCGATCAGCATGGGCGAGCTCACCCGTATCGCCGATATTTCCGTGGCCCAGCTGGAGCGCTACTGCAAGCGGGTGTTCCACCTCACGCCCCGGCAGATGATCCACAAGGCGCGCCTGGAGCACGCCCACCGCCTGTTGCATTCGGACCTGCCCATCACCGAAGTGGCAATGTGCTGCGGCTATACCGACCACAGCGCCTTCAGCCGCCAGTTCAAGCAACTGACCGGCTTTACCCCGCGCCAGTACCGCCAGGCAACCAGCGATCAGGTGGCTTGAAACAGCACCCGGGCCTCGGCAAAGCACTGTTCGGCAATCGCCGAGCGCGGCTCGCTGCGGCGCAGCAGCAGGCCGACCGGGCTGTGAATGGCGGCGTCGGCCACCGGCAGGATGCGCAGGTGCTCGCTGAGGTCTTCCAGGCCGCAGTCCAGCGGCATGATCGCGCAGCACATGCCGGTATTGATGGCCTGGATCAGCTGGAAGGTCGAGTCGCTTTCCAGCACCGCATTCGGCTCCAGACCGCGGCTGCGGAAGCTCAGGTCCAGCGATTGACGGTAGTGCATGCCCTTGCTCAGCAAGCCCAGTGGTATGTCACTGAGGGCATCCCAGCGCAGCGGGGCGTCGGCGAATTGAAAGTGCCGGGTGTCGTGCAACAGGCCCATGGTGGTGGTGCCCAGTTCGATCACTTCGAAAAAGCTGGTGTTGACCTGGTCCAGGTAGCAGATACCCAGGTCGAGCTGGTTGCGGCTGAGCCCGTCGATGACTTGTTCCGAGCTCAGCGAGCTGAGCTGAAAGTGCAGTTCGGGGTATTTTTCGCGCAGTGGCAGCAGCAGGTGCATGGGGTTGAAGCTGGCCAGCGGCACCGTACCCAGGCGCAGGCTGCCGACCACTTGGCCGCGGCAGCTGGCGGCCTCGGCTTGCAGGCCATCGTGGGCTGCGAGCAAGGTGCGGGCCCAGGCCAGGATGCGCTCGCCGGCCTCGGTAAAACCTTCGAAGCGCTGGCCGCGCTTGACCAGCACCAGCTCCAGTTCGTCCTCCAGGTTACGCAGGCGCATGGACAGCGTTGGCTGGGTGATATGGCACAGCGCCGCCGCCTGGCCGAAGTGGCGGGTCTGGTCGAGGGCGATGAGGAACTTGAGCTGCTTGATGTCCATGAAAGTGCCTGGCGTCTGGTTATGCAGACCTTAACCCACGTCTGCGATAGATGTCATTGATCGCCCGGTACGCCATATCGATTGGACGCCCTCGGGCCGTGCCTCTAGCGTGTCGACAATGCCATTCAAGGAGTTTTACCGTGCGCGTCCAACCCGATGCGGTCTTCGTACCGCTGAACATCGCCGTGCTGACCGTCAGCGACACCCGTACCTATGACAACGACACCTCCGGTGAACTGCTGGCCAGCCGTTCGGTAGAGGTCGGCCACCGGCTGGTGGCGCGGGCGTTGCTCAAGGACGACCTGTACAAGATTCGCGCGCAGGTGGCGACCTGGATTGCCGACGAGCAGGTGCAGGTGGTGCTGATTACCGGCGGCACCGGCTTTACCGGGCGAGACAGCACGCCGGAGGCAGTTGAGTGCCTGCTGGACAAGCGCATCGACGGTTTTGGCGAGCTGTTCCGGGCGTTGTCAATTCTGGATATCGGCACCTCGACCGTCCAGAGCCGGGCATTGGCCGGGTTGTCCAACCGCACGTTGGTGTGCTGCCTGCCGGGTTCGACCGGCGCCTGCCGCACGGGGTGGGAGGGGATTCTGGCCGAGCAGCTGGATGCCCGGCATCGGCCTTGTAACTTCGTCAAACACCTGTTGCCGATCGAGGCCTGCGCAAGCCGGGGCTGAACTGGGCCCTGTACCGGCCCTTTCGCGGGGTAAACCCC
>NZ_JBNRIK010000023.1:5558-12123 GCF_053557975.1 Pseudomonas sp. XP2
AAAGGGCCAGCACAGGAGGGCGCATTTGCTCAGCTCAACACATATCCGACCGGCAACAATGCCGGAGGCAACTGCTGCTCCCCCAACCCCGCCAGCACATCGCGCTCTACAGTCCGCACCATGGCATCAGTAGGCAAGTCGTTCTCATCACGCCCGAACGGGTCTTCCAGCTCGTTGCCAATCGCATCCAGCCCGAAGAACGTGTACCCCACGATGGTGGTGAACAGGGGTGCCAGCCAGCCCAGCGGCTCGGCCAGGGCAAACGGTAACAGCAGGCAGAAGATGTAGATGGTGCGGTGCAGCAGCAGCGTATAGGGGAACGGCAACGGGGTGCCCTTGATCCGCTCACAGGTGGCCTGTACTTCGGTCAGCCCCACCAGCCGTTGCTCCAGCAGGCTGTAGCGCCAGTCGCTGATCTGCTGTTGTGCGGCCAACTGCGAACAGTGTTCGCCAATCTCACGCAGGATGCCGTCGCACACGTTGTGCGGGCTGATCCTCTCAGGCCGGGCCAGCCACGGCCGAGCGGCTGCCAGATCATCCTCGTTACGAAGCCGTGCATTCAGTGCATGGGCAAAACCGCACAGGCTGCGCAGCAGCTCCGTACGCAGGTTGTCGTCAGCAATCACCACGCTTTCGCGCACGAACGAGCGGGTTTCGATGATCAGCTTGCCCCAGGCCTTGCGGCCCTCCCACCAGCGGTCATAGCAGGCGTTGTTGCGAAAGCTCATGAAGATCGACAGCGACAGGCCAAGCAAGGTGAACGGCGTGGCGCTCACCGGGTAGAAAAACGCCGGGTAATGGCGCTCGATCAGCACGATCAGCGCTGCCAGCAGGGTCACCATCAGGCAGCGCAGGGCAATGCGCTTGACGATCGAACCCTTGAGGGTGAACAGCACACGCAGCACATCAGGGGTTGGGTGGACGATCATGGATATCCAGAGACGGCCGCTTAGCCGCCGGTCATGTTCATGAAGCGCAGGATCTGCACGTCGCCACCGACTTCGAAGTGATGGCGGTACGGCTTGAGGTGCAGCGAATCGCGGATGGCCTTTTCCAGGCGTTCGGCGTTGCCGGGGTGGGCGCGTAGCACGTGCTTGAGGTCCACCGAGTGTTCATTGCCCAGGCACAGCAGCAGCCGGCCTTCGACCGTCAGCCGTACGCGGTTGCAGGTGGCGCAGAAGTTGTGGCTGTGCGGCGAAATGAAGCCTACCCGGGTGTTCGCTTCTGCCAGACGCCAGTAACGGGCGGGGCCCTGGGACGACTCGGTGGATTCGATCAGGGTGAACTGCTCGGCCAGGCGCGCGCGTACTTCGTCGCTGGAGCAGAACGACTCGCCGCGCTCGTGTTCGCTGATCACCCCTAGCGGCATTTCTTCGATGAAGGTGATGTCCAGTTCGCGATCGATGGCAAAGCGCACCAGGTCGACCAGTTCATGGTCGTTGCGCCCTTTGAGCACCACGCAGTTGAGCTTGGTGCGCTTGAAGCCGGCCTGGCGCGCGGCGTCGATGCCGGCGATGACCTGATGCAGGTCGCCGGTGCGGGTCAGTTGCTTGAAACGGTCGGCATCCAGGCTGTCGAGGCTGATGTTCAGGCGCGAGACCCCCGCGTCGAACAGTGGCTGTGCCAGGCGCCCGAGTTGCGAGCCGTTACTGGTCAGGCACAGTTCGCGCAGGCCGGGCAGGGCTGCGATGCGCCCGCACAGGTCGACGATGCCCTGGCGTACCAGTGGTTCGCCGCCGGTCAGGCGGATCTTGCGGGTGCCCAGGGCGACGAAGCGCTCGGCCACCTGGAACAGTTCTTCGAGGCTGAGGATCTGCTGGCGCGGCAGAAACTGCATGTCTTCGGCCATGCAGTAGACGCAACGGAAGTCACAGCGGTCGGTGACCGACATCCGCAGGTAGTCGATTTTCCGGTTGAAGCCGTCAATCAGGGCCCGGCTGTTCTGTTCCACGTTCGCGCTCGAATGGGTTGGGACACATCTCCAAGCTATAACCTGGCCGCAGGGGCGTCAAATTGCTTTGTCCGACTGCTTGATCGACGGCCTCTATCATGGCTGCAACCACATTCCCGGCCCATGATCGAAACCGCTTATCACACCGTAAGATCTTTCGATTGGACGCCCCTGCCTCACGCTCAATAGGCTGGAAAAAAGCATCGAAGCGTGAGGATTCATCGCATGAGCCAGGACGAACACATCAGGGACTACAAGGGCGCCGCCGCCGGTTGGGGGGCGCTCAAGAGCGTCACCAAAAGCTGGCTGGGCAGCGAAAATGCCTTCAAGAACCTGCGGGCCATGCTCAAGACCAACCAGAACGGCGGCTTCGACTGCCCCGGCTGTGCGTGGGGCGAGTCGCCGGAAAGCGACATGGTCAAGTTCTGCGAAAACGGCGCCAAGGCGGTTAACTGGGAGGCGACCGGTCGCTCGGTCGACCCGGCTTTCTTCGCCAAATACAGCGTCAGCGCGCTGAGGGAGCAGACCGACTACTGGCTCGAATACCAGGGCCGCCTCACGCACCCGATGCGTTACGACGCTGCCACCGATCACTATGTCGAAACCACCTGGCAGGAGGCCTTCGAGCTGGTCGCCACGCACCTGCGTGCGCTGCAGTCGCCCGATGAGGCCGAGTTCTACACCTCGGGCCGGGCCAGCAACGAGGCGGCGTTCCTCTACCAGCTGTTCGTGCGCGCTTACGGCACCAACAACTTCCCCGATTGCTCGAACATGTGCCACGAAGCCAGCGGCGCAGGCATGTCGGAAACCCTCGGGGTGGGCAAGGGCACCGTGGTGTTCCACGACCTGGAGCTGGCCGACGCCATCTTTGTCATCGGCCAGAACCCCGGCACCAACCACCCGCGCATGCTCGAACCGCTGCGTGAGGCGGTCAAGCGTGGGGCCCAGGTGGTCTGCTTCAACCCGCTAAAAGAGCGTGGCCTGGAGCGCTTCCAACATCCGCAGCACCCGTTCGAAATGCTCAGCAACGGCTCCGAGCCGACGTCCAGCGCCTACTTCCGCCCGGCCTTGGGGGGGGACATGGCAGCCATGCGCGGCATTGCCAAGTTCCTGTTGCAGTGGGAGCGTGAAGCCCAGGCCAAGGGCGAGCCGGCGGTGTTCGACCATGCCTTCATCGCCGAGCACACCAGCGGCGTCGATGACTACCTGGCAGCGGTGGACGCCACCTCTTGGGAACACATCGTCAAACAGTCGGGCCTGACCCTGGCCGAGATCGAGCTGGCCGCACGCATGTACCGCAAGGCCGAGCGGGTGATCATGTGCTGGGCCATGGGCGTTACCCAGCACCGCCATTCGGTGCCTACCGTGCAGGAAATCGTCAACCTGCAGTTGCTGCGCGGCAACGTCGGCAAGCCCGGGGCCGGCCTGTCGCCGGTGCGCGGCCACAGCAACGTGCAGGGCGACCGCACCATGGGCATTGACGAGAAGCCCAAGCCGGCGTTGCTCGACGCCATCGAAAAACGCTTCCAGTTCCGTGTGCCGCGTGCCCACGGGCACAACGCGGTGCTGGCGATCAAAGCCATGGAGGAGGGGCGGGCCAAGGTGTTCATCGCCCTGGGCGGCAACTTCGCCCAAGCCACCCCGGACACCCCGCGCACCCACGCGGCATTGCAGAACTGCGCGTTGACCGTGCAGATTTCCACTAAGCTCAACCGCTCGCACCTGGTCACCGGCCGCGATGCACTGATCCTGCCGTGCCTGGGCCGTACCGAAATCGACCTGCAGGCCGAAGGGCCGCAAGGCGTGACCGTGGAGGACACCTTCAGCATGGTGCACCTCTCCAACGGCCAGTTGCGCCCACGCTCGCCGCACATGCGCTCGGAGCCGTGGATCATCGCCGGCATGGCCAAGGCCACGCTGGGCAACCAGCCGATCGACTGGGAGTATGCGGTGGCCGACTACAACCGCATTCGTGACATGATCGCCGACGTGATCCCAGGTTTCACCGGCTTCAACGAACGCCTGCATAGCCCGGGCGGTTTCCACCTGGGCAACAATGCCGCCGATCGCAACTTCCGCACGACCACGGGCAAGGCTCGCTTCATGCCCCACGCACTGCCGGAAGAGTTGATCAACGCCAAGGTATTGGCCCGGGGTGACAAGCCCGACCTGATCTTGCAGACGCTGCGCTCGCATGACCAGTACAACACCACCCTGTATGGCCTGGATGACCGCTACCGCGGGGTGTTTGGCCTGCGTGAAGTGGTGTTCGTCAACGAGGCCGACATCCGCCGCATGGGCTTTGAGCCGGGTGAGCAGGTGGACCTGGTGTCGCTGTGGGAGGACGGCGTGGAACGGCGCGTTTCTGGGTTCCGCCTGGTGGCGTATGACGTGCCTGAGGGGCAGGCGGCGGCGTATTACCCGGAGACCAACCCACTGGTGCCGCTGGAAAGTTATGGCGAGGGGACCTACACCCCTACCTCGAAATTTGTGGCGATCAAGGTCGAGAAAGCCAAGGCAGGGAACCGCATTGCGGCGGTGTTGGCCGCGGATTGACGGGTTGCCTGCAAGGGCCCTATCGCCGGCAAGCCAGCTCCCACAGGGACTGCACAGCTTTCAGAACCTGTGATAAACCTGTGGGAGCTGGCCTGCCGGCGATAGGGCCGGTGCAGCCATGCAGAATCAGGAACGATGCACCGGGTAAGCCGTGGTGTACTTCATCTGCTCCATGGCAAAACTGGAGGTGATGTTCGACAGCCCATCGGTGCGGGTAATCAGCTTTTTGTAGAACCGGTCATACGCCGCAATATCCCCCACCACCACCCGCAGCATGTAGTCCCAGTCCCCCGACATGCGATAGAACTCCATCACTTCCTCAAACCCGGTCACGGTCGCGGCAAACTGCTCCAGCCAGGCGCTGTCATGGCGCTGGGTCTTGAGCTGGACGAACACCGTCAGCCCCAGCCCCAGGCGTTCGGGGTCCAGCAGGGCGACACGGCCGAGTATGTAGCCTTCTTCTTCCAGGCGCTTGACCCGCTTCCAGCACGGCGTGGTGGAAAGGTTGACGGCCTCGGCCAGGTCCTTGAGCGCGATCGAGGCATCGCGCTGAAGCAGGGTAAGTATGTGCTGGTCGAAACTGTCCATATCGCGCGCGGGCCGTGTAGAAAAATTTTTCACAGATTACCCCAAGGCCAGACGATTTGGGTTGTGCGATAGTTGCAGCCTTCACTCTGCCAATGGGCCTGACCATGTCCGACAAGCCGCGCAATTTCGCCACCCGTACCATTCACGCCGGCGAGCAGTTCAGCGTTGCCGAAAACGCCATTTTCCCGGCTATCGTCACCGCCAGCTCGTTCACCAAGCGCAGCCTGGACGACAAGCCGGAATACTCCTACAGCCGCGTCGGCAACCCTACCCGGCATGCCTACGAAACCTGTGTCGCTGCCCTTGAAGAAGGCGTGGGCGCTGTGGCCTGTGCCTCGGGCGTCAATGCCACCGCAACCGTGCTTGAGCTGCTGCCCAAGGATGCCCACGTGGTGGTGATGAACGGCGTGTATGGCGGCACCTTCCGCATTCTGGAGGACTACCGCAGCCGTACCTCGGGCCTGACCACCACCTATGTCGACCTCAACGACCTTGAGGCTGTGGCCGCCGCCATCAAGCCGCAAACCCAGCTGATCTGGATCGAGTCGCCGACCAACCCGTTGCTGCACCTGGTCGACATCAAGGCGGTGTGCGACCTGGCCAAGGCGCGGGGCATCCTGACCTGTATCGACAACACCTTCTGCTCACCGTGGAACCAGCGCCCGATCACCTTGGGCGTGGACCTGGTGATGCACTCCGCCAGCAAATACATCGGCGGCCACTCCGACCTGACCGGTGGCGTGGTAGTGGCGGCCAATGATGCACTGCTGGCACGCCTGCGCCGCATCAGCATGGCGATTGGCGCGGTGCAGGGGCCATTTGACTGTTACCTCGCCCTGCGCGGCCTGAAGACCCTGGATGTGCGCATGGAGCGCCAGTGTGCCAACGCCCTGCAGGTGGCACGCTTTCTCGAAGGGCATGCGCAGATCGAGCAGGTGTATTACCCGGGGCTGGAAAGCCACCCCCAGCATGAACTGTGCAAACGCCAGATGCGCAGTGGCGGGGCGGTAGTGGCGATGAAGGTGAAGGGCGACCGCGCCGCGCTCAACCGCCTGGTGGAGGCGTTGCAGATCTTTGTGCTGGCCGACTCGCTGGGCGGGGTGGAGAGCATGATCAACCACTCGTGGACCATGTCGCATTGCTCGCTGAGCCCGGAGCAGAAAGGCGTGATGGGGATCAGCGAGAACCTGCTGCGGTTGTCGATGGGGATCGAGGATTACCGCGACCTGATCGAGGACCTGGATGGTGCTTTGAAGGCATCAGCGGCGGGCTGATATAAACGCGGTCTTGTGGGAGCGGCCTTGTGCCGCGAAAGGGCCGCAAAGCGGCCCCGGCAATCTATGCGTTATTGCTGAAACGCTGGGGCTGCTTCGCAGCCCTTTCGCGACGCAAGGCCGCTCCCACATGGCGCGTTCAGGCCTGTGAAATCAATCAGGATTTGGGCGGATGGATGATCCGTTCGATCTTGTC
>NZ_JBNRIK010000023.1:12133-16795 GCF_053557975.1 Pseudomonas sp. XP2
CGCGTTCAGGCCTGTGAAATCAATCAGGATTTGGGCGGATGGATGATCCGTTCGATCTTGTCCTTGATCAGCAACCGTTCCTTGCGCAGCCGGTTGACGGCGTCGTCGTTGGTACCGTTGCCTTCGGCGGCGACCACCTCCTTGTCCTTGGCGTTGTATTCCTTGTGCAGCGCGTGCAGCGCCTGGTCCTTGTCAATGAGCGCCTGGAATGCATCAGCGGTAACGTGCAGGTCAGCGAGCAGATCATGCGGAACTGGCATTTCTTCACCTCTGTCAGGGTTGTCGGTAAGGTCCTGACCACTGAGGATAGCCGCGTTTGCGCAGGCTTGTGAGGGCGGCCACGCTGAATGGCAGCTGAATGACTTTCACGAAATTGATAAAAGACCACGCTTCACGAAATTGTTACCGTCTTTTTCACAAAAAATTGATGATGCGCTTTCTAGAGTTCGCCCAACTTTCCCACGGTGCCATCCGGCCTGGGGGCTGATAATCACTCTTGATTGCGAACGCTGATGCTCAACCTTAAATCCCTGCGGACTGAATGGGTCACGCTGCTGGCCAGCCTTTACCTGCTGATTGGCTTGAACATGTTTCTCTGGGAGCACTTGCAAGAGGTGGTGCCCGCCGGCCTGTCAGGGCTTTGGCTGAGCCTGGCGTTTGCGGTGCTGATGCTGTTCGCCTTCAACCTCATTCTCACCCTGGTTGCCTTCCGTTATGTATTGAAGCCGGTACTCATCGTGTTGTTCATGAGTGGCGCGGGCGCGGCTTACTTCATGAACCAGTACGGTGTACTGATTGATGCCGGCATGTTCCGCAATATGGCTGAGACCAATGTTGCAGAAGTGCGCGATCTGATGTCGCTGAAGTTTGCTGCCTATATCCTGTTATTGGGTGTCTTGCCGTCAGTGTTGTTGTGGAAGGTGCAGATCGCTTACCGCCCCTGGCACCGCGAGCTGCTGGGCAAGCTGGTGGTCAGTGGTGCCTGTGTCGTGGCCCTTGGCTCGGTAGCGCTGGTCAATTATCAAGGGTTGTCGTCGCTGTTTCGCAACCACCACGAACTGCGCCTGATGCTGACCCCGAGCAATATCGTTGGGGCCTCCATCGGTTATGTCAGCGAGCGGGTCGGTACTGCCTCGCGCCCATTCCAGTCTTATGGCGAAGATGCCAAGCGAGATGCCGCCTGGCAAAAACACGAGCGCAAGTCGCTGACGGTGCTGGTCGTCGGCGAAAGTGCCCGGGCAGACCATTTCGGCGTGCTGGGCTACGAGCGCGATACCACGCCGAACCTGGCCAAGGAACAAGGCCTGCTGGCGTTTTCCGATGTGCACTCGTGCGGCACGGAAACCGCAGTCTCGGTGCCGTGCATGTTCTCGGGCATGAAGCGCAAGGATTACGATGCCCGCGTGGCGAAGAACCGCGAAGGGTTGCTGGACGTTCTCCAGCGTGCCGGCCTGGCCGTGCAGTGGCGTGACAACCAGTCGGGCTGCAAGGGTACCTGCGACCGCGTGCAGTTCATTGATGTCAGCAACCTCAAGGACCCCCAACTGTGCGCCAATGGCGAATGCCATGACCAGATCCTGCTGCAAGGTCTGGACGAGCTGATCGACAACCTCGACAGGGACACCGTGCTGGTGCTGCACCAGATGGGCAGCCACGGGCCGGAATACTTCAAGCGCTACCCCAGTGGCGGCGAGCGCTTCACGCCGGTATGCCAGAGCAACGCACTTAACCAGTGCAGCGAGCAGGAGATCATCAACGGCTATGACAACACCCTGGCCTATACCGACAAGGTGCTGGCTTCGCTGATCGACACCTTGCGCAGCAAACAGGACAAGGTCGACACGGCCATGATCTACCTGTCCGACCACGGCGAGTCGCTGGGCGAGTACAACCTGTTCCTGCATGGCACGCCTTACCCCATCGCCCCTGAGCAGCAAAAGCACGTGCCGCTGCTGACCTGGTTCTCCGACAGCTACAAGGAGGACTTCGGCCTCGACACCGACTGCCTGGCCAAGCTCAGCGATGCCCCGCTGTCGCAGGACAACCTGTTCCACTCCATGCTCGGCCTGTTGCAGGTGCGCACCGAGGTCTACCAGCAGTCGCTGGACATGTTCGCCAGCTGCCGGCCTTGGCTGGCGGCCAAGCGCTGAAATGCCGTTCCTTCACTCACAAACAGCACCACTGATCGATATCAAGGATGGCCCGGGTTTCACCAGCAGTGCCCGCGCCGTATATACTGCGCGCCAATGTTAGTGGGAGAGCCTCGTGGCCATCGAAATTCACTGGATCCGTGACGACCAGAGCCTGGCCGAACAC
Source organism: Pseudomonas sp. XP2 (assembly GCF_053557975.1). NCBI lineage: Bacteria > Pseudomonadati > Pseudomonadota > Gammaproteobacteria > Pseudomonadales > Pseudomonadaceae > Pseudomonas > Pseudomonas sp. XP2. The sequence goes on from NZ_JBNRIK010000023.1 coordinate 14,450, forward strand.
TGCCGCGACTGGCACCAACTGCCCTTCGTCGCCGTCGACACCGAATTCATGCGGGTCGACACCTTCTACCCGAAAGCCGGGCTGATTCAGATCGGTGACGGCCAGCGGGCCTTCCTGATCGACCCGCTGCTGATCGGCAACTGGCAACCCTTGGCCGATCTGCTGGAAGACTGCGGTGTGGTCAAGGTGCTGCACGCCTGCAGCGAAGACCTTGAAGTGCTGCTGCGCCTGACCGGCAAGCTGCCGCAGCCGCTGTTCGACACCCAGCTGGCTGCCGGTTACCTGAACCTGGGCTTCTCCATGGGCTATTCGCGCCTGGTGCAGGAGGTGCTGGGTATCGAGCTGCCCAAGGGTGAGACCCGCTCCGACTGGCTGCAGCGCCCGCTCTCTGAAACCCAGATCAGTTATGCGGCCGAGGATGCCGTGCACCTGGCCGAGCTGTTCACGGTGCTGCGCCCGCGTTTGTCCGACGACAAGTACGCCTGGGTGCTGGAAGACGGCGCCGAGCTGGTGGCCGCATTGCGCCGTGAAGTCGAGCCCGAAAGCCTGTACCGCGACGTCAAGCTCGCCTGGAAGCTGGCCCCCCAGCAACTGGCGGTGCTGCGCGAACTGTGCGCCTGGCGCGAGCGCGAAGCGCGCAACCGTGATGTGCCGCGCAACCGCATCCTCAAGGAACACTCGCTGTGGCCCATGGCCAAGAGCCAGCCGAACAACCTGTCGGCGCTGGCCAAGATCGACGAGATGCACCCGCGCACCATTCGTCAGGACGGTGAGTTTCTCGTGCAGCTGATCAAGCGCGCGGGCAGCCTGCCTGCCGAGCAGTGGCCAGCGCCGTTGCCTGAACCACTGCCGATCGAGGCTGCGGGCATTCTCAAGCAACTGCGTGCCATCGGCCAGGCCGAAGGCGAGCGCCTGGGCATTGCCCCCGAGCTGATGCTGCGCAAGAAAGCCCTGGAAGCGCTGCTCAAGACCGGCTACCCCCATGGCCCTTATCAACTGCCCGATTCGCTGCGCGGCTGGCGCCGTGAGCGCATGGGCCAGGCCCTGCTGGACAACCTGGCAGCTGCCGGAGAAACCCGATGAAACGCATTTGCTCGATCTACAAGAGCCCCCGCAAGAACGAAATGTACCTGTACGTGCTCAAGGCCGACGGCCTGGAGCGTGTGCCCGAAGGCCTGTTGCCGGCCTTTGGCACCCCCATGCACGCGTTTGACCTGGTGCTTAGCCCCGAGCGCAAGCTGGCCCGCGAGGACATCACCAAGGTGCTGGAAAACCTCGATAACCAGGGCTACCACCTGCAGATGCCGCCGCTGGAAGATGAGTACATCGAGCACCTGCCCGAAGAGCTGTTGCGCCGTAACGACCCGGTCTGACCATGCGTGTACTGATTGCTGAGCATGACCATGCTCGTTACGCCGGGCTTTTGCGCGAAACAGCGCCGAACGTGGAAATCCTGACCAGCGGTGACTCCGCCGAGCTGGCCCGTAAGGCAGCGCAGTGCACGGTGTGGCTGGGCCAGCCGGACTTGCTGGCGAGCTTGCTACGCCAGGGCCTCAAACCGGAATGGATGCAATCGACGTGGGCCGGTATCACGCCGTTGCTGGCCGATGGCCTGCCGCGTGACTATCGCCTGACCCGTGCGGTGGGCATATTCGGCCAGGTGATGGCCGAGTACATGCTGACCTACATGCTCGGCCATGAGCGCGAGGTGCTGTCGCGCCTGGTGAGCCAGGTCGAGCGGCGCTGGGATGACCGCCCGGGGCGCACGCTGGAAGGGCGCAAGGTGCTGATTGTCGGCACCGGCGACATTGGCCAGCGGGTGGCCGAGTTCCTGCAGCCGTTTGGTGTGGTGCTGTACGGCGTAGCCAGCAGCGCCCGGGAACAGGCACCGTTCGTCGAGGTGGCTGCGCTGGCCGACTTGCCACGCATGGTGGGCCAGGCCGACTACGTGCTCAACCTGCTGCCGGACACCCCTGCTACCCACGACCTGTATGACGCGGCGCTGTTCAAGTGCTTCCAGGCCACGGCGTTGTTCATCAATGCCGGGCGTGGCGCGGCCGTGGTCGATGCCGACCTGGTAGAGGCACTGAAGCAGGGCCATCTGGCCGGAGCGGTGATCGATGTCTGCCGGCAGGAGCCGTTGCCCCGGCAGCACCCGTTCTGGACCGCCTGGGGGCTATTGTTGACCGGGCACAGCTCGGCACCCACCTCGCCGGCAGCGATGGTGCGGTTGTTTGTCGAGAATGTGCGGGCTTATGAAGCGGGGCAGGGGTTGCGTGGGGAAGTGGACTTTGCCCGGGGCTACTGATTGATGTTGCCTGTGCCGGCCTCTTCGCGGGGGCGGGA
>NZ_JBNRIK010000023.1:16951-32094 GCF_053557975.1 Pseudomonas sp. XP2
CTCAGCGGCTTGCGCGGGCTCGGTACTTCACGCGACTGCAGCGCTTCATCCAGGCTGGCCTTGTCACCCAGCTTGCCGATCGCCACCATGGCATGCAGCACGTAGCCCTCGGGAATCTTCAGTTCCTGACGCGCCAAGTCCTGGTCGAAACCAGCCATGCCATGGGTATGCCAGCCGCTGATGCTGGCCTGCAGGGCCAGGTGGCCCCAGGCGGAGCCGGTGTCGAAGGTGTGCCACAGCGCCGGTTTTTCTTCCGTGGCGCCCGGGGCTGCAAAGGTGGTCTTGGAAATGATCAGTACCAGCGCCGAGGCCTGTTGCGCCCAGCTGCGGTTGAACGGCACCAGCAGGTTCAGGTAGCGCTCCCAGTTTGGCGTGTCGCGGCGGGCATACAGGAAGCGCCAAGGTTGCGAGTTGTACGCCGACGGTGCCCAGCGTGCGGCTTCCAGGAAGCTCAGCAGGGTCTGTTCGCTGATCGGTTCGGCGGTGAAGGCGCGTGGCGACCAGCGGTTGATGAACTGTTCGTTGATGGCGTAATCGGCAATGCGGGGGTTGGCGCTCATGACAGCTCCTGCAAACGGACGGGAAACCCGCACGCTACTGCGTCCCGTCGCGACTGACAAGCGGTCTGGCTTTGCCGAAGGCCAGGCTCTAGACTGGCGCCGCCGCGCGCCGTGGCCCTAAAGATGAATGCAGGAAACCGTGTGATGATCGCTGAAAACGCGCCGTTCTGGCGGCGCAAGACCCTCGAGCAACTCAGCCCGCAAGAATGGGAGTCGCTGTGCGACGGCTGCGGCCTGTGCTGCCTGCAAAAGCTTGAGGACGAAGACGACAACAGCGTCTATTACACGCGTATCGCCTGCAAATTGCTGGACATGGATACCTGCCAGTGCAGCGACTACCCCAACCGCTTCGCGCATGTACCGGACTGCATCCAGCTCACCCCGGGCAAGGCCGACCAGTTCACGTGGCTGCCAAGCACCTGCGGTTATCGCCTGGTCAGCGAGGGCAAGGACCTGCCGGCCTGGCACCACCTTGTCTGTGGCGATCGCCAGCAGGTCCATGAACAGCGCATTTCCCAGTCGGGGCGTATGCTCAGGGAGCAGGATGTGCACGAAGACGACTGGGAAGACCACCTGATCTTCCGCGCCAGCTGACCGGCGCGGCCCGCTGCCACGGGGAAACAAGGAGTTTCTGTATGCGTTGCCAGCTGTTGTTGCTGTTGGGCCTGATGGCCAGTTCGCCAGCCTGGGCGAAAAAGGTCGACCTTGACTACCAGGTGCGCCTGTTGCCCGCCAGTGGCCAAGCGGAAGTCCGCCTGACCCTGGCTGAAGGCAGTGCCGTGCGCAGCCTCGACTTCGATCTGGGCAAGGCGGCGGCCTTCAGCGGCTTCCAGACCGATGGCCAATGGCAACTCAAGGGCCAGCGTGGCGTGTGGCAGCCGGCGGCCGGCAAGACCAGCCTCAGCTACCGCGTGCAGTTGGACCAGAAGCTCGCCAGCGGTGCCTATTCCTCGCGTGTTACCCCTCACTGGGCGCTGTTCCTCGGCGACCAGCTGGTACCGCCTGCGCGGCTTGACCAGCAAGATGGCACGGAGCTTGTGGCACGCCTGGCGTTCGACTTGCCCGAGGGCTGGAAGAGTATCGAGACGTCCTGGCCACGCATTGGCAAGGACAAGTTCCGCATCGACAATGTTTCGCGCCTGTTCGACCGCCCGACTGGCTGGATGCTGGCCGGCGACCTGGGTAGCCGCCGTGCCCGCCTGGGCGATACCGAGGTCACCGTGGCCGCACCGGTCGGGCAGGGCATGCGGCGCATGGACAGCCTGACCTTGCTGACCTATGTCTGGCCGCAGTTGCAGGCCGTGTTCCCGCGCAACCCGCCAAAGCTGCTGCTGGTCGGTGCCCGTGACGGCATGTGGCGCGGGGCAATGGCAGCGCAGGGTTCGCTGTACCTGCACAGCGCCCGGCCGATGATCAGCGAGAACGGCAGCAGCCCGTTGCTGCGCGAAATGGTGCAGCTGTTCGCGCAGATCCATGGGCGTGACGGCAGTGACTGGCTGGTGGAAAGCCTGACCGACTACTACGCCAGCGAGTTGCTGCGCCGTTCAGGCGGGGTGAGCGACGACCGCTATCAGGCCTGGCAGGCACGCCTGAGCAAGCAGGGCGCCAAGGTCACCCGGCTCAAGGGCGAACGCGCCAGCCCCGCTCAGGTGGCCCGTGGGGTGATCTTGCTGCAGGCACTGGACAAGGAAATCCGCATCCACACACAGGCCAAGCGTTCGCTGGACGATGTGGTACGCGGGCTGATGCGCTTGCCCAGCGTGAGCACTGAAGACTTTGTGCAAATCAGCGAGAACGTCATGGGGCGCAAGTCCGAGGTGCTGCAGAGCAAAGTGTTGCGCTAGACATCCCTGGGGCCTGTACCTCGAACCCTGTGCGGTACCTGTGGGAGCGGGCTTGCCCCGCGTAGAGGCCAGCCCAGACGATACAAAGATCAGCTGTCTGCCAACGGATCCTTCCCGGTCACCGTCACTCCCCGCGTCGCCGCCTTGGCACTGGCCTTCAACGCCTCCAGCTCCACCGCACTGCGTTCTATATCCGAACGCAACCGGTGGTACTCCTGCCGATGTCGCTGCCACCACGCCTTGGTCGAGCAATGCCCGCTGACCCCGCGTGCCACCGCAATACCTCCGACCACGAGCTGCAGCAAGCCGATAAAGCCACCCTGGCGCAGCCCTTTGCTCACCATCAGTGCCCCTCCAGCCAGCGAACTGACCCGTTCCAGGCCATGGACATTGTGCTGCGAAGACGCAGAAGACGCAGCAGAATGGATATCGAACATGGCAAGACCTCCGTGTGAAATGTAAGCAGCTGACCAGCAGGGTGTCAGCCGCGTTCACTCGGGGCGCTCAGCGGCAACTTTATTTGAACTTGGGCCCAGAGCGGGTATTCAGCCCTTTGGCCAAACGGTCATACAGCACTACATTCACGGTCGCAGCCAGGTTCATGCAACCCTCGGTGGGGATGTAGATGGTCTCTTCACACCATGCCCGCACCTCGGGGCTGAGGCTGCCGTCTTCCGGCCCGAAGATGTAGATGGCCCGGTCCGGGTGGGTATATTCCGGCAGTGGCCGCGCACCTTCCACCAGCTCGACCGCCACCGGGGTACAGCCCAGCGGAACGATGCGCTGCAGGTCATCGATGCCGATCAGCGGAATGTCGTAGTGCACGCGCTTGGTGTCAGTGACAAAGTCACGCGCACGTTCGTAGCGTTTGCCGGTGTAGAACACCGAATTGACGCCATAGCAACCCGCAGCGCGCATCACCGAGCCCACGTTTTCTGGGGACTTGGGGTTGAACAGGCCGATGCAGCTGTATCGTTTGTTTGCCACGTACCGGGGCCCTTCGCGAAAAAAAGCGCCATTATACGGGCTGCCCGGTAGCAGTGGGGGCCGAATCGATGGTCAGTCTTTCTTCAACATGCCCGCCAGCGCGGCGAACGGATTGTGGGTGGCCTTGGCGATGCTCGGTGTGCTGGTGGAACCTTCGCTGAAGTACTGCTGGTCGGTGTAGCGCGAGTGCTCGTTGTCGTGGCAGTACAGGCACAGCAGCTCCCAGTTGGAGCCGTCCTGCGGGTTGTTGTCGTGATTGTGGTCACGGTGGTGCACGGTCAGCTCGCTCAGGCGCTTGCCAGCGAATTCGCGGGCGCAACGGCCGCAGACGTGCGGGTACATTCTCAGGGCCTTGTCGCGGTAGCCCATTTCCTTGTCACGCTTGGCATCGGCCAGGATGCGATCAAGGCGCGCGGTGGCGGCGGCGGAAGAGGTGGAGCTCATGGTGTTTCCTTTGTTCTGATCAGGCAAATGACGGTTATGGCATTGAGTCTAGCGCGCTTGCAGGGCAGGCGGACAGGCGAAAGCGGTGATTTAGGCGTAGCCTGTAGAAAGGTTCCCGACAGGAGGTTGCTGATGTTTCACGCGATCCTGACCGCGCTGCTGATGGCTGGCCTGCCCCTGGCCGAAGCTGCCAGCACGCCACCTCGCCTCACTACGCCAGTGCCGGGTGCACCGGGCACCCCCACACCCACGCCATACCCGCAGATCACCCCGAGTACACCGCCCAAAGCCTACGACAGCCAGCCGGGGGCGCCCTTGTTGCCGCCAATGCCAGTGCCCGGGCCGCCGAAGGACCAGCCATTGCCGGGGTTGCGCCAGGACCCACCGAAGCCGGCGGTGCAGGATGATTGAGCATGAGCGGCCTGCGCCGGTCCTGTGGGAGCGGGCAGGTGCTCAAACCTCCCTTCAGGCGATACCTAATTCGCCAAACACGAACGCATACTCCAGGGCCACATCTTTCAACCCCTGGTACCGCCCGCTCATCCCACCATGCCCAGCTCCCATCTCGGTCTTGAGCAGCAGCAGGTTGCTGTCGGTCTTGTGCGTGCGCAAGCGCGCCACCCATTTGGCTGCTTCCCAGTACTGCACGCGGCTGTCGTTGTAGCCCGCTACCACCAGCATCGCCGGGTAGGCCTGCGCTTTTACATTCTCGTACGGCGCATAAGCCTTGATCCGTTCATACACCTGCGGCTCCTCAGGGTTGCCCCATTCGTCGTACTCGGTCACGGTCAGCGGCAGCTCGGGGTCGAGCATGGTATTGAGCACGTCGACGAACGGTACTTCGGCAATCGCACAGCGGAACAGCTCGGGCCGCAGGTTGAGCACTGCACCGATCAGCAGGCCGCCAGCGCTGCCGCCGCTGATGGCCAGCTGCTCGGCAGTGGTCACACCCTCGGCGATCAGGTGTTCGGCGCAGGCGATGAAGTCGTTGAAGGTATTGGGTTTGTGCTCCTGCTTGCCGGCACGGTACCAGGCTTCGCCCAGTTCGCCACCGCCGCGCACATGGGCGATGGCAAAAGCCACGCCGCGTTCCAGCAGGCTCAGCCGCGCATGGGAGAACCAAGGGTCCAGGCTTTCGCCATAGGCGCCGTAACCGTACAGGTACAGCGGCACGGGTTGGCCCAGGTCCTGGCGGCGACGCACCAGGCTGATCGGCACCTGGGTGCCATCCGCTGCGGTTGCCCACCGGCGCTCGCTCACGTAGTCATCAGCATCGAACGCACCCAGCACCGGGGTTTGCTTGAGCACGGCCTGGGCGCCGCTGGCCAGCTCCAGCTGGCGCACCTGGGCTGGGCGGTTGAGCGCTTCGTAACGCAGGCGTACGCGTGTGCTGGCAAACTCCAGGCTGTCTTGCACGTACAGGCTGTAGGCGGCGTCGGGGAGTTCCACACGGTAGCATGGCAGGCCTTGCGGGCGTACTTCGATGATCGGCAAACCGCCTTCGCGCAGGCTCAGGGTCAGCGCGCCGGCATTCAGGCTGAGGCCTTCGAGCATGATCGCATCGCGGTGTGCCACCAGCACCTGCCAGTGTGCACGGCTGGGCACCGGTGTGGCCGGGGCCTGGTACAGCGCGAAGTTGATACCGTCCTGGTTGGTGCGGATGAACCAGCGCCACTCGCCATCGAGCTGGCCATGGTCGGGGAAGTACTCATGGCCTTCGACACGCGGCGCCAGGCAGGTGAACGGCGCCTGCGGCGTTTCGGCATCCAGTACCCAGGCCTCGCTGGTGGTCTTGCTGTTCAGCAGCAGCACCAGTTGACGCTCGGAGCTGGTGCGGTAGCAGTGCAGGAAGAAGCGCCCGTCGGGCTCTTCGAACACGGTCTGCGCAGCGTCGCTGCCGAGGGTATGACGGCGCAGGCGCCAAGGGCGGTGGGTGTCGTCCAGTTCAGCGAAGAACAGCGTCTGGCTGTCATTGGCCCAGGTCAGGCTGCCGTCGCAGTCGTCGAAGGGCAGGCCGGTGATGCTGCCGGTGGCCAGGTCCTTGACGTACAGGGTGTAGATTTCATCGCCGCTGGTGTCGAGGCTGTAGGCAAGCAGGCGGTGGTCGGGGCTGACGTTGAACGCCCCCAGCGACAAAAAGCCGCCATTGGCCAGGGCGTTGGGGTCGAGCAGCAGTTGCTCCTGGCTTTCATCGACGGTGTTCGAGTCGTCTGCCGGGCGCGGGCAGCGGTAGTGCCGTGGGTACTCGTCGCCTGCGGTGGTGCGGGTGTAGTACAGGTAGGGGCCCCAGGGGGCCGGCAGTGACAGGTCGGTTTCCAGGATGCGGCCCTTGATCTCTTCGAACAATTGCTCACGCAACGGTGCCTGGTCGGCCAGGCAGGCTTCCTGGTAGGCGTTTTCGGCTTGCAGGTAGGCGAGTACCTCGGGGGTGTCGCGCTGTTGCAGCCAGGCGTACGGGTCGGCGGCGTTATCGGCGTGGGCGATGGGAGGTTGGGGCTTGGTTTGCATTGAGGGTCTCTTGGTTGGGGTTGCCTGTACCGGCCTCTTGGCGGGCACGCCCGCGAAGAGGCCAGTACAGGCAAACACTGTCTGCGCCCGGAAAAGTGTTTATCATAGGCATCTCTTTGCCTGGCTTGCACGAACACCATGACCGAGAACGACTACACCTTTGCCTGGGGCCTGTACGCCGTGGCCGCCTTGGGCTGCCTGCTGGTGGCCTTCAAGCTTACCGGCTGGATGTGGCGCTGGCTGCGCGAACCGCTGCGGGTGGTGCTGGCAGTGCTGCTGCTGACCCCGACTGTCGTCGACCCGGTCAAGGACAGCTTCGCCCCGGCCATCGCCATCACTGCCCTGGACCTTGCCTTCAAGGTGGGCAACAACGCCTGGCGTGCGGTGTCCGACTTCGCCATGTACGGCATGATTGCCTTCGGCCTGTATTTTCTCTTCGTGCTGGTGCGCTGGCCGCTGGAAAAACGCGCCAGTGAGCGGCGTGTGCAAGCCGAGGCGGCCGCCAAGCGCCAGGCGGATGAAGATGACCAGGTCGCCGGGCAAGCCCCCTTGGCCGCCGAGCGCGGCGACCGTTACCGCGACGACCCACGCCCTGCCGTTCCCCGCGGCAATGGCCGGGTCGAGCCCCGTCTGTAAGCGGAGGAGACACGCCTGTGTGCGAACTGCTGGGCATGAGTGCCAACGTCCCCACCGACATCGTTTTCAGCTTTACCGGCCTGATGCAGCGCGGGGGCCGTACCGGCCCGCACCGTGACGGCTGGGGTATCGGCTTCTATGAAGGCCGCGGGCTGCGCCTGTTCCAGGACCCGGCCGCGAGCAGCGAGTCGGAAGTGGCCAACCTGGTGCAGCGTTACCCGATCAAGAGCGAGGTGGTGATCGGGCATATCCGTCAGGCCAACGTCGGCCGGGTGTGCCTGTCCAACACCCACCCGTTCATGCGGGAAATGTGGGGCCGCAACTGGTGCTTTGCGCACAATGGGCAACTGGGCGATTTCAAAGGGCAGGCCAGCTTCTACCGGCCGGTGGGCGACACCGACAGCGAAGCGGCTTTTTGCGACTTGCTCAACCGCATCCGCAGTGCTTTCCCCGAGCCGGTGCCGGTAGAACAGCTGCTGCCGGTGCTGGTGGAAGCCTGTGCCGGCTACCGTGGCCGGGGTGTGTTCAACTGCATGCTCAGCGATGGCGACTGGCTGTTCTGCTTCTGTTCGACCAAGCTGGTGCACATTACCCGCCGTGCGCCGTTTGGTGCCGCGCGGTTGAAGGATGTCGACCTGATCGTCGATTTTCATACCGAAACCACCCCCAACGACGTGGTCACGGTGATTGCCACCGAGGCCCTGACCGAGAACGAGACCTGGCATCGCTACGAGCCCGGTCAATGGGCCCTGTGGCGGCACGGCGAGTGCGTGGCACACGGCCAGAGCTAAGGACGCTGCATGTTCAGAAGTTACCTGCGGTTGCTGCTGTTCACCTTCGGCCTGCTGGCCGGTATCCAGGTCCCTGGGCTGGTCAAGGACTATAGCCAGCGGGTCGAGGCGCACCTGTTCGAGTCGCGCGAGGCGCTGGATGGGTTCCGGCAAACGGCCGAGCGATTTTTCAAAGGCGATTTGCAGGCGCTGCTGCAGCATTACCGCAGCAGTGACGACCCGGTGTTCAACAGTGATGCCAACAGCATCGAAAGCCTGATGATCCGCAACGAACTGCTGGAAAAAGAATGGCAGGCGTTGCAAGGGCCGTGGGCCCAGCGTACCTGGCATGTGCTGGTGCAGGCCGACCCACAACTGCGCGAGGAAACCCTCAATGCCTACAGCTACCAGATTCTGCTGGTGCCCGAGGCAATTGGCTGGGGTGTTGGCGCAGGGTTTGTGCTGGCCTTTGTGGTCGAAAGCCTGTTGCTGGGGCTTGGCTGGGTGATCCTGGGCGGGCGGCGCAGGGCGGTGAAAGAAAGCTGGCGCTAGGCCGCTCCCACAAAGACCGCGTTAGCCGGTCAGATGAGTGCTATCCGCTGCTCACCCACATCCCGCGCATACCGCTCCAGCACCTGTCGGCACACCCCGACCACTTCATCGACCAACGCCACCCCTGTCTGCCACGCCACCACCAGTTCCAGGCTTGGTGGCGGTTGCAGGCCTTGCAGCAACACCAGCTCGCCCCGACCCAACTCGGCATCCACCAGCGCCGGCGGCAATGCGCCAATGCCAAAACCGTCGCGCAATAGCCGGGTGATCGCCGCCACCGAGTTCACGCAATTCAACCGCGGCGTCTGCGCCCCCGCAGCCTGCAGCAAGCTCAGCACCTCCTGGTGCGGCCGTGAATTCTTCGAGAAGGTGATGATGCGCTCGCGCCCAAGCTCGGCCAGCGACGCATAGTCCCGGTGCTGGTGCGAGCCAGCCGCCACCACCCAGCCCATGGGGTAGCGCGCCAGGTCGAGGCTGCGAATCGACTGCTCGCGCAGCAGGTCGGTCTGCAAAATCACGTCGAGAAAGCCTTTCTGCAGCTGCTCGCGCAAGTTCAGCGCGGTGTCGGCCACCAGCTCGATTTCGACCTGCGGGTAGCGCTCGGTCAGCTCTGCCACCAGCGCACTCATCCAGGTGTGGATCACCGTGTCCATCACGCCGATGCGAATGCGCCCGACCTTGGCCCGGTCGCTGTCCAGCGACTGCTTCATGGCTTTGGCGGTATCCAGCATGCGCTCGGCATACTCCAGCACCTTGCCGCCTTCCGGGGTCAGGCTGACCCCACGTGAGTCACGCAGCAACAGCTTCACGCCCAGGTCTGCCTCCAGCGCGGCAATGCGGCTGGATACCGAGGCTTGGGTGGTGAACAGCTTTTCTGCCGTCAGGCGGAAGCTTTTGAGCCGGGCGACCCAGACGAAGGTTTCGAGGAAGCGAAGGTTCATGATCAGTTTTTCTTGTTCCAGACCGGCGGTTTTTCTCGTTGGACGCAGGCGGCGTGGCCTTTGAACAATGGTGCCCAGGCCGCGACGCTTCATGTCGCCCATAAAACAATACCAACAAGCCGAGGCATCCATGAACCCCACCGGCGTGCAGCAGCAGGTCAGCTCACCTTCTTCGTCCGGGCCTTTCGCCTGGTACCGCGACATCGACAAACAGCAACGGCGCACCTTCTGGAGCTGCAAGATCGGCTATGGCCTGGACGGCATGGACACGCAGATGCTCAGTTTTGTCATCCCCACGCTGATCATGCTGTGGGGCATCACCACCACCGAAGCCGGATTGATCCATACCAGCACCTTGATCGCCTCGGCCGTGGGGGGCTGGGTCGCCGGTATCCTCTCCGACCGCATCGGCCGGGTGCGCACCTTGCAACTGACGGTATTGTGGTTCGCCTTTTTCACCTTCCTGTGCGGCTTCGCCCAGAACTACGAACAGCTGCTTATCGCCCGCACGCTGATGGGCTTTGGCTTCGGCGGTGAATGGACCGCTGGTGCAGTGCTGATTGGCGAGGTAATCCGCGCACAGGACCGCGGCAAGGCAGTGGGCATGGTGCAGTCCGGCTGGGCCATCGGCTGGGGCCTCACGGCGATTCTCTACGCACTGCTGTTCTCCTGGCTGCCGCCAGAGCAGGCCTGGCGTGCACTGTTCCTGTTGGGGCTGGTGCCGGCGATCTTCGTGATCTTCGTTCGGCGCCTGGTCAAAGACCCTGAAGTGTATCGCCAGGCCAAGGCAGTGGAGACCGCCGAGGCACCTTCGCACTTCTACGAAATCTTCGCCCCGGGCATGCTGTGGACCACTGTGCGTGCGTCCCTGTTGACCACTGGCGCATTGGGCGGCTACTACGCCATCACCTCGTGGCTGCCGACCTTCCTCAAGAACGAGCGCGGCCTCAGCGTGCTGGGCACGGGTGGCTACCTGGCCATGGTGATCGTGGGTTCGTACGTGGGCTATGTGGTCAGCGCTTACTTGTCCGACCTGCTGGGGCGCAAGAAGAACTTCATCCTGTTTGCCGTGGGCTCGTTCGTGATCGTGCTGCTGTACACGCAGCTGCCGGTCAGCGATGGCGTGATGCTGTGGCTGGGCTTCCCGTTGGGCTTCTTCGCCTCGGGCATCTTCAGCGGCATGGGCGCGTTTCTGACGGAGCTGTTTCCTACGCGCATTCGCGGTTCGGGGCAGGGCTTTTGCTACAACATCGGTAAGGTCATTGCGGCTCTGTTCCCGTTGCTGATCGGTATGCTCGGCCAGAACGTGCCACTGGGCCTGGGTATCGGCATGTTCGCTGCCGTGTCCTACGGAATTGTGATCGTGGCGGCCTTGAGCCTGCCGGAAACACGCGGCAAACAGCTGCAGGCGCGGTAAGGTACGCCTGTGAACAACAACAAGGGAGACCGCGTGGTGGAACGCCTGCTACTCAATTGCGACATGGGTGAGAGTTTCGGCAGCTGGCGCATGGGCCTGGACGCCGAGGTAATGCCCTACATCGACTGCGCCAACATCGCCTGTGGCTACCACGCCGGCGACCCCGGCATCATGCGCCGCACCGTGGCGCTGGCGCTGGCGCATGGGGTGACCATTGGCGCGCACCCGGCCTACCCGGACCTGGTCGGCTTCGGCCGCCGCTCCATGGCCTGCAGCCCCGAGGAAATCCGCGACCTGCTGCATTACCAGATCGGCGCGCTGGACGGCATCTGCAAAGTGCTGGGTGGCCGCGTGGCCTATGTGAAGCCCCATGGCGCGCTGTACAACGACATGATGGCCGACCCGCTAAAGCTGCGTACCGTGCTGGAGGCCGTGGCGGCCTACGACAGCACCTTGCCATTGATGTTGATGGCCACCGCTGACAACCGCGCCGCCCAGGCCCTGGGCGATGAAATTGGCGTGCCGTTGTGGTTCGAGGCCTTCGCCGACCGCGCCTACACCGCCAGCGGCCACCTGGTGTCGCGCCGCTTGCCTGGGGCAGTGCATCACGACCCGGCGCGGGTGGTGGAGCAGGCAGTGCGCCTGGCCCGTGGCGACGCGCTGATGGCGGACGATGGCAGTGCCCTGCGCCTGCAGGCCAGCACGCTTTGCGTACATGGCGACAACGACAGTTCGGTGGCAGCGGTGAGGCAGATACGCCAAGCCCTCGATGCTCTGGAGTCGCAATGAAGGCGCGTATTGAAGTGGTCGCCATCGACAGCCTGATGGTGCGCCTGTTCGACCGTATCGACGAGGCCAACATGCCGTGGATGCTCGCCGCCAGCCAGCGCCTGAGCGCCGTGTTCGGCGAGCACCTGCTGGATCTGGTGCCGTCCTACACCACGCTGATGGTGCAGTTCGACCTGCCGCCAGGTGGGGCGAGGGCGCTGATCACGCAGGCGCTGGAGGGTTTGCAGCCAGACACCGGCAGAGGCGGCCGGCGCCACGAGATCCCGGTGTGGTACGACCCCAGCGTGGGCCCAGAACTGCCTGTGCTGGCGGCGCGCAGCGGCATGAGTGAAGCCGAGGTTGTGCGCTTGCATTGCGCACGTGATTATCCTGTATTCGCCTTGGGCTTCGCCCCCGGTTTCGGCTTTATGGGCCTGGTCGACGAACGCCTGGCCAGTCCGCGTCTGAGCACCCCGCGCAAGCGGGTGGCGGCGGGTAGCGTGGGCATCGCCGAGCGCCAGACGGCGGCGTATCCGGCAGTATCCCCAGGTGGCTGGAACCTGATCGGGCGCACGCCGGTGCGCCTGTTCGACCGTGAGCGTGACGGCTACAGCCTGTTGCAACCCGGCGACCGGGTGCGTTTCGTGCCGGTTTCGCGCAGCGAGTTCCTGGCGTTGGGCGGCGATGTGGAGGCACAAGGATGAAGCAATTGAAGATCGAGGCCAGCACGCCGCTGTGCCAGTTGCAGGATGCTGGCCGTTTTGGCGTGCGTCACTTGGGCGTGACCCAGGGCGGGGCACTGGACTGGGTGGCGATGCGCTGGGCCAACTGGTTGCTGGGCAACCCGTTGGAGGCGCCGGTGGTCGAGGTGGCGTTGGGGGGCTTTAGCGTGGTGGCCGAACAGGATTGTGTGCTGGCCCTGGCCGGTGCCGACCTGGACGCGCGCGTCGATGATCAGCCCGTCGTGCCCTGGCGCAGCTTTGCCTTGAGCAAAGGGCAGCGCTTGACCCTGAAGCAGCCAAAGCAGGGTGTGCGGGCTTACCTGGCGGCACCGGGCGGGTTTCAGGGTGAGGATGTACTGGGCAGCTGTGCCACCGTGGTACGTGAAGCGCTGGGTGGCATCGATGGTCAGGGTACTGCGCTGGTTGAGGCCCAGGCACTGGTGTTCACCGCTAGCCATGCAACCCTGCGCGAGGTGCCGCAAGCGCTGCGCCCGCAGTACGCAGAAAAGCCAGTGCTCGACCTGGTGATAGGCGCACAGATCGGTGATTTCAGTGGTACCAGCCTGTTCGAAGCCTTCAACCGGGAGTGGACGCTGGACAGCCGGGCTGACCGCATGGGCATCCGCCTGTTGGGGCCGCAGCTGGTTTACCAGGGGGCGCCGATGATTTCTGAAGGGATACCGCTGGGGGCGGTGCAGGTGCCGCCGGATGGGCAGCCGATTGTGTTGCTCAATGATCGGCAGACCATAGGCGGGTATCCGCGGCTGGGGGCGTTGACGCCGTTGGCGCTGGCGCAACTGGCGCAGTGCATGCCGGGGGCGGTGGTGCGCTTCAGGGCGGTGGTGCAGGATGAGGCCTGGCGGGAGCACCAGGTTTACCTGGGCCGTTGGTTGTAAGGCTGCCGGCCCTTTCCCGGGCAAGCCCGCGAAAGGGCCGGCACAGGCAAAATCACTTGGACAGGTACCGCATCCCTTCTTCCAGCCCCTGCAAGGTCAGCGGGTACATCTTGTCTTCGATCAGGTCCCGCACCAGGTGGGTCGAGGCGGTGTAGTCCCAGGCCTGCTTGGGGTACGGGTTGATCCAGATGATCTTCTTGAATTTCTCCATGAAGCGCTGCAGCCACACATACCCGGCCTCTTCGTTCCAGTGCTCCACGCTGCCACCCGGCTGGGTGATTTCATAGGGCGCCATGGCCGCATCGCCGACAAATACCACTTTGTAGTCGTCGCCATACTTGTGCAGCAGGTCGAAGGTGGAATAGCGCTCAGAGGTGCGGCGCAGGTTGTTCTTCCACACCGACTCGTACACGCAGTTGTGAAAGTAGTAGTACTCCAGGTGCTTGAACTCGGTCTTGCAGGCCGAAAACAGCTCTTCGCAGACCTTGATGTGGGCGTCCATCGAGCCGCCGATGTCGAACAACAACAGCAGCTTTACCGTGTTGCGCCGTTCAGGGCGCATCTGGATGTTCAGCAAGCCGGCGTCCCGCGCGGTATGGTCGATGGTGCCGTCGATATCCAGCTCTTCGGCGGCGCCTTCGCGGGCAAACTTGCGCAGCCGGCGCAGGGCCAGCTTGATGTTGCGCGTGCCGAGCTCCACCTGGTCGTCGAGGTTCTTGTACTCGCGCTGGTCCCACACCTTTACCGCCTTGCCCTGGCGTTTACCGGCCTCACCCACGCGGATGCCTTCGGGGTTGAAACCGCCCGAGCCAAACGGGCTGGTACCGCCGGTACCGATCCACTTGTTGCCGCCGGCGTGGCGTTCCTTTTGCTCCTCAAGGCGTTTCTTGAATTCCTCGATCAGCTTGTCCAGGCCACCCAGGGACTGGATCTGCGCACGCTCTTCATCCGTGAGCGAACGCTCGAACTCCTTGCGCAGCCAGTCTTCGGGGATTAGCGCCTCGATGTGCCGGTCGAGGTTTTCCAGGCCCTTGAAGTAGGCGGCGAAGGCCCGGTCGAACTTGTCGAAATGGCGTTCGTCCTTCACCAGGATGGCGCGGGCGAGGTAGTAGAACGCGTCCATGTCGGCGAACACCACGTGCTTTTGCAGGGCCTGGTGCAGGTCCAGCAACTCACGTACCGACACCGGCACCTTGGCCGCGCGCATTTCATTGAACAGGTTGAGCAGCATGGCCCGGCTCCTGTCAGCGGTTGCCGCGCCGGCTCATGAAGGCCAGGCGTTCCAGCAGTTGCACGTCCTGCTCGTTTTTCACCAGCGCGCCGGCCAGCGGCGGGATGGCCTTGGTCGGGTCGCGTTCGCGCAGTACGGCTTCACCAATGTTGTCGGCCATCAGCAGCTTGAGCCAGTCGACCAGTTCGGAGGTGGACGGTTTTTTCTTCAGGCCCGGCACCTTGCGCACGTCGAAGAACACATCCAGCGCCTCGCTGACCAGCGACTGGCTGATGTTCGGGTAATGCACGTCGACAATCTGCTGCAGCGTGGTGCGGTCGGGGAAGGCGATGTAATGGAAGAAGCAGCGGCGCAGGAAGGCGTCCGGCAGCTCTTTTTCGTTGTTGGAGGTAATGATGATGATCGGGCGCTGCCTGGCCTTGATGGTCTCGTCGATTTCATAGACGTAGAACTCCATCTTGTCCAACTCTTGCAGCAGGTCGTTGGGGAATTCGATGTCGGCCTTGTCGATTTCGTCGATCAGCAGGATGACCCGCTCATCGGCCTCGAAAGCTTCCCACAGCTTGCCTTTTTTCAGGTAGTTGCGCACATCGTGCACCTTGTCTACGCCCAGCTGCGAGTCACGCAGACGGCTGACCGCATCGTACTCGTACAGGCCCTGGTGGGCCTTGGTGGTGGACTTGATGTGCCAGGTGATCAGCCGCGCACCGAACGAGGCCGCCAGCTGCTCGGCGAGCATGGTCTTGCCGGTGCCGGGCTCGCCCTTGACCAGCAGTGGGCGTTCGAGGGTGCGCTCGGCCTCCTTGTTCCACGGGATGCCGCAATTAAGGCGAATGCAGTGATTGAACTGTTCTGTGTTACTGAATA
>NZ_JBNRIK010000023.1:32202-35562 GCF_053557975.1 Pseudomonas sp. XP2
GCCACGCGGCTGGAAACGCAGACCGGGTATTCAGTCCCTGAATGCCCCGTCACGCAATCTCAGTCGGAATCCGGCGCGCCGCGCTCGTAGCGGGCATTGAACGCCTGGATAAACCCGTTACGCAGGATCTGCAGGAATGCCTCAAACGCGCTGACATCCTGCTTGCGCACGCTGCCACTGAGTTCCACCCGGGTAGCGAACTGGTTTTTTGGCTGGTTCTTCAGCACCGTTTCGGTCGCCCCCACCACTGCCTCCCACACCGAGCGGAAGAAGCCCTTGTCCTTTTCCTCGACGTCCTGTTGCCAGTCGAATACATCGACATCGCGCAGCAGCGGCTTTATGTAGCCGTTCAGCCGACCGTTTTCCGCCTGCGCCTCGATGACTACGTCCCCGTGCCCGGCGTTGAAGTCGAATTTGCCATAGGCGCTGGCGAAGTCGTTCAGCTTGCGCAGTTCGATGCCGGTAGCACGAAGCCTGAATTCGAAGTCATCGAAATCACTGAACGGGTCGAACGTCGCACGGCTTTCCACCTTGGCATCGCCTGCGATGAGTGCAGTACCTTCGAAACTCGCATCGCGACGGCCCTTGGGGTCACGAACATTGGTCAGGTTGCGGATGTTGGCGTTCAACTGAGTGGCCTTGAGGTCGACCGGTGGCTTGGAGTTGAAGTTGCGGAACGTCAGCACGCCGTTGTCGATGCGCACGTCATTGAGGGTGATGGGCAGCAGTTTTTCCAGTTGCTGGCGCCAGTCGGTACCCCGACCGGTCTGCGACGCCTGTTTGCTGCCACCGTCGACGAAGTTCAGTTCTGGGCGTACAAAGGTCACTTCGGCCACCACGGCCTTGTCGTACCACAGCGAATGCCAACTCACCGAAAGGTCGATCAGTGGCGCGTCGAGGAACGGTACCGGCACCTTGCCGCTGGTCTTGACGATCTTCAGGCCGTTGATCTGGTAAGCGCCGCGCCACCAGGCCAGGTCGATGTCGGTCACCTGGCCGCGGTAATCGCCCATGTCGGCCAGTTTTTCGTTCAGGTAGTTGCGCACCAGGTAGGGCAGGGCAAAGTGCAAGGCTGCCAGCAACACGACCAGGCAGCCCAGGCCGATCAGCGGCCAGCGATAACGGGCTCTCATCAGGGCGTCTCCAAGGCGGGATGTGCGGTTGACCGCAACACGCCCGGCCGAGTTCGAACAGGCTTTACGGGCCACCGGCCGGGGCTTACCCTTGAGGTCTTTCCGTGCTGTTTTTCATGCCAAGGACTCCTGCCATGAGCCGTATCTTTGCAGACAATGCCCATTCCATCGGTAACACGCCGCTGGTGCAGATCAACCGCATCGCCCCGCGTGGCGTGACTATTCTGGCCAAGATCGAAGGGCGCAACCCGGGTTATTCGGTCAAATGCCGCATTGGCGCGAACATGGTCTGGGACGCAGAGAGCAGCGGCAAGCTCAAGCCGGGCATGACCATCGTCGAGCCCACCTCGGGCAACACCGGTATCGGCCTGGCTTTCGTCGCCGCCGCCCGTGGCTACAAGCTGATGCTGACCATGCCTGCCTCCATGAGCCTGGAGCGCCGCAAGGTGTTGAAGGCGCTGGGTGCCGAACTGGTGCTGACCGACCCGGCCAAAGGCATGAAAGGCGCGATTGAGAAGGCCAACGAAATCGTCGCCTCCGACCCGGCCCAGTACTTCCTGCCGGGTCAGTTCGAAAACCCGGCCAACCCGGCCATCCACGAAAAAACCACCGGGCCGGAAATCTGGAACGACACCGATGGCGCCGTCGACGTGCTGGTGGCGGGCGTGGGGACGGGCGGCACCATTACCGGTGTGTCGCGCTACATCAAGCACACCCAGGGCAAGGCAATCCTGTCGGTGGCGGTCGAGCCCTTGGCATCGCCGTTGATCACCCAGACCCTGGCGGGCGAAGAACTCAAGCCCAGCCCGCACAAGATCCAGGGCATTGGCGCCGGCTTCGTGCCGAAAAATCTCGACCTGTCGATTGTCGATCAGGTGGCGACAGTGACCGATGAAGAGTCCAAGGCCATGGCCATCCGCCTGATGCAGGAAGAGGGCATTCTCTGCGGGATTTCCTGTGGTGCAGCCATGGCCGCCGCCGTACGCCTGGCCGAAAAACCGGAGATGCAGGGTAAGACCATCGTCGTAATCCTGCCTGATTCGGGCGAGCGTTACCTGTCGAGCATGTTGTTCAGCGACATGTTCAGCGAGCAGGAAAACCAGCAGTAATCGACCTTGCCGCTGACCCGGCGCAATAATCGCCGGAGTGGTTTATTGCACAATCTTCATGAATGCGATCCCGCCCGGGTTGTTTGTACCTCGGCGGGATCGGTTTATGATGGCAGGATGATTTTCAGAAGAGCAGGTGGTGCAGCCCTGGCTCTTCCCCAAGGAGTGAAAGCATGACCTTTTCCTTTGCAGCCAAGGCGGGTGTCTTGCTGGTGTTTTTCGGCAGCGTGTTGTTCGTGCACCTGCGCGGCAAGGCCCGCCTGCCGGTGTTGCGCCAGTTCGTCAACCATTCGGCGCTGTTCGCTCCCTACAACGCGTTGATGTACCTGTTCTCCGGCGTGCCGTCCAAGCCCTACCTGGACCGTCAGCGCTTCCCTGAACTGGACGTGCTGAAAGACAACTGGCAGGAAATCCGCGAAGAGGCCATGCGCCTGTTCGATGAAGGCTACATTCGCGCCGCCGAAAAGGACAACGATGCCGGCTTCGGTTCGTTCTTCAAGAAGGGTTGGAAGCGGTTTTACCTGAAGTGGTACGACAAGCCGTTGCCTTCGGCCGAAGCCCTGTGCCCGCGCACCGTCGAGCTGGTCAGCAGCATTCCCAACGTCAAGGGCGCAATGTTTGCCCTGTTGCCCGGCGGCAGCCACCTGAACCCGCACCGCGACCCGTTTGCAGGCTCGCTGCGCTACCACCTGGGCCTGTCCACGCCGAACTCCGATGCTTGCCGCATCTACGTCGATGGCCAGGAATACGCCTGGCGTGATGGCGAAGACGTGATGTTCGACGAAACCTACGTGCACTGGGTGAAGAACGAAACCGACTTCACCCGGGTGATCCTGTTCTGCGACATCGAGCGCCCGCTGAGCAGCCCGCTGATGACCCGCATCAACCGCAAGGTCAGTGCCTTCCTCGGCCGCGCCACCGCGCCGCAGAACACCGACGACGAGCGCGTGGGCGGGATCAACCAGGCGTATGCCTGGAGCAAGCGCTTCAGCAATAAAATCAGCACCCGTGTGAAGCAGTTCAAACGCGCCAACCCCAAGGCCTACCGCATCCTGCGGCCGGTGCTGGCGGTGGTGGTGGTGTACCTGCTGTATCACTGGTTGTTCTGATTTTTTGTT
>NZ_JBNRIK010000023.1:35732-49860 GCF_053557975.1 Pseudomonas sp. XP2
CACAAGCTTTGCCTTCGCGCCAGTCGCGGGCAGGGTCGTGCGTGGCAGCCAGCAGCCGGTCATGATCAGTCATTACCCACCACCTGTCAGTGGCGTTGTAGGCGGCGTAGCTCCGCCTCCTTGCGTGGTCGTGCTGGGCTGATCGGCTTGTTGCCGAACCCCTACGCACACGCAACCTACTGAACACGGTCGGCTACTTCCCCGCTGAAGCGCACGCCGTCCGTTTGGCTTTTCTGCCTACTATCAGGTGGCAATACATGTCTGTCTTTACCAAAGCATCCGTGGCCTCGGCGGCCACGACCAGCCTGTTCGTCCTGCTGTGGAGCAGCGGGGCGATTGTCTCCAAGCTGGGCCTGGCGCACGCCAGCCCGTTCGCCTTCCTGCTGTTGCGCTCGTCGTTGGCCCTCGCGGGCCTGCTGCTGATCGGCCCGCTGCTGGGGCTGCGCTGGCCGCGCAGCCGAGGGGCGATTCTGCGCGCCTTGGGTACCGGGTGCGTGCTGCTCGGCGCCTACCAGATCTTCTACTTGTTGGCGCTCAACACCCATGTCACCCCTGGCGTCATGGCCACGGTCATGGGGGTACAACCAATCCTTACCGTGGTGCTGATGGAGCGTCAGCGCTCATGGAGCCGTTTGTTCGGCCTGGGGCTGGGGTTGGCTGGCCTGATCATGGTGGTGTACCAGGGTATCAACCTGGGAGGGGTCTCGCTGGCGGGGATGCTGTTTGCCCTGCTGGCGCTGGCCAGTATGACCCTGGGCTCGATCCTGCAAAAGCGCATCACCGATAACCCCATGGGCACGTTGCCGCTGCAGTACCTGGCCGGCTTTGCCATGTGCGCGCTGTTCGCACCGTTGCAACCACTGCATGTCGAGTGGGCCGGCGGCTTTGTCGGCGCGTTGCTGTGGATGGGCCTGGTGGTTTCATTGCTGGCGACGTTGCTGCTGTATCGGCTGATCGCCAAGGGCAACCTGGTCAATGTCACCAGCCTGTTCTACCTGGTGCCGGCGGTGACCGCAGTGATGGACTTCCTGATCTTCGGCAACCGACTGGCACCGCTCAGCCTGCTGGGCATGGGGTTGATCGTGGTGGGCCTGCTGTTCGTGTTTCGCAAGCCCGCCGCGCGCCTGGCCGAGGCGTAAGTCCTAGCGGAACTCTTCGGGGATGGCGTGGCGCAATACGCCTTCCTCGAAGTCCAGCAGGCCGGCCTCGCGCTGGGTGAGCAGGTAGTAGAGCAGGGTGTCGAGTGAACGCGCTGGCGGGACTTCGACGGCCAGCATTCTCACGGCCTGCTCGGTTTCGCACTTGCAGCCGAAGTCCTGCAAGGCCGTGCATACCTGGTCCAGGGTTTCCGGTGGCTTTACCAGCACCCGGAATACCGAGCTGCCGCTGCCGCAGCGCAGTGCGTCGAACCAGGTTTCGCCGTTTTCTTCACGGGTGGTTATCACATCACCCGGGGCAATGCCGTAGACATGGAAGGGGATGTTGTCGACGGCATAGCCGCCTTCCACGGCTTTGGCCCATAGGCCTTCGACCGAGGCCGGTGGGTAGCCGTTCTCGTCCTGTTCCAGGCGGAACAGGACCTTCTTGTACGCGCCGTTCATCATGTGCCCCACTTCAGCTGCGCGCCGGGCGCAGCACCAGCCACAGTGCCATGCCAATCAGCAAACCGCCATACAGGTGGCCCATCGACAGTGACTCATCCAGCAGCCAGGCGCCCCACAGTACACCGAACACCGGAATGAGGAAGGTCACGGTGCTGGCCTTTACCGGTCCGATTTCTTCCAGCAGGCGGAAGTAAAGGATGTAGGCGAACGCCGTGCACAACAGCCCCAGGCCCAGCAGCGACAGCCACACCTGCCAGCCGCCCCAGCTGGCGGGTGGCTGGCTCAGCGCGCTCCAGGCGAACACTGGGCTTAGCAGCAAGGTGGCGCCGAGCATGCTGCCCAGCGCCGAAAGGCGGCTGTCCAGGCCGCTGATCCAGCGGCGGGCAAGGAAGCCGGCAAAGCCGTAGCAGGTGGTGGCCGCCAGGCAAGCGAGGGCGCCTTGCAGCAGGGCCATGTCCAACGCGACCGGGCCGGCGCCGCTGAGGATGCCGACGCCAAACAGGCCCAGGAAGATGCCGCACAACTTGGGCAGGGTCATGGGCTCGCGGAAGAACAGCATGCCGATCAGCACGCCCATCAGTGGCGTGGTGGCGTTGAAGATCGCCGAGTAGCCGGCTGGCAATACCTGAGCGGCAACGGAATAGAAGGTGGCGGGGATACCGGAGTTGATCATGCCCAGCACCAGGCAGGCACCCAGCTTGCCCTGGAAGTCCCAACGCACGCGGGCGACCGCGACGATGCCGATCAAGCCCAGGCAGGCAATGGATACCCGGAAGAACGCGGTCGGCACCGTGCCCAGCTCGGGGGCGATGATGCGCATGAACAGGAAACTCGCCCCCCAGACGGCAGCAAGGGTCAGCAGGCGGGCTAGGGCGATGGGGCTCACGGCGGTCTCCGGGTACAGGGCAGGGCGCGAGTGTACGCCAGGGGGCGGGGGGATTCTTGTGCTTTCTTGCGGTGCAATCCATTGCGGCCTGCAAGGGCCATGCAGGCCTTCGAGGTGTGGCATTAACCCATGACCACAAGGGCGGCTAAGCTCAGTACTCAATCTTTGCACCGAGGCCCACCGCATGACCCAGCACTGGCCTGCCGGCGAGATCGCCCGGATGATCCTCGATGGCTTCGACGACTATCGCGAGCATTTTCGCCGCATCACCCTAGGCGCCCGCGAGCGCTTCGAGCAGGCGCGTTGGCAAGATAGCCAGCGGGCAGCCGCTGCCCGTATCAACCTGTACGAACAGAAGGTCGGTGAGGTCAACGGCTGGTTGCGTGATGCGTTCGATGACGAGGTGCTGCTGGAGGTCGAGCAGTGGCCTCTGGTTAAAAGTGCCTACATAAGCCTGATCGACCGGCGCCTGGACGATGAGCTGTCAGAGACCTGGTACAACTCATTGTTCTGCAGCCTGTTCAGCCATGACCAGATCAGCGACGGCTGCATGTTCATCCACACCACCCGGCCGTCCATCCGCAGCCACCAGCGCGCCACGCAAACCTGCACCTATCGCCCCGATGGCAATCTGCAGGGCCTGCTACGGGCGATTCTTTCCGACTATGCATTCGCCTACGGCGACCTTGAAAGCGACGTGTCACGCCTTGAGGAGCAACTGCGCGAATGCCTGCCGGATTGGGTGTGCAAAGACCCGATGCTGGCAGTGGAGCTGTTTTCGCCGGTGCTGTACCGCAACAAGGGTGCCTACCTGGTCGGCCGGTTGTACAACAGCGATGAGCAGTGGCCGCTGGTGATACCGCTGCTGCACCGCGAAGGGCATGGTATCGAGGCCGATGGGCTGATCACCGACGAGGCCGAGGTGTCGATCATCTTTTCCTTCACCCGCTCCTATTTCATGGTCGATGTGCCGGTACCGGCAGAGTTCGTCAACTTCCTCAAGCGCATCTTGCCGGGCAAGCACATTGCCGAGCTGTACACCTCCATCGGTTTCTACAAGCACGGCAAGTCGGAGTTCTACCGGGCGCTGATCAACCACCTGGCCGGCAGCGAAGACCGCTTCGTCATGGCGCCTGGGGTGCGCGGCATGGTCATGAGCGTGTTTACCCTGCCGGGCTTCAACACCGTGTTCAAGATCATCAAGGACCGCTTCTCGCCGTCTAAAACCGTCGACCGCGCCACGGTGATCGACAAGTACCGGCTGGTGAAAAGCGTCGACCGCGTGGGGCGCCTGGCCGATACCCAGGAGTTTGCCGATTTTCGCTTCCCACGGGGCAAGTTCGCGCCCGAGTGCCTGGCCGAACTGCTGGAGGTAGCACCGTCGACGGTGGTTTTGGAGGGTGACACGGTACTGATCCGCCACTGCTGGACCGAGCGGCGCATGACGCCGTTGAACCTGTACCTGGAGCATGCCAGCGAAGGCCAGGTGCTGGAGGCGCTGGAGGATTACGGCCTGGCCATCAAGCAACTGGCGGCGGCTAACATTTTCCCCGGCGACATGTTGCTGAAGAACTTTGGCGTGACCCGCCATGGCCGGGTGGTGTTTTACGACTATGACGAGATCAGCTTCCTGACCGAAGTGAACTTCCGCCACATTCCGCCACCGCGTTACCCCGAAGACGAGATGTCGGGCGAGCCGTGGTACTCGATCGGGCCGCATGACGTGTTCCCCGAAGAGTTTCCGCCGTTCCTGTTTGCCGATATTGGCCAGCGGCGGTTGTTCAGCCGCTTGCACGGGGAGTTGTATGACGCGGATTACTGGAAGGGGCTGCAGGCAGCGATTCGTGAGGGGAAGGTGATTGATGTGTTTCCCTACCGGCGCAAGGCCCGGTAAATGCTTGGCCTGTCTTGGCCCTGTCGCCGGCAAGCCAGCTCCCACAGGATTACCACAGAGCTGAGCGTTCTCGGGGACCTGTGGGCGCTGGCTTGCCGGCGATAGGGCCAGGGCAGGCAACCAGTGACTTCACCCCTTCAAACACTTCAATTCACTGAAATCAGTCCGCACCTTGCCCAGCTTTTCTTGCAAGAACCGCCGCTGTTGCGGGGTGCTCAGCTGCACCAGGTCCACCAGCAGGCTGCGCGCCTGTTGTTCGGTATTTTGAAACGCTGAGCGGTATTCAGGCGTCCACAGACTTTCCTTGCGCTGCAACAGTGTCGCCAGGCGTGGTTCAAAGCTGGCGTCATTGCGCTGGTTCATCGCCAGCAACAATTGCTGCTGCCAGTGGGCGCGGTTGGCGATCCATTCGCGGTTCTGGTCGCCCAACGCTGTGGACCAGGCCTGGACCCGTTGCTTCTGTGCTGCCGACAACTCGCCGAACCACGGGGTCAGGCGTTTCTCCATGCGTTCGCTACGGCGGGCGATCTGTTTGGGCAGCGGCGTATCCACGTACTTTTTCTGCCGTTCGCTGATGTCATCGCGGAACGCTTCGCGCATCTGCGCCACTTGGGTATCGCTCATGCCGCGCAACAGTTCAGTGGCCGATGGGGTGATTTCCTCTGCCACCCGGTCAATCGCCTCACGGGCCTCACGGGTACGTTGCTGCAGGGCCTGGTCGGTCACTTGGCCATCGGCGACCATGCCGCGTACCCGGTCCAGCCAGTCGAGGTAGCCGGGCAGCTGGGTCTTGCAATGCCAGGCCAGGTGCTCGCGCAAGCGGTCGTCGAGCAAGGCCTTCTGCTCGCTGTTCATGTCCAGGTAATCGCCCAGCGACCACGGCACCAGGCGGTCGAGGTTGCGGTAGGCCAGGTCGATGCGGCTGCAGGCGGCCACGGCCAGTGCGAAGCCGACGGCGACAAGCAAGGCTTTGAGCAGGCGTAGCGGCATGTGCTGTTCCTTCCTCAGTCTGGCCAGAGGGTAGACGCAAGGGCGGGCTGGCGGTTCAACTGTATCAGTGGTCGGGCCATGCGGTGGCTTCAGGTGTAGAATAGCCGCCTTGTCTTGAGGATCATCGGAAATGGCTCTGCTTGGGCGTTACAACAGTTTGCAAATCGTGAAACACGTGGACTTCGGTCTGTACCTGGACGGCGGCGCCGATGGCGAAATCCTGCTGCCGGGGCGCTACATCCCGAAAAACGCCGAAACCGAGGTGGATGACTGGCTGAACGTGTTCATCTATCTGGACAGCGAAGACCAGCTGATCGCTACCACTGAAAAGCCCAAGGTTCAGGTGGGTGAGTTTGCCAGCCTCAAGGTCAAGGACATCAACGGGGCCGGTATCTTCCTGGACTGGGGCCTGCCCAAGGACCTGCTGATGCCGTACTCGGAAGAGGCTCGGCAGCTGAAGATCGGCGATTACTGCGTGGTGCACGTCTACCTCGACAAGCGCACCCGCCGCATCACCGCCACGTCGCGCCTGGACCGTTACCTCGACGTCACCCCGGCCGACTACAAAGTCGGGCAACCGGTCGAGTTGCTGGTGGCCGGCGAAACGCCGATGGGCTTCAAGGCCATCATCAATAACCGCCACTGGGGCCTGATCCACAAGAATGAGGTGTTCAAGTTCCTGCGTTCGGGCATGCACGAAAAGGGCTTCATCAAGGAAGTGCGCCACGACGGCAAGATCGCCCTGAGCCTGCAACCGGTGGGTGCGGCCCTGGCTGACAGCCTGCAAGAGCAGATCATGGCGCGTCTGGAGGCTGAAGGTGGGGTGTTGGGCGTGTGCGACAAGAGCGACCCGGCGCTGATCAGCAAGCTGTTCAACGTCAGCAAGGGCAACTTCAAGAAGGCCATCGGCGCGTTGTTCAAGCAGGGCCTGATCGTCATCCATGACGACCGTATCGAGAAGGTCTGACCGCCTTAAGCCTGCACGAAGTTGCGGAAGTCCAGCTGCTCGCCACCCGGGCGGGTGTCGCGCAGCAGCGAATCGCGGTCGGCGCTGAGCGCAAGGCTGATGGTGGAACGGCGCTTGCCGGGCTTGCGCACTTCCATCTGCTCCAGGTGAGCCTTGAGGAAGTTGGTGGGCACCTTCAGGTGCTGCAGCTCATCGCTTTCTGGCGTGTGCAGCAGCAGGTTGACCCAGTCGGCCTGGCCCTTGCCCAGCAGCGCCACAGGCACTTCGAACCACCACAGGTTGCGTTTGTTGTCCAGGATGGCGAACAGCGTATTGCTGCTGTTCAGCACCGGCTTGGCCAGTGCTTCGTTGCGCCGGGCGATGGCGGCGGGTTTGTCGAGTTTCATGCAGGTTCCTGCGGGTTGACGCTATGAAGGCCTGCATTGTGAGGGGTGGCACCGGGCGGGGCAAGCCCGCGAACAGGCCGGTAGCGTTAACGCCGAACCGGCAGGCTCAACTCGGATGTTGCCCCGTCAGCTGTCGTCACGGTCGCAGTAAAACTGCGCAGCCCGCCGATGCCCTCCAGCACCTGCGCAAACCGCGCCTGGCCCTGCTTGTCACTGTTCACCAGCACCTCCCCGAGGTACTGCTGCGCCTCGGTGCCATCCGCCTCGGCATTGCCAAACAACTCCACCCGCAGCAGGCTCGACGCCGGCCCCTGCACTTCACCACGCAACACATTGCCTTGCAGCGCAATCAGGTGTGGCGCTTGCTGGTTATGGTTGGGCAGCGGTTGGCAAGGCTTGGGCTCGCCGTTGGCATCGCAGATGATTGCCTGGTCTTTCTTCGGCAAGTCGGCCCCCACCCCGCGCGAGCCCACATACAGCGCATGCGCCTGGGCCGGTACGCCAAACACGATGGCGCCTGTGCGCTGGCCCGGCACGCACGAACCGCCAGCTTCGCAGCGGCGGATATCCTGGCTGTTACCCCAGATGCGATTGCCGCTCAGGCGTGTGGCGGTGGCCTCCGGCTCCGGGCGCAGTGCCACGCCGATGCGGTTGCCGTGGATCAGGTTGCCGTCGAGGATGTTGCCATCGCCGGTAACGCTGACGCCGATCGAGTTACCAGTGAACGTGTTGGCAGCCAGGTAGTTGCGCTTGCCCCAGTTGATCTGCAGGCCGTCGGAGTAGTTTTCGAAGCGGTTGCGCACCACGCTGTTGTCGTTGCCCAACAGAATCTCGATACCCTGCGATGGCTCGGGGTTGGCCGAGGTGGAGCGGAACAGGTTATCGGCCACCAGGTTGAATGCCGCGCCGCGGGTCAGCTCCAGGCCGTCGCCATTGTCGATCAGCTGGTTGCGCAGCACCTTGTTGTTGTTCGTGGTGGTAGCGGTGGGGTTACCCGCGCCGTCGTCACCGGTCAGCATGATGCCAGCGCCGCCCTTGTTGGCGATGATGCGGTTGTCTTCGATCACGTTGCCACTGGCGCGGTTGACCAGGATGCCGATGCAAAAGTTGCGCACTTCCAGGCCGCTCAGGTGCACGCCCTGGGTGTCGCGCAGCACCAGCCCGGGGTTGGTGGTGGTGCGCACGTTGGTGCCGAACTGGCCGGGCAGGGCGCCGGGGCAGGTGCGTACGCCCTGGTCCTTGATGTAGGCCGAACCGTCGATGGCGATGTACTGGCCATCGCGCGCCCAAGGCAGGCCGGTGATGCGCACCGGGCCCTTGATGTCTGGGAGCGCACGGCTGGGGCGAATGATGTAAGGCGGTTTGCCGACAGCGGCAATGTCGATGCTGTAGTGGCCGGGGTTCTGGTTGCTGGTTTCGATGGCCCAGCGCAGCGAACCGGGTTGGCTGTCGTCGGCGTAACGCTCGACACGCAAGGTTTCGGAGTTGGCCGGTGCAGCGGCCAGGGCGGGCAGGGGGAGCAGTGGCAGCAAGGCCACCAGTGCAGGCATCAGACGCATGGGTGCGGGTATCCGGAAAACATTGTTCTTATCGAGTGCCAGCCTGCTGTGGGCGGACGTTTGCGGGGATTCTAGGGCAGCTGTGCTGGCTGCGTAGGTGCGCCGGGGTGATTTGGTGCGGTATTCGCCCGCAGTTTTACCGTTCGGCTTGCGAATGGAAAATTCGTTGAAACTCCTGGCGAGGGTGTTGGGTCCACCTTCTGTCGACACGGTTCACGTGTCTCCATTTGCAGGAGTTTTGCCATGAGCGGTACTAAAGACAAAGCGAAAGGTCTGGCCAACGAAGCAATCGGCAACGTGAAACAGGGTGTTGGCAAGGTAACCGGCAACGACAAGCTGCGTGCAGAGGGCAAGGCGCAGGAAGTCAAAGGCGAGGCGCAGCAGATCAAGGGCGATGTAAAGGACGCGGTGAAAAAGCCTTGATTTGAGCAACCTGTACCGGCCTCTTCGCGGGCAGGCCCGCGAAGAGGCCTATAAGGGCTTGAACCTTTTCTGATGCATTGGCCGGGAGCAGCACAGCAGCGGTATGGTCTATTAGACTTGTCTGTTGAATCGATCGAGCGGCGAAAGGAGACGCTATGATTTTTTCCGCCCTGCAGGGCCTGCCCTTGCACCGCGTGCTGGTGCGCACCGTCAAGGAATTCCTTGATGACGAAATGTCCACCTATGCCTCTGCGCTGGCTTACCAAGCACTGTTTTCGCTGTTCCCTTTCTTGCTGTTCCTCATTGCCCTGATTGGTTTTCTGCATTTGCCGGACTTCTTTTCCTGGCTGCGGCTGCAGTCGGAACTGGTACTGCCACCGCAGGCGCTGGAACAGGTCAACCCGGTGATCGACCAGTTGCAGCAGTCCAAGGGCGGGCTGTTGTCGGTGGGTATCGTGATTGCCTTGTGGACCGCATCGGCCGGCGTACGCCTGATGATGAGCGCGATGAACGCTGCTTACGATGTGCCCGAAGGCCGCCCGGTTTGGAAGCGTATCCCGCTTTCCATTTTCTACACCATCGGCCTGGCCGGCATGTTGCTGGCGGCCGCAGCACTGATGGTACTGGGCCCGCAGGTGATGGAATGGATCGCCGCCCAGATTGGTATGCAGGAGTTCATCGTCACACTCTGGACCATCCTGCGCTGGCCAGTGATCATCATCTTGCTGATGGTGGCAGTGGCCCTGATCTACTACGTCATGCCTGACGTGAAACAAAAGTTTCGCTTCATTACACCCGGTTCGGTGCTGGCAGTGGTGGTGTGGATCGTGGCTTCCCTGGGCTTTGCTTATTACGTGAAAACATTTGCCGACTACAACGCGATGTACGGCAGCATTGGTGCAATCATCGTGCTGTTGCTGTATTTCTATATTTCCGCTGCCGTATTGCTGCTGGGCGCGGAGATGAACGCGGTGATCGAGCACATGTCGAGCGAGGGTAAAAACCCTGGTGAGAAAGATTTCGAAGGGCACAAGGCTCCGCAAACCATCACCGTGCTGGGCCATGAGCACCCGCAACCCAGCGAGCACCAACCTTCCGAGCCGAACCCCAGATGATCCGTGACATTCTAAAGATGGGCGACGAACGCCTGCTGCGCATCGCCCCGCCCGTGCCCGAGCACATGCTCGGCACTGTCGAACTGCAGCAACTGATCGACGACATGTTCGAAACCATGCGCCATGTGGGCGGCGTAGGCTTGGCCGCGCCACAGATTGGTATCGACCTGCAGTTGGTGATTTTCGGCTTCGAGCGCAGCGAGCGCTACCCGGATGCCGAAGCGGTGCCGCAGACCATTTTGATCAACCCGGTCATCACGCCGATGTCCACTGAAGTGGAGGACGGCTGGGAAGGTTGCCTGTCGGTACCGGGCCTGCGCGGTGTGGTGCCACGCTTCAAGCATATCTGCTACGAAGGGGTCGACCCCCAAGGCAACCCGATCAACCGCTTTGCCGACGGTTTCCATGCGCGGGTGGTGCAGCACGAGTGTGACCACCTGATCGGCCGGCTGTACCCATCGCGTATCCAGGACTTTGCCAAGTTCGGCTACACCGAGGTGCTATTCCCCGGGCTCGAGGTCAGCGACGACTGACCCCGCTGCAGGGCTACCAGGCGTTTGCTGCGCTGGTAGCGCTGCAAGCGGCTGGCCAGGGTTTCGGGCAGTTGCCCGGCCACGTGGAAACCCAGGCGCTGATAGAAGGGCGCCAGGTCCGGGTGGCAGAACAGCCAGGTTGGTCCGCCAGCGTGCTGCAGCGCCGCGTCGATCAACCGCCCGGCCACCCCTTGGCCGCGCTGTTGCGGGTCGACGAACAGCCCCGTCAGCCATAATCCTTCGCCTACCGCACTGAGGCTCAAGCCCGCAATGATGCCTGGGGCGCGTGCCACCCACAGTTCAGCGTCGCTTGCAGCACGCATGCGCGAGCCGTGTTGGCGGTAAAAATGCTCCAGCAGCCGGCGTTCTGTGGCCGCAAGTGTCGAGCAGTGAATATTTTTTAATGAGATGACGAGTCCTTCCCTGAAAACTGGCCAAAGGCTCTGGCCTGAGATGTTGCGGCCATTTTGACGCAGATTGTTGCAAATCGGGCAACGGTGAATATCCGAGTTCAGGGTTCAACTATTGGCAACCGGGAGTAGAATTTTACTCATCCCCCCTGGCAGTACGAAGCGGGATCGGTACTTCGTGCCATCTTCACCGTAGATGGCAACTTCTCCGCGCCGGGTACGGCAATAGAAGTCAATCGATCAGCTTGAATGCTCAAAAGGCACACTCACATGAAACCATTACTGATTCTTGCATTGGTCGGTATGTCCTCGTTCGCCCTTGCCGATGAGGTCAAACCCGTCTCCAGCGAGCCTGTGGCCCAGCAGTACGACTACTCCATGAACCTGGACATCAAGCGGGTGATCAACCTGTCGACCATCCCCAATGTCTGCGAAGTGGTACCTGCGACCATGACCTACGAAGACCACCAGGGCCAGGTGCATACCATCCAGTACCGGGCTATGGGTGAAGGTTGCCAGCAAGGTTGACCAACAGGTATCCACTGTAGTTGCTGATGGCCTCATCGCCGGCAAGCCAGCGCCCACAAGGTTGTCGCAGCATTTGCATGTTGTGCTACCCCTGTGGCAGCTGACTTGCCGGCGATGGGGCGATCAGCATTCAGAATATTTTCAAGCGTTGTCGATTACTCTGCTCTCCGTTCGACCATAGGTGAAGGCACGCCGCACTGCGTGTCAAAACCCTACGTACTGTCGGAGGCACCCCGATGAGCACCGCAGCCGAAACCGAGATCCGCCAACTGATCGAGCGCTGGATGCAGGCCGTGCGCGATCGCGACATCCCCAGCATCACCGCCCCCTATGCCGATGACATCGTTGCCTTCGATGCCATCCAGGCCCTGCAATTCAAAGGCAAGGCCGCCTACACGGCGCACTGGGAAATGTGCATGGGCATGTGCACCGGGCCCATGGTCTTCGAACTTGCCCAGCTTACCGTCCACGCCGATGGCGACCTGGCCCTGGCCCACTGGCTGAACCGCTGCGGCCCAGGCGACGACGAAAGCCAGAGCGGCTTCATGCGCGCGACCGTGGGCTATCGTCGTCAAGGTGGCCAGTGGCGGGTGATCCACGAACACTGGTCGGCACCCTTCGACATGGAGACGCAAAAAGCCCTGTTCGATCTCAAGCCCTGAGCCGTTATCGCCAAACGCACTTTGCCGATGCCCTGGAGGCGACCATGAAATACCTGTGCCTGGTCTATTGTGACGAGGGGCTGCTGCATAGCTTGCCCGACAGCCCGGAAGACGCCGAATGCCTGGCCTACGCCGAAGCCGTACTTGGCTCGGGGCGAATGCTGGCGGCCGAGGCGCTCAAGCCTGTGCAGACCGCCACCACGGTACGTGTGCGTAACGGGCACATGAGCCTGACCGACGGCCCGTATGCCGAAACCAAGGAGCAACTCGCCGGCTTTTACCTGGTGGAGGCCCGCGACCTGAACGAAGCGCTGAACATCGCCAAGGGCATTCCTGCGGCACGGGTCGGCAGTGTCGAGGTGCGACCGGTGCGTGAACTGCAACCCTGACAGCTACGGAGAACCATCAGCATGAGCCTTGCACACCCCGCGCAAGCGCAACACGAGTTGTCCATCAGCCGCCTGATCGACGCACCGCCGGCCAAGGTGTTTCGCGCCTGGAGCGAACCCCATTGGCTGATGCAGTGGTGGGGGCCGCATGGCATGACCACCCCGGAGTGCGAGATGCAGTTGTGGATCGGGGGGGTATTCCGCACCCTGATGCGAGCGCCGGATGGTAGCGAATACCCGACCCAGGGCGTGTTTCTGGACATTGCCGCGCCGCGACGGTTGGTGTTCACCGATGCCTTTGGCCCCGGTTGGGTGCCGTCAGAAAAGGCCTTCATGACCGCCGTGATCAGCTTTGACGAGGAGCAGGGCAAAACCCGCTACACCGCCCGCGCCTGGCACTGGAATGCTGCTGACTGCCGGGCCCATGAAGAAATGGGTTTTTATCAGGGCTGGGGAGAAAGCCTGGACCGCCTGGTGGAGGTGGTGACCCAGCGGATGCCCGACTGATGACAGCCCTGGCGCAGGTGCGCGCCGAAGTCGAGTCGGTGTACCGGCGGGAGTCGCGGCGCATCCTGGCGACATTGATCCGCCTGCTGGGTGATTTCGACCTGGCCGAGGAGGCCATGCATGATGCCTTCTTCATCGCCGTCGAGCGCTGGCAGCGTGATGGCATCCCCGAGAACCCACGGGCGTGGCTGGTCTCCACCGGGCGCTTCAAGGCCATCGATGCACTGCGCCGACGCGCACGTTTCGATCGCTCCCAGGCAGACTTGAGCATGCTGCTCGACGGCCAGGGGCAGGACCCCAGCGAAGAAGAGTTGTTGGCGGATGACCGCCTGCGGCTGATTTTCACCTGTTGCCACCCGGCGCTGTCGGCCGATGCCCAGGTACCGCTGACCCTGCGCGCAGTCTGCGACTTGACCACCGAGCAGATTGCCCGCGCCTTCCTGCAAAGCCCGACTACCATCGCCCAGCGCATCGTGCGCGCCAAAGCCAAGATCCGCGATGCCGGCATCCCCTACCAGGTACCAGCGTTGAGCGAACTGCCCGAGCGCCTGGAGAGCGTGTTACGGGTGATATACCTGGTGTTCAACGAAGGCTATTCGGCGTCGTCGGGCGAGTCACTGCTGCAGCAGGAGCTGAGCGATGAAGCCATTCGCCTGGCGCGGCTGCTGGTGCAATTGTTGCCTGATGCGGAGGCCAACGGCCTGCTGGCCTTGATGCTGCTTCAGGCATCGCGGCAGCAGGCGCGCACCGATGCCCAGGGCAACCTTGTGCTGCTGGAACAACAGGACCGCAGCCTGTGGGACCGGCAACGCATTGACGAGGGCTGCGAGCTGGTGCGCCAGGCCCTGCAAAGCCGGGCGTTCGGTGCCTACACGGTGCAGGCAGCGATCGCCGCTGTGCACGCTGAAGCGGCAACCGCAGAAGAAACGGACTGGGTGGAAATCGTCGGGCTGTATGATGTGTTGCAGCGGCATTGGCCGTCAGCGGTGGTGGAACTGAACCGGGCGGTGGCGCTGGCGAAGCGCGATGGGCCGCAAGTGGGCCTGCGGGAAGTCGAAGGGATTCTGGCGCGCGGTGATCTGCTGGACTATCACCTGGCGCACGCGGCGCGGGCCGAGCTGCATTACCAGTTGGGGCAGGTGGAGGAGGCGCGTGCGGCCTGGCGCCAGGCGCTGGCGCTGACCCGGCAGGCGCCGGAGCGGCGGCATATCGAGCAGCGGCTGAAAGTCATCGAGTGATGTTGGCTGCGCTGGCCTCTTCGCGGGTAAAACCGCA
>NZ_JBNRIK010000023.1:50009-55446 GCF_053557975.1 Pseudomonas sp. XP2
CTCGACTGTCTGCTGCTTGCGCGGCGCCAGGATTTCGGCCTCACCCTGGACCACCAGCTCATCGTTCTGGTTGTACACGTTGGTGGCAATGCGCACCTTGAACTTGGGCAGCTTCTCGAGAATCTCCAGGCGCACGGTCAGGGTGTCGCCAATCTTCACCGGCTTCTGGAAGCTCATCTGCTGGCCCAGGTAGATGGTGCCAGGGCCTGGCAGGGTGCAGGCCACCGCAGCGCTGATCAGCGCGCCGCTGAACATGCCATGGGCAATACGCTCGCGGAACATGCTCTTGGCGGCGAACTCGGCATCCAGGTGAACCGGGTTGTGGTCACCGGACATGGCAGCGAACAGCTGGATGTCGCGTTCTTCAACGGACTTCTTGTACTCGGCCGTCTGGCCAACTTCGAGGGCTTCGTAAGGCGTGTTGGTGACCTGGGACATCGGTGCTTCCTTAAGCGTTAGGCGAGGGCGGCTATCATTCACTGCGCACGGGGCGGCCAAGGGCCAGCGCCTGCTCAAGCCAGCCGAGAATATCGGCGGTGACCTCGTCACGGTTGGTTTCGTTGAGTACTTCATGCCGCGCCTCAGGATAGACGCGCAGCTGTACATGTCGATTGCCGGTCGCGCGCAGGGCGTCGGCCAGATGGGTTAGACGCTTGCCGGCACTGACCGGATCACATTCGCCACCGATTACCAGCATGGGCAGGTTCGGATCGATCTGCGCGAGGTTACCCGGCTGGCTGATCTGCGCCAAGCCTTGCAGCAGGTCGAGCCACAGCTGGTTGCTGCAGCGAAAGCCGCACAACGGGTCGTTGACGTACAGGTCGACCTCGGCTGGGTCGCGGCTAAGCCAGTCGAACGCCGTGCGGTTGGGTTTGAACGCTTTATTGAACGACCCGAACGACAACCATTCGATCAGCGCACTCTTGCCTTGCGGCCCTTGGCGCCAGCTCTCCAGCCGGGCAATCAGCCGCGCCAGGCGGTACAGCGCCGCCGGTTGGTAGTTGGAGCCACTGAGAATCGCCCCGTGCAGGCTGGCGCTGTGGTGCAGCAGGTAAGCCTGGGCAATGTAGCTGCCCATGCTGTGGCCGAACAGAAACAGCGGCGTGCACGGGTACTGCTGGCCGATGTGCTGGGCCAGCAACCCAACGTCATTGACTACGGCATTCCAGCCATGATGGCGGGCGAACAGGCCGCGGCTGCCCAGCTCGGCGCTGCGCCCGTGGCCGCGCTGGTCGGCAGCGAACAGGGCAAAGCCGGCCTCGCTCAGGGCATGCCCCAGGCGCTGGTAGCGCCCGGCATGCTCGGCCATGCCATGGGCCAGCAGCACCACGGCCTTTACCGGTGTGGCCGGCAGCCATTGATGCACATACAGGCTGCAGTGCTCGCTGGCGGGGAGCCAGAAGGCGTCGTGGGGCATGGCGGGTCCTTGTGCGCGCGGGTACCCGAACAGTGTATGCACAACCGGCCGGATTGCAGGAAGGGCACAAATAAGATTCACAATGTTAATGGCGGCACTTGGCGTATATGCCGCCTTGGGCTTACCTGCTAACGTCGGAGCAACGCCTTTTTGCCGGCAGGCAATCAGGTAAAGGACTAAAGGACGCAGTGCAGGTCCAGGCAGAGGAACAATAATAAATGCAAGCCGACTTCTGGAATGACAAGCGCCCGGCGGGCGTGCCTTCCACCATCGACATCAATGCCTACACCTCGGTCGTCGAGGTATTCGAGCGCTCCTGCAAGCGCTTTGCCGACCGCCCGGCGTTCAGCAACCTGGGCGTGACCCTGACCTACGGGGAACTGGAGCGCCACTCGGCAGCCTTCGCCGCCTGGTTGCAGCAGCACACCGGCCTCAAGCCGGGTGACCGCATCGCGGTGCAGATGCCCAACGTGCTGCAATACCCGATCGCGGTCTTTGGTGCCATGCGTGCCGGCCTGATCGTGGTCAACACCAACCCGCTGTACACCGAGCGCGAAATGCGCCACCAGTTCAAGGACAGTGGCGCACGTGCGCTGGTGTACCTGAACATGTTCGGCAAGCGGGTGCAGGAAGTGCTGCCCGATACCGGCATCGAGTACCTGATCGAGGCGAAGATGGGCGACCTGTTACCTGCCGCCAAAGGCTGGCTGGTCAACACGGTGGTCGACAAGCTGAAGAAGATGGTGCCCGCTTACCAGCTACCCCAGGCGATATCGTTCAAACAGGTGCTGCGCGAGGGCCGCGAGCACTCGCCCAAACCGGTACCGTTGAGCCTGGACGACATCGCCGTGCTGCAGTACACCGGCGGCACCACCGGCCTGGCCAAGGGCGCCATGCTCACCCACGGCAACCTGGTGGCCAACATGTTGCAGGTGCTGGCCTGCTTCTCGCAGCACGGCCCCGACGGGCAGAAGCTGCTCAAGGACGGCCAGGAGGTGATGATCGCACCCCTGCCGCTTTACCATATCTATGCCTTTACCGCGAATTGCATGTGCATGATGGTCACCGGCAACCACAACGTCCTGATCACCAACCCGCGTGACATCCCCGGCTTCATCAAGGAGCTGGGCAAGTGGCGTTTCTCGGCGCTGTTGGGGCTGAACACCCTGTTTGTCGCATTGATGGACCATCCCGGTTTCCGCCAGCTGGATTTCTCGGCGCTGAAGGTCACCAACTCTGGCGGCACGGCGCTGGTCAAGGCCACCGCCGAGCGCTGGGAGGCGCTTACCGGGTGCCGCATTGTCGAAGGCTACGGTCTGACAGAAACCTCGCCGGTGGCCAGCACCAATCCCTATGGCCAGCTGGCGCGTCTGGGTACGGTGGGCATCCCGGTAGCGGGTACCGCCTTCAAGGTAATTGACGACGATGGCAACGAATTGCCCCTGGGCGAGCGGGGCGAGTTGTGCATCAAGGGGCCACAGGTGATGAAGGGTTACTGGCAGCAGCCTGAGGCCACTGCCCAGGCCCTGGATGCGGACGGCTGGTTCAAGACGGGTGATATCGCGGTGATCGACCCGGACGGTTTCACCCGCATCGTCGACCGCAAGAAGGACATGATCATCGTCTCGGGCTTCAACGTGTACCCCAACGAGATCGAGGACGTGGTGATGGGCCACCCCAAGGTTGCCAACTGTGCCGCCATCGGCGTGCCGGACGAGCGTTCTGGCGAGGCAGTGAAGCTGTTCGTGGTGCCGCGCGAGGGCGGGCTGAGCGTGGAAGAGCTCAAGGCTTACTGCAAGGCCAACTTCACCGGCTACAAGGTACCCAAGCACATCGTGCTGCGCGAGTCGTTGCCGATGACGCCGGTGGGCAAGATCCTGCGGCGGGAGCTGCGCGACATAGCTTGAGTCTGTGTTGGCTGTTTCGCGGGTGAACCCGCTCCCACAGGTACTGCACAGCCTCCAAGCTTTGTGCGGGCCCCTGTGGGAGCGGGTTCACCCGCGAATGCGTTCAAGGTGGTCTAACAGGCCTGTTTCAGCCTGATCTGCGACATTTTGGTTAAAAACTCTAAAAATGACCTGTATTGTTCATTGAGTCATTTTTGTGACTGCAAGGCCTGTTTTGGCCTCTAGGCGACCCCAGGCAAAGCTGTTACTCTCGGCCCGCTTTCAGACGATCCGGTTTGCAACGAACCGCCGTCTCATATCAATAATAAGCGCATCGACGCGCCAATCGAACTTCGCTGTTGCTGAAGGAGTGGGCTTCCATGATCGAAAATTTTTGGAAGGATAAGTACCCAGCCGGGGTTACGGCGGAAATCAATCCTGACGAATTCCCCAATATCCAGGCAGTACTCAAGCAATCCTGCCAACGCTTTGCCGACAAACCGGCCTTTAGCAACCTGGGCAAGACTATCACTTATGGCGAGCTGTATGCGCTGTCGGGGGCGTTTGCCGCCTGGCTGCAGCAGCATACCGACCTCAAGCCGGGTGACCGCATTGCCGTGCAGCTCCCCAATGTCCTGCAATACCCGGTCGCGGTCTTCGGCGCCATGCGTGCCGGGCTGATCGTGGTCAACACCAACCCGCTGTACACCGCGCGGGAGATGGAACACCAGTTCAACGACTCCGGCGCCAAGGCTTTGGTGTGCCTGGCCAACATGGCCCACCTGGCCGAGAAGGTGGTACCCAAGACCCAGGTCAGGCACGTCATCGTCACCGAAGTGGCCGACCTGCTGCCCCCGCTCAAGCGCCTGCTGAT
Source organism: Pseudomonas sp. XP2 (assembly GCF_053557975.1). Lineage (NCBI taxonomy): Bacteria > Pseudomonadati > Pseudomonadota > Gammaproteobacteria > Pseudomonadales > Pseudomonadaceae > Pseudomonas > Pseudomonas sp. XP2. The sequence continues at coordinate 54,187 of NZ_JBNRIK010000023.1, forward strand.
CAACAGCGTGATCAAGTACGTGAAGAAGATGGTGCCGGCCTACAGCCTGCCGCAGGCCGTGCGCTTCAACGACGCGCTGGCGTTGGGCAAGGGCCAGCCGGTGACCGAGGCCAACCCGCAGGCCAACGACGTGGCCGTGCTGCAGTACACCGGTGGCACCACCGGTGTGGCCAAAGGCGCCATGCTGACCCACCGCAACCTGGTGGCCAACATGCTGCAGTGCCGAGCGCTGATGGGCGCGAACCTGCACGAAGGCTGCGAAATCCTCATCACCCCGCTGCCGCTGTACCACATCTACGCCTTTACCTTCCATTGCATGGCAATGATGCTCATCGGCAACCACAACGTGCTGATCAGCAACCCCCGTGACCTGCCTGCCATGGTCAAGGAACTGGGCAAGTGGAAGTTCAGCGGCTTTGTCGGCCTCAACACGCTGTTCGTTGCCCTGTGCAACAACGAGGCGTTCCGTGCACTGGACTTCTCGGCGCTGAAAATTACCCTGTCGGGCGGCATGGCCCTGCAACTGAGCGTGGCCGAGCGCTGGAAGGCCGTTACGGGTTGCGCCATCTGCGAAGGCTACGGCATGACCGAAACCAGCCCGGTGGCGGCGGTGAACCCGGCAGAAGCCAACCAGGTGGGTACCATCGGTATTCCGGTGCCGTCCACCCTGTGCAAGATCATCGATGACGCCGGCCACGAGCTACCGTTGGGCGAGGTGGGCGAGCTGTGCGTCAAGGGCCCGCAGGTGATGAAGGGCTATTGGCAGCGCGAAGACGCCACCGCCGAGATTTTGGACAGCGAAGGCTGGTTGAAGACCGGTGACATCGCCCTGATCCAGCCGGACGGTTACATGCGCATCGTCGACCGCAAGAAGGACATGATTCTGGTCTCGGGCTTCAACGTGTACCCCAACGAGCTGGAAGATGTGCTGGCGGCCTTGCCGGGCGTGCTGCAGTGTGCAGCCATTGGTGTGCCTGACGAGAAGTCAGGTGAAGTGATCAAGGTGTTCATCGTGGTGAAGCCGGGCATGACCGTGACCAAGGAGCAGGTGATGGAGCACATGCGTGCCAACGTTACCGGCTACAAGGTACCGCGCCTGATCGAGTTCCGTGATGCGCTGCCGACCACCAACGTGGGCAAGATCCTGCGCCGCGAGCTGCGCGATGAAGAACTCAAGAAGCAGGGCTTGAAGAAGATCGCCTGACGCCCCGCCAGCGCGGTCCCTGCAGGAGCAGCCGTGTGCTGCGAAAGGGCCGCAAA
>NZ_JBNRIK010000023.1:55581-97764 GCF_053557975.1 Pseudomonas sp. XP2
TAGTACCACATCCCCGCCGCCAGCAGCGGGTTGCCCAGCAAATCCCCCATCGGCACCCGCACATGCTTGCACTGGGCAAAGGTGTCGAACTTCTCCAGCGTCCCGGTCAATGCCTCGGCCATGATTTCGCCCATGATGTGGCTGGTGGCAATGCCGTGCCCCGAATAACCCTGGCAGTACCACACGTTGTCCGACAGCTTGCCCAACTGCGGGATGCGGTTGACCACGATGCCCATGGCGCAGCTCCACTGGAACTCGATCGGCACGCCTTTCAATGCCGGGAAGGTGCGCTCGATGCACGGGCGCAGTTCACTTTCGATATCCCGTGAGTCACGGCCGGAATAGTTGGCGCCACCGCCGAACAGCAGGCGCTTGTCGGCGGTCAGGCGGTAATAGTCGAGCACGAAGCGGCAGTCGTACACCGCCAGGTCCTGCGGGTTGATCTGCTCGGCCAGTTCACCCAGCGGCGCGGTGGTGACGATACCGCCCATGGCCGGAAAGATCTTGCCCTTGAGCTGGCGCTTTTCCAGTTTGTGGTACACATCGCCGGCCAGCATCACCTGGCGTGCCTCGACCCGGCCGTGGGCGGTTACCACCGCCGGGCGCGGGCCGTGGACGATGTCCAGCACCTCGGAGTTTTCGAAGATCAATGCACCCAGGCTGTGGGCAGCGCGGGCCTCACCCAGGCACAGGTTGAGCGGGTGCAGGTGCAGGTTGCGCAGGTTCTTCAACGCGCCCAGGTACAGCGGGCTCTGCAGGTGCTCGGCCACTGCGGCGCGGTCGAGCAATTGCACCTGCTCGCCCATGCCCCGGCGCTGGGCCTCGGCCTCGAATGCGCGCAGCTCGTTCATGTGCGAGGGCTTCATCGCCGCGTGCAGGTGGCCGTGCTTGAGGTCGCAGTCGATGCCATAGCGCGCCACGCGCTGTTCGATCACCTGGTGCCCGCGCCAACGCAGGTGCCAGATGAAATCGTCGACTTCGGCGCCCAGGTGGCTACGCATCTGCGTGCGCATGGCCTCGTCGCCCGACAGGCTGCCGGTGACCTGGCCGCCATTGCGCCCGCTGGCGCCCCAGCCGATGCGGTTGGTTTCGACGATGGCGACCTTCAGGCCACGCTCGGCCAGCTCCACCGCCGTGGCGACGCCGGTGAAGCCGCCACCGATGATGGCCACGTCCACCTGCACCGTGCCCTTGAGCTGCGGGTACTCGGTGTGGTCGTTGAGCGTGGCGCTGTAGTAGGACGGCGCACGTTGCGCCGGGCCATTGTTCAATGCTGCGTTCATGGGTGTTCCTTGTTATGTAGGGGCTCAGGCCTGGTGCAGGTACCAGCGCCAGTCCTGCTCGCTGACTTCGGCCATGAACTGGCGGTACTCGGCGCGTTTGACCTTCAGGTACACGCCAAGGAAGTCTTCGCCCAATGCTTCGCGGGCCCAATGGGAATGTTGCAGGGCGTCGAGGGCAGTCAGCCAGTCGGTGGGCAGGTGTTCGGTGGCCTGGGCATAGCCGTTGCCTTCCACCGGTGCGCCCGGGTCCAGCTGTTCGCGGATGCCCCGGTGGCTGGCGGCGAGAATAGCCGCTGCGGCCAGGTAGGGGTTGGCGTCGGCGCCGCAAATGCGGTGCTCCACATGCCGGCTGTTGGCCGGGCCGCCGGGTACACGCAGGCTCACGGTGCGGTTGTCCACGCCCCAGGTCGGCGCCAGCGGCGCATAGCTGTTGGCCTGGAAGCGGCGGAACGAGTTGGCGTTGGGGCAGAACAGCAGCAGCGAATCGCGCAGGTGGCGCAGCATGCCGGCCACGGCCTGACGCAGCAGCGGGGTGCCGGCTTTGTCTTCACTGGCGAACAGGTTGTTGCCCGCGCTGTCCGCCAGGCTCAGGTGCATGTGCATGCCGGTACCGGCCAGGTTGGCAAACGGTTTGGCCATGAAGCAGGCCTGCATGCCGTGGGCGTGGGCCACGCCTTTCACCAGCCGCTTGTAGCGCACGGCCTGGTCCATCGCCTGCAGGGCGTCGCCGTGCTCCAGGGTGATTTCCACCTGGCCGGGTGCGTATTCCGAAATAGCGGTACGCGCCGGAATGCCCTGGGCCTTGCAGGCCGCGTACAGGTCGGCGAGGAACGGTTCGATCTGCTCCAGTTCACGCAGGCCATAGACCTGGGTGGTGCGCGGGCGGCCACCATCGTTGTCCAGCGCCGGTTGCGGGCGGCCCTGGGCGTCGCGTTGCTGGTCGAGCAGGTAGAACTCCAGCTCGCAGGCCATCACCGGGTGATAACCGTCGGCTTTCAGCGCTTCGATGGTGCGCAGCAGCACATGACGCGGGTCGGCGACGCTGGCCGGCAGGCCTTCGCTCGGGTGCATGCTGACCTGCACCGCAGCAGTGGGCACCCGGCGCCAGGGCAAGCGCACCAGGCTGCCTTCGAGCGGGTAGGCGCGGCAGTCGATGTCGCCCACGTCCCAGACCAGGCCCGAGTTTTCTACGTCGTCGCCGTTCAGGGTCAGGCCGAGGATGGTGCTGGGCAGCGGCCGGCCGGTCTGGTACACGGCCAGCAGTTCCTCGCGGTGCAACAGCTTGCCGCGCGGCACGCCGTTGGCGTCAAGGATGAACAGTTCGAACAGCTCGATATCGGGGTTGTCGGCCAGAAAACGGGCAGCCTGCTCTGCGGGTGCAAAGTGCATGATTGATTCGCTCACGTACGCACGGGGCCACCGCACAAGCAGGCGGCCCAGTTGAGTCAAATGGCCAGACGCTGGCCGGTTTTGTTCACAATGGCGTGAGTGAAGTGTCCGGTGGGCGCGCGTGGCGGCAGTGCCACAGGGCCCAGAAGGCGAGGATGATGTGGACCAGCGGATTTTCCCCGGCACGGCTCCGGGCCTTCGGGAGCGAAGGGCGGGAAGACGGTGGCGCGATGGGCTGGACGGGAGTCATGCCTTTGATACTCACATGCGGCGTAAGGTTGATTAAAGCAGTGAATGGCAACCTTTACATATGCCCTTGCTAAACTTTCAGCCGCCATACGATCCCTGCAGGAGCGGCCTTGTGCCGCGATGGGCTGCGGCAGCAGCCCCGGCACTGTGTGCTGAGGCGCAGATCCTGGGGCTGCTGCCGCAGCCCATCGCGGCACAAGGCCGCTCCTACAGGGACCGTGCCAGCCTGGACAGCAAAGTAGGCTCAAATCTGCGACAATCGCGCATCCTTCGAATGCCGATCATGAAAAAGCAGGCTCACCTGCATCACTAAAAAGCCCCATGACTGACCACGCCATCGACAAACTGCTGCAAAACCTCGACCACGCCATGATCGCCGACCGCCATCGCCTGCGGCGGCAACTGCACGAACTGCGCAAGCGCCCCGACGAGGCGAAACTGGCGCAGTGGGTGGAAAAGGTCCAGGCCTCCTGCGCTCAGGTCACCGCGCGCCAGCAGAGTGTGCCGACCGTGCGTTACGACGACAACCTGCCGATCGCCGCCAAACGTGACGAAATAAAGAAGGCCCTGGCCGAGCACCAGGTGCTGGTGATCGCCGGCGAAACCGGTTCGGGCAAGACCACCCAGCTGCCGAAAATCTGCCTGGAGCTGGGCCGTGGCAGCCATGGCCTTATTGCCCACACCCAGCCGCGCCGGATCGCCGCGCGCAGCGTGGCGGCGCGGGTTGCCGAAGAGCTGGGCACGCCCCTGGGCGGGCTGGTTGGCTACCAGGTGCGTTTCGAAGACCAGAGCGACTCCAATACCCTGGTCAAGCTGATGACCGACGGTATCCTGCTGGCCGAAACCCAGCACGACCGCCTCCTGGAGCGTTACGACACCATCATTGTCGACGAAGCCCATGAGCGCAGCCTGAACATCGACTTCCTGCTCGGCTACCTGAAGACCCTGCTGCATCGCCGGCCGGACCTGAAGCTGATCATTACCTCGGCGACTATCGATCTGGAGCGTTTTTCCAAGCACTTCGACGACGCGCCCATCATCGAGGTGTCCGGGCGCACTTTCCCGGTGGAAACCTGGTACCGCCCGCTGACCAGCGAGCAGGACGAGGAAGGCAACCAGATCGAGGATGACCTCACCGTCGACCAGGCCGTCCTCACGACCCTGGATGAGCTTTCGCACCATGAGCGCAGTGAGGGCAAGGGGCCGGGCGATGTGCTGATCTTCCTGCCGGGCGAGCGGGAAATCCGCGATGCCGCCGAGATCCTGCGCAAGGCGCAACTGCGCCACACCGAGATTTTGCCGCTGTACGCGCGCCTGTCGCCAGCGGAGCAACAGCGCATCTTCCAGCCGCACACCGGGCGGCGCGTGGTGCTGGCCACCAACGTTGCCGAAACCTCGCTGACGGTACCTGGTATCCGCTACGTGATCGACACCGGCACGGCGCGCATCAGCCGCTACAGCTACCGCGCCAAGGTACAGCGCCTGCCTATCGAGGCGGTGTCCCAGGCCAGTGCCAACCAGCGTAAAGGCCGCTGCGGCCGGGTAGAGCCAGGCATCTGCGTACGGCTTTACAGCGAAGAAGATTTCAACAGCCGGCCCGCGTTCACCGACCCGGAGATCTTGCGCACCAACCTGGCGGCGGTGATTCTGCAGATGCTGCATTTGCGCCTGGGTGCGATCGATGCCTTCCCGTTCATCGAGCCACCGGATGGCAAGGCCATCAGCGACGGCTTCAACCTGCTGCAGGAGCTGTCGGCGGTCAACCGCGAGAACCAGCTGACCCCCATCGGCCGCCAACTGGCGCGTCTGCCGGTCGACCCGCGGCTGGGCCGCATGCTGCTTGAAGGCGCACGCCAGGGCAGCCTGCAGGAAGTGCTGATCGTTGCCAGTGCGCTGTCGGTGCAAGACCCACGCGAGCGCCCGCCGGAGCGCCAGCAGGCTGCTGATCAGGCGCATGCGCAGTGGAAGGACGCTGATACCGACTTTGCCGCACTGGTCAATTTGTGGCGGGGTTTCGAAGAGCAACGCCAGGCCCTGACTGCCAGCCCGTTGCGCAACTGGTGCCGCAAGAATTTCCTCAACTACCTGCGCTTGCGCGAGTGGCGCGATGCCCATCGCCAGTTGTCGTTGATCTGCCGCGAGCTGCAGCTGGTGGTCAACAAGGAGCCGTCTGACTACCAGAAGGTGCATAAGGCCATCCTTAGCGGCCTGCTTAGCCAGATTGGCCAGAAAACCGAAGAGGGCGATTACCAGGGCGCCCGCCAGCGGCGCTTCTGGGTGCATCCGTCTTCCGGCATCGGCCGCAAGCGCCCGCAGTGGGTAATGGCCGCGGAACTGGTGGAAACCACCAAGCTGTATGCGCGTATGGTCGCCAAGATCGAGCCTGACTGGATCGAGCCGCTGGCGACCCACCTGATCAAGAAGAATCACTTCGAACCGCACTGGGAAAAGAAGCGTGGGCAGGTGGTGGCCTATGAGCAGATCACCCTCTATGGCCTGATCCTGGTCGGCCGCCGGCCGGTACACTTCGGCCCGATCGACCCGGTGACCTCGCGTGAGCTGTTCATTCGCGAGGGCCTGGTTGGCGGTGAAATCCAGTCGCGGGCCAAGTGCCTGGCGGCAAACAAACGCCTGCTCGAAGAACTCGACGAGCTGGAGGCCAAGGCTCGTCGGCGCGACATTCTCGCCGACGAAGAAACCCTCTACGCCTTTTACGAAGCGCGCTTGCCGGCGGAGATCCACCAGACCGCGACCTTCGATGCCTGGTACCGCATGACCAGCCAGAAGGACCCGAACCTGCTGATCATGCGCGAGGAAGACGTGTTGGCCCGTGAGGCCAGCGAAGTCACCGCTGCGCAGTACCCGGACAGCCTGCAAGTCGGTGAACTGCGCCTGCCGTTGACCTACCACTTCGAACCAGGCCACCCGCGTGACGGCGTGACCGTGCGGGTGCCGGCACCGCTGCTGCCAAGCCTGCCCGGCGAGCGCCTGGAATGGCTGGTGCCAGGCCTGCTGGAGGCCAAGTGCGTGGCGCTGGTGCGCAACCTGCCCAAGGCGCTGCGCAAGAACTTCGTGCCGGTGCCGGACTTCGTCAAGGCCTCGCTGGCGCGCATGACTTTCGGTCAAGGGGCGCTGCCGCAGGCCCTGGGCCAGGAGCTGTTGCGCATGACCGGTGCACGGGTGTCCGATGAGGCCTGGGACGAATCGGTCAAGCTGGTCGAAGGCCACCTGCGGATGAACATCGAAGTGGTCGATGGCCAAGGCAAGTTCCTTGGCGAAGGCCGCGACCTGGCCGAGCTGACTGCACGCTTTGCCGCTGCCAGTCAGGCAGCGCTGGCGGTGCCGCGTGATGCCAAAAGCGAACAGCCGGTGCAGGCCAAAGCCTTCAGCGAAGTGAAACAGACCGCCCAGCAGAAGATTGCCGGCCTGTCGATGACCGTGTACCCGGCACTGGTCGAAGACAACGGCACCGTGCGCGAAGGGCGTTTCTCGACCCAGGCCGAAGCCGAGTTCCAGCACCGCCGCGCGTTGCAACGGCTATTGCTGCAGCAACTGGCCGAGCCGGCCAAGTTCTTGCGCGGCAAGTTGCCGGGGCTGACCGAGTTGGGCCTGCTGTACCGTGAACTGGGTCGGGTCGAAGCGCTGGTCGAAGACATTCTGCTGGCCAGCCTGGACAGCTGCATCCTTGAAGGCGAACAACCGCTGCCGCGTGATGGTGCGGCCTTGGCCGGGCTGGCAGAGCGCAAGCGCGGCAGCTGGGCTGAGCATGCCGAGCGCCTGGCGCGGCAAACCCTGGAAGTGCTGAAGCTGTGGCATGGGTTGCAGAAGCGCTTCAAGGGCAAGATCGACCTGAGCCAGGCGGTGGCGCTGAACGACATCAAGCAGCAGCTGGGTAACCTGGTGTACCCGGGCTTTGTGCGCGAAACACCCGCGGCCTGGTTCAAGGAGCTGCCACGTTACCTCAAGGCGGTTGAACTGCGCCTGGAGAAGCTGGGTTCGCAAGTGCAGAAAGACCGGGTCTGGTCCGGCGAGCTGGCCAACCTGTGGGCGCAGTACAAGGCCCGTGCCGACAAGCATGCCCAAGAAGGCAAGCGTGATGAGCAACTGGCGTTGTACCGTTGGTGGCTGGAGGAGTACCGGGTGTCGTTGTTTGCCCAGCAACTGGGAACCAAAGTGCCGATTTCCGACAAAAGATTGAGCAAACAATGGAGCCAGGTGGAAGGCTAACCTCCCTTATTTGTGGCAAACTTTGGGGAGTTTGGGGCCGCTTGCGGCCCTTCGCGGGCGCGCCCGCTTCCACAGGGGTGAGCGTACGCCCCAAAATTGGTACTAAAGTGCCATTAATCTGTCATGTTTCCAGCCAGCGCCCCGTGGCGATGGCCTTTGACCAGAGGAACGACCGTGCATAACGTCGTGATCAGCGGCACCGGCCTGTATACCCCGGCCCAGAGCATTTCCAACGAAGAACTGGTGGCCTCCTTCAACGCCTGGTCGCAGCAGTTCAACCAGGACAACGCCGCTGCCATCGAGCGCGGTGAGGTCGAAGCGGCGCCGCTGTCCGACGCGGCGTTCATCGAAAAGGCTTCGGGCATCAAGAGCCGCTTTGTCATGGACAAGGCCGGCATCCTCGACCCGCAGCGCATGAAGCCACGCCTGCCAGAGCGTTCCAACGACGAGCCGTCGGTGCTCTGCGAAATGGCCGTCGCCGCTGCCCGCCAGGCCCTGGAGCGCGCCGGCCGCACCGCTGCCGATGTCGATGGGGTAATCGTCGCATGCTCCAACTTGCAGCGCCCATACCCGGCCATTGCTATCGAAGTACAACAGGCGCTGGGCATCCAGGGCTTTGCCTTCGACATGAACGTGGCCTGCTCGTCGGCCACCTTCGGCATCCAGACCGCCGCCAACAGCGTGGCCCTGGGCCAGGCGCGCGCGGTACTGATGGTCAACCCGGAGGTGTGCACCGGCCACCTGAACTTCCGTGACCGTGACAGCCACTTCATTTTCGGTGATGCCGCCACGGCGGTGCTGATCGAGCGTGCCGACCAGGCCACCTCGGCGCACCAGTTCGACATCGTCAGCAGCAAGTTGTGGACCGAGTTTTCCAACAACATCCGCAACAACTTCGGCTTCCTTAACCGTGCGGCGGAAGAGGGTGAAGGTGCGGCAGACAAACTGTTCATCCAGGAAGGCCGCAAGGTGTTCCGCGAGGTGTGCCCGAAAGTGGCCGAGCTGATCGGTGAGCACCTGCAGGAAAACGGCCTGCAACCGAGCGACGTCAAGCGCTTCTGGCTGCACCAGGCGAACCTCAGCATGAACCACCTGATCGTCAAGAAGCTGCTGGGGCGTGAAGTGGCCGAGGAAGATGCACCGGTGATTCTCGACCGTTATGCCAACACCAGTTCGGCGGGTTCGGTGATTGCCTTCCACTTGTACCAGGATGACCTGGCCAAGGGCTCGCTGGGCGTGTTGAGCTCGTTTGGTGCGGGGTATTCGATTGGTAGCGTGATCTTGCGCAAGCGCTGATTGCCTGGTCTGATCCGAGATAGCCGGGGGCCGCTTTGCGGCCCATCGCGGCACAAGGCCGCTCCTACAAGGGATCGCGTCCCACTGTGGGAGCGGCCTAGTGCCGCGAATGGGCTGCGAAGCAGCCCCCTACAATTTCACAGGCAAAAAAAGCGGGAAACGCCGGATGGGGTCGGCGTTTCCCGCTTCAGCTTGAAGCAGAGAGGGTGACGCTTAGAACTTGGCTTCCAGGTCTACCTGCAGGGTGTCTACGTCAGCATCGCTGTTCGGCAGGTTGGAGTAGTCGGTCTTGGCCATCATGTAGGCCGCGCCCAGCGCAAAGTTCTTGTCGATTTCGTAACCCACCTTGAACTTGTGGCCACGGGAACCGGTGAAGCCGTTACCGAAGTCGGAGTCGGTGAACAGGCTCACTACACCGTTACGCTGTACGTCGCGGTAGTTGTAGTCCAGGCTCCAGGCGCCGATCTTGCTCTTCAGGCCGGCCAGCCAGGCCTTGTCCTTGCCGTCGGTGCTTTCGGTGTTCTTGACGAACTGGCCGTAAGCCGACAGCGGGATGGCGAAGCCGGTGAAGTCGACCTGGCCAAAACCTTCCACCAGTTGGAACTCGTTGGTGGTGTTGCCCAGCGAAGCCAGGGCAGCCGAGGCCTTGTCGTTGTCGTAGCCGTAAATGCTGCCGCCCACGGTAACCTTGACGGTGTCAGCCGCGTTGAACTTGGTACCCAGCTGGGCCGCGTACAGCTGCGCGTCGTGCTTGTACTGCACGCCGTCGCCGTCTACGTTGTCTTTCAGGTTGTAGTGGCCGATGCTGCCGAACACTTCGGCGGGGCCGAGGTTGGTCTTGTAGGTAGCCGCCACGCCTTCAGGGTTGATGTCGCTGTCCCAGATGATGTCGCCCATGCTCACCCATGGCTGCATCATCTTGCCGCCGATCAGGTGCAGGTTTGGCACGGCAGTCGGATGCCAGTCGAGGTAGGCCAGGTCGACCCACAGCGATTTCTTCTCGAAATAGTTGTCCAGGCTTTGGTTGGTCGAGCGAGCATCGGCGCTGCTACCGGTGGCCACACGCACGCCAGCGTCGACCTGCGGGTTGATCTCGCTGTAGAAACCGACACGGGCACGCACGCGCTCACGGTCCTGGTTGCCGCTACGGGAGATCGGGTTGTCAACGTTGACGTCTTCGTAACGCAGGCGCACATCACCCTTGATCTGGGTCTTGGCGGCCCATGCCACTTTTTGTTCAAAGGAGCTCATACGTTCGGACTGAGCTTTCTGGTCGGCCTTTTCCTTGGTTTCTTTTGCCAGGTCACCCTGCAGTTCGTTGTACTGCGCCTGGTTGATCGAGCCATTGGCGCGGAGCATTTCGAGCAGCTTGGCGTCGACAGCAGCACTGGCCGGGGCGCTCAGAGCCAGCATCATGCCGGTGAGGCTCACTCCGGTAAGTGTAGAAACAAGACGCATAAGGTTCTCCCTACTGAAAAAAATGGGGGAGGCTCAAGCGCCTGCCCCTGCGTTGGCATGTCTTCGGAAAGGGCCTGAATAGACAGGTTCTGGGGTTCCGGAAAACAGGCGCAAGTATTGCGGGGGCCAATGACAGATTAATGTCTAATTAGTGGCACTGTTGTTAAGTAATTGAGAGTAAAAGGATCAGCCTGGCTTTCGTCATTTGAGTGCCGGGCCATCCTTGGGGATACTGAGGGCCTTCAGACAGCGAGCCGAAACCGTGACCAGCCTGTATAGCCTTGCCCATTTGCGTGATCTTCCGGCGGCCACCTGGGATGCCCTGGTGCCGGCGGGCCAACCGTTCCTGCGCCATGCCTTCCTCAGCGCGATGGAAGACAGCGGCAGCGTGCAGCGAAATACCGGCTGGGCCGCCGAGCACCTGGTGCTGGAGCGTGACGGGCAGGTACGGGCACTGTTGCCGGCATATCGCAAATGGCACTCGTTTGGCGAGTATGTGTTCGATCATGGTTGGGCGGAGGCCTGTGAGCGGGCTGGCATCGCCTACTACCCAAAACTGCTCGGCGCTGTGCCGTTCAGTCCGGTCAGCGGCCCACGGCTGCTGGCGGCCGATCCGGCTGACGGCTTGCTGATGCTGCAGGCCTTGCCGGAGTATCTGGGCAAGGGTGGGCTTTCAGGTGCGCACATCAACTTCACCGACCCGGCGCTGGACGCGCAGTTGGCCGGCCTGCCTGGGTGGATGGAACGCTTGGGTTGCCAGTTCCACTGGCAAAACCGGGGGTATCGCGACTTCCAGGACTTTCTCGACAGCCTGAGCTCTCGCAAGCGCAAGCAGATGCGCAAGGAGCGAGAGCAGGTGGCAGGGCAGGGCATCGAATTCCGTTGGTACCGCGGTGATGAACTGGACGAGGCACAGTGGGATTTCGTCTTTCTGTGCTATGCCAACACCTATGCGGTGCGCCGTCGTGCCCCCTACCTGACGCGCGATTTTTTCAGCCTGCTGGCCGAGCGCATGCCCGAGGCGCTGCGTGTGGTGATGGCCCGTCAAGGTGGGCGCGATGTGGCGATGGCCTTGAGCCTGGTGGGGGGCGATAGCCTGTTTGGCCGCTACTGGGGTTGCCTGGATGAGTTCGACCGGCTGCATTTCGAAACGTGTTTCTACCAGGGCATGGACTTTGCCATTGCCGAGGGTTACCAGCGTTTCGATGCCGGGGCGCAGGGCGAGCACAAGCTGATACGTGGGTTTGAGCCGGTACTCACGCGGTCATGGCATTACCTGCTGCACCCGGGGTTGCGGCGGGCGGTGGAGGATTTTCTGCTGCAGGAGCGCGAAGGGGTCAAGGGGTATGCCGAGGAGGCGAGGGGGATGTTGCCCTACCGCCGGGACTGATGTGTCTTCGGCTGCAGCGCGATCCCTGTAGGAGCGGCCTTGTGCCGCGAAAGGGCCGCAAAGCGGCCCCGGCAATTATTGCTGCGAAGCTGAAACCTGGGGCTGCTGCGCAGCCCTTTCGCGGCACAAGGCCGCTCCTACAAGAAGCGCGCCGTAGCGCAGATCAGTCGGCCCCGACAAAGCCCCCGGTCTGGTGATGCCACAGCCGGGCATACAACCCTTGTTGCTCTAGCAACTGCGCATGGCTGCCACTTTCGACAATCCGGCCCTTGTCCAGCACCACCAGCCGGTCCATCCGGGCAATGGTCGACAGCCGGTGGGCAATGGCAATCACCGTCTTGCCCTGCATCAGCGTCTCCAGGCTCTCCTGAATGGCGGCCTCCACCTCCGAGTCCAGCGCCGAAGTGGCTTCGTCCATGATCAGGATCGGCGCATTCTTCAACAGCACCCGGGCAATGGCAATGCGCTGGCGTTGGCCGCCCGACAACTTGACCCCGCGCTCACCCACATGGGCATCGAAGCCGGTGCGCCCCTGGGCGTCCGACAGTTGCGGGATGAACTCGTCGGCGCGGGCGCGGCGTACCGCTTCGTGCAACTGCGCCTCGCTGGCATCGGGGCGGCCGTACAGCAGGTTGTCGCGGATCGAGCGGTGCAGCAACGAGGTGTCCTGGGTGATCATGCCGATTTGTGCGCGCAGGCTGGCCTGGCTCACTTCGGCAATGTTCTGGCCATCGATGAGGATGCGCCCGCCCTGCACGTCATACAGGCGCAACAGCAGGTTGACCAACGTCGACTTGCCCGCGCCGGACGGGCCGATCAGGCCGATTTTTTCGCCCGGGCGAATGTTCAGGTCGAGCCCTTCGATCACATTGGCAGCCTTGCCATAGTGGAAGTCGACATCATCGAAATGCACCGCGCCGCGGCTGACCTTGAGCGCCGGCGCGTTGGGCGGGTCGGTGACGGTAACCGGCTGAGCAATGGTCTGCAGGCCGTCCTGGACCATGCCGATGTTCTCGAAGATGCCGTTGACCACCCACATGATCCAGCCTGACATGTTGACGATGCGGATCACCAGGCCGGTGGCCAGGGCGATGGCGCCAACGGTGATCAGTGACTGGCTCCACAGCCACAGCGCCAGGCCTGCGGTGGCAACCACCAGCAGGCCGTTGAGTGTGGTGATGACCACGTCCATGCTGGTAATTACCCGCGAGGCCAGCTGGGTTTTTTCGGTTTGCTCGCGGATCGCCTCACGTGCGTACTGCTGCTCGTAGTCGGTGTGGGCGAACAGCTTCAGCGTCGCGATGTTGGTGTAGCCGTCGACGATCCGCCCCATCAGCTTGGAGCGGGCGTCGGAGGAGATCACCGAACGTTCCTTGACCCGTGGCACGAAGTAGAACAGCGCGGCGATGTAGCCAGCGATCCAGACCAGCAGCGGCAGCATCAGGCGCCAATCGGCTTCAGCAAACAGCACCAGCGAGGTGATCGCATAGATCAGCACATGCCACAACGCGTCCACCGCCTGCACGGCAGAATCACGCAGCGAGTTGCCGGTCTGCATGATGCGCTGGGCAATGCGCCCGGCGAAGTCGCTCTGGAAGAAATTCAGGCTCTGCTTGAGCACATAAGTGTGGTTTTGCCAGCGGATCAGGCTGGTCATGCCGGGGTTGATGGTCTGATGTACCAGCAGGTCGTGCAGGCCAAAAAACAACGGCCGCAGCAGCAGGATCACCACCAGCATCCAGATCAGTTCACCGCTGTGCTCGCTGAAGAAGCTGGCATTTGGCGTACCTTGGGCCAGGTCGATGATGCGGCTGAGGTAGCTGAACATCGCCACCTCGATCAGCGAGGCGAACAGGCCGACCACCAGCAGGGCAAGGAAGCTGGGCCACACCTGGCGCAGGTAATACAGGTAGAACGGCCACACGGTGGTGGGTGGCGATTCACTGGGGGCTTCGCGAAAGATATCGATCAGTTGTTCAAAACGACGGTACAGCATGGGTAACGACACTCCTGTTCCATCCGGCCCTCAGGCGGTTGCACGTCCCTGTGCAGCCTGCGGTCAGTCGATGCGTTTGGCCGACTTGATGTAGACCGGGTCGGCCGGTACATCACGCATGCCTTTTTTGGTGGTGGTTTGCGAGTTGACGATCTGGTCGACCACGTCCATACCCTTGGTCACCTTGCCGAACACGGCGTACCCGGCGTCGCGCCCCGGGTTAAGGAAATCGTTGTCGGCTACGTTGATGAAGAACTGGCTGGTGGCGGAGTTCGGGTTGGAGGTGCGCGCCATCGACAGGGTGCCGCGGGTGTTCAGCAGGCCATTGCTGGCCTCGTTCTTGATCGGGTCCTTGGTGTTCTTCTGTACCATCTGGTCAGTAAAGCCGCCGCCCTGGACCATGAAGCCGGGGATCACTCGGTGGAAAATGGTGTTGTTGTAGAAGCCGCTGTCGACGTACTCGAGGAAGTTCTTGGTACTGATCGGCGCCTTCTCGGCGTTCAGCTCGATTTCGACCTGGCCGAAGCTGGTGTCCAGCATGACGTGCGGGGTCTTGTCGGAGGCCATGACGCTGGTGGCGAAGGCGACCGAGCAGGCGGTGAGCAGGAGTTTTTTCAGCATGGGCTCAAAGATCCTTGAGAGGTGGAAGCGGCTGCGAGGAACTGCAGCAGGGTCTGGTTGAAGACCTCGGGTTGATCGAGGGGCGTAGCGTGCCGCGAATCGTCGATGACCACCAGCCTGGCGTTGGGCATCAAGGCAACGTAACGCTGTTTCAGTTGTATCGGGGTGTAATCGTGGTCGGCAGCGATGACCAGACTGGGACAGTGAATACGGCCGATGCGTTCCTGCACGCCCCAGTCGACGATGGCGTCGAAGCTCTTGAGGTAGGCGCGCTTGTCGTTGCGCGCCCAGCGTTGGGCCATCTTCTGCCGCAGGGCAGCCTGGTGAGGCTTGGGGAACAGTCGTTCGGCCAGGCCCTTGCCGACAGTTTCGACACTGAGGATGCGTGCCAGGCCCCAGCGCTTGAGCCACCACAGCCAGTCGCTGCGGGTACGGCGCTTGACTTCGGGGGCGCTGTTGACGATGCACAGGCTGCGCAGCCATTGCGGGTGGTCGACGGCAAACTGGAAGCCGACCATACCCCCCATCGACAGGCCGACGAAGTGCACGGGCCCCGTGTGCAGGTGTTCGAGCAGGGCCAGCAGGTCGGCACTGAAGGTGGCTATGTGGTAGCCGTCGCGCGGTTTGTCGGAGCGACCGTGGCCGCGGATGTCCATGAGGATCACCCGGTAATGCCGGCTGAGCACCGGCACCTGCAACTCCCAGTCCTGGCAGCTGGAGCCCAGGCCGTGCAGCAACACCAACGGGTCGCCCTGGCCATATTCCTCGTAATGCAGTGCGCATCCTTCGTGTTCGAAATAGGCCATGGGCGCGGTCCTCTCAGGCTTGCGGGGGGGCTGCGAAGGGCACGTCCAGTGGCGCGGTGTCGAAGTTGCGCAGCAGCTCGATGAGAATCTGCGTGGCCGGGCCCAGGGTCTTCTCTTTGCTCGAATAAAGGTAGAACAGTGGGTGGCGGCTGCCACCCTGATCCAGCGGCAATGGTTTGAGCACACCTTCGCGCAGTTCGCGCTCGATCATGTGTCGGGGCAGCCAGGCAAAGCCCAGGCCGCTGCTGACAAAGGTGGAGGCGGTGCCCAGGCTGCCGACCGTCCAGCGCTGCTCTGCACCCAGCCAGCCAACGTCGCGTGGCTGCGCGCGGCCGGAGTCGCGGATGACCACCTGTAGCTGGCTTTCCAGGTCCTGGAAGGTGAGTTCCCTGCCCAGCCGGTGAAGGCTGTGTTCAGGGTGGGCGACGGCGACGAACTCCACCGCGCTCAGCTCGGCGCCCAGGTAGCCGCCAATGCTGTAGCTGCTGATGGCCAGGTCGGCGATGCCTTCGTGCATCACTTCCTCTACGCCAGACAACACCTCTTCACGCAGGCGCACCCGGCAGCCGCGGCTTTGCGGCATGAACGCGGCCAGGGCACGTACCAGGCGGGCACTGGGGTAGGCGGCATCGACCACCAGGCGCACCTCGGCTTCCCAGCCTTGTTCCATATGGTGGGCGAGGTCTTCGAGCTGGCTGGCCTGCTTGACCAGGTGGCGAGAGCGACGCAACAACACGTTGCCCGCCTCGGTCAGCACCGCCTTGCGGCCGTCGATGCGCAGCAGTGGCACACCCAGTTGTTCCTGCATGCGGGCCACGGTGTAGCTGACCGAGGACTGCGAGCGGTGCAGTGCCTCGGCGGCCTGGGCAAACCCGCCGTGATCGACCACTGCTTGCAGGGTTCGCCACTGGTCAAGGGTTACGCGCGGCGCTTTCATCTTTCGCTCCTGTTGTCCTAAGCTGCGCTCTTTCAAGGAGAGCGGCCCATGAAGAAATGTTGTGCGGCAATACTGATGTGCCTGCCCCTCGGGGCCATGGCCTATCCCATCGATGTGGAAAAGGAACTGACCGGGGTCAAGCTGGACTACACCGCCTATGACACGGCCTACGACATCGGCGCCATTACCCTCAACAACTATGGGCAAGTGCCGGCGGCGTGCAAGGTGACCTTCCGCAATGGCCCGGAGGCACCGCGGGTACGCCGGGTGAACGTGCCGGCCGGTAAAAGCGTGGATGTCACTGCCAAATTCAACAGGCAGATCATCAAACTACGGATCGCCGTGAACTGCAGCCCGGAATAAACTGATTAATCGATTGATTGAACCCACTTTTTACGCTTTTTTATCGATAGGTCAAGCCTTAATCTCACCTCCATCGAATCGCACCCTTTTCGCCGATGGAGGCACCCATGTCCCGCGTACTGATCATCGAAAGCAGCGCCCGCCAGCAGGATTCCGTTTCCCGTCAGCTGACCCGTGATTTCATCCAGCAATGGCAGGCCGCTCACCCGGCTGATCAGATTACTGTGCGTGACCTGGCCGTGAACCCAGTGCCGCACCTGGACGCCAACCTGCTGGGTGGGTGGATGAAGCCGGAAGAACAGCGCAGCGCCGCCGAACTTGAGGCCCTGGCCCGTTCCAATGAATTGACTGATGAATTGCTGGCCGCCGACGTGCTGGTGATGGCTGCGCCCATGTACAACTTCACCATCCCCAGCACCCTCAAGGCTTGGCTGGACCACGTATTGCGTGCCGGCATCACCTTCAAGTACACCCCCACCGGCCCGCAGGGCCTGCTGACCGGCAAGCGCGCCGTGGTCCTGACTGCCCGTGGCGGTATCCATGCGGGCGCCACCAGCGACCATCAGGAACCGTACCTGCGCCAGGTGATGGCGTTCATCGGCATTCATGATGTCGACTTCATCCATGCCGAAGGCCTGAACATGAGCGGCGAATTCCACGAGAAAGGCGTCAACCAGGCCAAGGCCAGGCTGGCGGCAGTGGCCTGAGGTTTACTGAATTCCCAACCCTGACACCTGTTTTTGCTCCTTTGGGTGTACTGCCCGGCCAATGGCCGGGCTTTTTTTGTGACTCTACTGAGCCTTGTAGTGCTCGCGATGCGCCGCGCGGGCGGCGCTCGATTTATGCCCTAACAAAAAAACCATGACAGGCACCTGAATGGTTGAACTCATTCGCCGCAACCCGCTAAGGTCGCGGCCTTGATTACGAGAGGCAACCATGGGCTACCTGATAATCGTCGCGCTGATCCAGGCGTTTTCCTTCAGCCTGATCGGCGAGTACCTGGCCGGGCACGTCGACAGCTACTTCGCCGTGCTCGCACGGGTGCTGCTGGCCGGCCTGGTGTTCCTGCCGCTGACCCGCTGGCGCCAGGTGGAACCGCGTTTCATGCGCTCGATGCTGCTGATCGGCGCACTGCAGTACGGCATCACCTACGTCTGCCTGTACCTGAGCTTCCGCGTACTCACGGTGCCGGAGGTGCTGCTTTTCACCATCCTCACGCCGTTGCACGTGACGCTGATCGAAGACGCCATGAACCGGCGTTTCAACCCATGGGCACTGCTGGCGGCGCTGGTGGCGGTAGCCGGTGCCGCGGTGATCCGCTTCGACAGCATCAGCGGCGAGTTTTTCATCGGGTTCCTGCTGCTGCAACTGGCCAACTTCACCTATGCCGCCGGCCAGGTGCTGTACCGCCACCTGGTCGCGCGCAACCCCAGTGACCTGCCGCACTACGCGCGTTTTGGCTACTTCTACCTGGGCGCCTTGCTGGTGGTGCTGCCGGCCTTCCTGCTGTTCGGCAATGCCCAGCACCTGCCGAGTACCGATGTGCAATGGCTGGTGCTGTTGTTCCTGGGCCTGTGCCCGACGGCGCTGGGCCTGTACTGGTGGAACAAGGGCGCTTGCATGGTTTCTGGCGGCACGCTGGCGGTCATGAACAACCTGCATGTGCCGGTGGGGTTGCTGCTGAACTTGCTGATCTGGAACCAGCACGAGCCGCTGGGGCGGCTGTTCATCGGCGGTGCGATCATCCTGGCGTCCGTGTGGCTGAGCCGGTTGGGCGCACGCGCGCAGGCACCGCTGGCCGGCAAGGCCTGACATGCACACCATCTTCGTGATTGTTGCGCCGATCTTCGCCCTGATCCTCGTCGGCTATCTGTGCCGCAAGACCAACAAGCTGGGTGACAAGGCCGCCGCCGAAATCAACAAGATGGTGGTGTGGCTGTGCCTGCCGGCGTTGCTGTTCAAGGTGACGGCCACTGCCACCTGGAGCGAGATCTGGCATCCGGGGTTCATCGCGGCCTTTGGCACGGGCGCCCTGGCCATGTTCGTGGCCACGCTGTTGTGGCGCCTGAACAGCGGCCATGGCCTGGTGGCGTCGAGCATCGACGGGCTGAGTGCGGGGTATGCCAACACCGGTTACATAGGCATCCCGTTGTGCCTGCTGCTGTTCGGCCAGGCGGGCTTGCAGCCGGCGCTGATTTCATCGTTGATCGTGGTGTGCCTGGTGTTCGCCATTTCGCTGACGCTGATCGAGGTCGGGCTGCAAGCGGAGCGGCATATCGGTCGCGCCGTGGTGGTCGTTGGCAAGGCATTGGCGAAGAACCCGCTGGTGATTTCGCCGCTGGCGGGGGCTGGCTGGGCCATGAGCGGGTTGGGGCTGGCCGAGCCGGTGCTGCATTTTCTGGACATGTTGGCGTTGGCCACCACGCCGTGCGCGTTGGTATCGCTGGGTGCATTCCTGGCAGAAAAGCGCGCGGGTGCGCAAGCCAGCCCGTGGCCATTGGTGGGCTTGAAGCTGGTGGGGCAGCCGGCGCTGACCTGGGTGCTGGCATACAAGGTATTCAGCCTGCCGAGCATGTGGGCGGCTTCGGCGGTGCTGTTGGCAGCGCTGCCGACCGGCACGGGGCCGTTCATGCTGGCGGAGTATTACAACCGCGAGGCGGGGCTGATTTCGCGGACGATCCTGTTGTCGACAGTGGCGTCGCTGGTGACCTTGACCGGGCTGTTGTACCTGCTGGGTTATGCGGGGTAGCTACTGGCCCATTCGCGGGTTAACCCGCTCCCACAGAATCAGCATTTACGCGGTCATTGTAGGAGCGGCCTTGTGTCGCGAAAGGGCTGCAAAGCAGCCCCGGCAATCTCAAGCCTCGCTCATCTCTTCCAGCCGACGCGACACAGGCTCTTGCGCCGCACGCCCACTCAATCCCACGCGCATGTCATTGCCACTGGGCTGCTGATACAGGCTCAACCCGAACTCCGGCAACACCGCCAGCAGGTAGTCGAAGATATCCCCCTGGATCCGCTCGTAATCCGCCCACACCGTGGTAGTGGTGAAGCAGTAGATCTCCAGCGGCACGCCTTCGGCCGTGGTCTGCATCTGCCGCACCATGCAGGTCATGTTCGGGTGCACGTTGGGGTGGTTTTTCAGGTAGGCCAGGGCAAAGGCGCGGAAGGTGCCGATGTTGGTCAGCTTGCGGCGGTTGGCCGACAGCTCGGCGACAGGCCCCAGCGCCTCGTTCCAGTTCTGCAGCTCCTGGCGCTTGCCGGCCAGGTAGTCGCCCAGCAGCTGCACCTGGCTCAGGCGCTGCTCCTCTTCGCGGGTCAGAAAGCGTACCCCGGCCGCATCGATGAACAGGCTGCGCTTGATCCGCCGGCCACCGGACTGCTGCATGCCGCGGTAGTTGCGGAACGACTCGCTCATCAGGCGCCAGGTGGGGATGGAGACAATCGTCTTGTCGAAATTCTGCACCTTCACCGTGTGCAGGGTAATGTCCACCACGTCGCCATCGGCACCCACCTGCGGCATTTCGATCCAGTCACCCACGTGCAGCATGTCGTTGCTGGTGAGTTGCACGCTGGCGACGAACGACAGCAGGGTGTCCTTGTACACCAACAGCAGCACCGCCGACATGGCACCCAGGCCCGACAGCAGCAGCAACGGCGAGCGGTCGATCAAGGTGGCGACGATGACGATGGAGGCGAAGATCCACAGCATCATCTTGGCCAGTTGCACATAGCCCTTGATCGAGCGGGTGCGGGCGTGTTCGGTGCGGGCGTAGATGTCGAGCAGGGCATCCAGCAGGCACGACAGCGCCATGGTCATGAACAGCAGGGTAAAGGCCAGGGCCACGTTGCCGAGGAAGTGCTGGGCAGTGTCGGACAGCTCCGGCACCAGCTTCAGGCCGAACTGGATCACCAGCGACGGCGTGGTTTGCGCCAGGCGGTGGAACACTTTGTTGTGGCGCAGGTCATCCAGCCATTTCAGCGCGGGCTGGCGGGCCAGCAGGCGGGCGCCATGCAGCATCAAAAAGCGCGCCAGGCGGCCGAGGATGAGGGAAATCAGCAGCAGCACCGCCAGGCCAATGGCGGCGTGCAGCATCGGGTGTTGGTCGAGGGTGCCCCACAGGTCGAGGGAGTCACGCCAGATTCGTTGTATATCCATGGGCTTGCATACAGTCTTGTTGCGAAACGAAGGGCCATTAGAGCGCGGATGGCGACAAAGTTGCCAAAAGAAATTCGGCTAAGGCGGCAGAAAACGTTACCCTATGCAACTGAATTTCCCGCACTTGCCTGAGGTTACCTCCGTGTTCTCCCAATTCGCCCTGCATGAACGCCTGCTTAAAGCCGTGGCCGAGCTTAAATTTGTCGAGCCAACCCCGGTGCAGGCCGCGGCCATCCCCCTGGCCCTGCAAGGGCGCGACCTGCGCGTGACCGCGCAGACCGGCAGTGGCAAAACGGCGGCCTTCGTGCTGCCGCTGCTCAACCGCCTGGTTGACCTGAAAGGCGGGCGCGTCGAGATCCGTGCGCTGATCCTGCTGCCGACCCGCGAGCTGGCCCAGCAAACCTTGAAGCAGGTTGAGCTGTTCTCGCAGTTCACCTATATCAAGGCGGGCCTGGTTACCGGCGGCGAGGACTTCAAGGAACAGGCCGCCATGCTGCGCAAGGTGCCGGACGTGCTGATCGGCACCCCGGGTCGCCTGCTTGAGCAGCTCAACGCCGGCAACCTTGACCTGTCCCACGTGCAGGTGCTTATCCTCGACGAAGCCGACCGCATGCTGGACATGGGCTTTGCCGAAGACATGGAGCGACTGTGCAAGGAGTGCGAAAACCGCGAACAGACCCTGCTGTTCTCCGCCACCACCGGTGGCGCGGCCCTGCGCGACATCATCGGCAAGGTGCTGAAAGACCCTGAGCACCTGATGCTCAACAGCGTCTCGCAGCTGGCCGAGGGCACCCGCCAGCAGATCATCACCGCCGACCACGACCAGCACAAAGAGCACATCGTGCAGTGGCTGCTGGCCAACGAAACCTTCGACAAGGCGATCATCTTCACCAACACCCGCGCCATGGCCGACCGTATCTACGGTCACCTGGTGGCCAAGGACGTGAAGGCTTTCGTGCTGCACGGCGAAAAGGACCAGAAAGACCGCAAGCTGGCCATCGAGCGCTTCAAGCAGGGCAGCTCCAAGGTGCTGGTGGCTACCGACGTGGCGGCTCGCGGCCTGGACATCGACGGCTTGGACCTGGTGATCAACTTCGACATGCCTCGTAGCGGTGACGAGTACGTGCACCGCGTGGGCCGTACCGGCCGTGCCGGTGGCGAAGGCCTGGCGATCTCGTTGATTACCCACAACGACTGGAACCTGATGTCGAGCATCGAACGCTACCTCAAGCAGCAGTTCGAGCGCCGTGTCATCAAGGAAGTGAAAGGCACCTACAGCGGGCCGAAGAAGGTCAAGGCCTCGGGCAAGGCTGTTGGCGCCAAGAAGAAGAAAGTTGATAAGAAAACCGGCGACAAGAAAGCTGCCGCCAAGCGCAAGCCAACCGCCAAACCGCGGGCCAACGCACCGCTGGCCAGCGCTGACGGCCTGGCGCCGCTGAAAAAGCGCAAGCCTGCTGCTGAATAAGTAGCGATCAAGGCCCTATTGCCGGCAAGCCAGCTCCCACAGGGAAACCACAGACGCTGAATTCAGCGGACCTGTGGGAGCTGGCTAGCCGGCGATGGAGCTATCGAAGGCAACCCGTCAATCAATCGGCCTTCTTCTCCGCCGTTTTCAGTTCCTTGATCCGCTGGTCTATCAGCTGACACTTGTCGGGCAAGTCCTTGCTCGCCGTTCCTAGATCCATCCCTTGAAGCTCGTCGTTGATCTCCTTCGCCTTCTGCGGGTTCTGCTGGGTCAACTGGGTAACCAACCCGGCCAGCTCTTCACGTTTCTGCGTGGCTTCTTCCGGTGTGCAGGCCCAGGCGGGCAGGGCGCAGGACAGGGCAATGACGCAGGTAATCGGCAGCAGCGGTTTCATCCTTTTTACCTCTAGCGGTGGCTATGCGCGGTGGAACGATGCGGCGGCAAGCAAGTTCAACCTTGGCGACCGATGGCGCAGATGCGTTGTCAGCCAGCGAGGTGAGGCCGCGCCGTCATGTCTATTCCCAATGCCTTCATCACGGTCAGAAACGACTTCAGCGTGGGGTTGCCATGATCGCTGAATGACCTGTAAAGCTGCTCTCGGGACAGCCCCGTCTCTTTCGCCAGTTCGCTCATGCCCTTGGCACGTGCAACCACGCCGACAGCTTTAGCGACATAGCTGGCATCGCCGGTTTCAAGTGCATCGGTCATGAACTGCGCGATTGCTTCAGGTGTAGTGAGGTACGCGGCAGGATCGAATTCAGAGAAGGTTTCAGTCATTTTGCATCCTCCACGAACGCAGAATCTGGTGGGCAACCTTGATGTCTCGCTTTTGACTGCTTTTGTCGCCGCCACAGAGCAGAATGACGAAGGTGCTGCCCGTCTGATGGAAGTACACCCGATAGCCGGGACCATAGTGAATTTTGAGCTCACTCACGCCATGGCCTACCGGAGATACGTCGCCCGGCAGACCCTCCATCAACCGGTTGATCCGAGAAATGATTCGGGCTCTGGCGCTTAAGTCCCGTAGTCCGGTCACCCAATGCCTGAAACTGCTGGATTCGATTTTCTTCATCGAGTGAATGTAGTTTATAAACTACACCAGGCGAGGCAGCAAATGGTTTCTGTCTATTGCTACCTACGCGGCTTCAGACCGTGGCATCCATCCAGCCTTCATCTTTCGGAACACCGCTTGCGTCGGCAGGTCCCAACCTGTGTACCCCTTCCGTCCACAGCAGGAGCCCGTAGCCATGAGCATCGCTTACGATTGGGACCTGATCGAACGTTTGCTGCACGAAGTGCAGAACGGCGCCGGTCATAGCTTTACGCCACGCCCCTATGCCGAACAGCACGCCGCGGCCCAGGCCGCCAAGGGTGAGCCGGTGGGGGATCTGGATCACCTTAAAACCCACGCTTGTGAGTATGAAAAGCTGCTGTTCGAGCGTGGCTTCATCGAAAGCCGGCCTGAAGAAGAGGGCGGCAATGGCGAAAACTTTGTGCTGACCGAGCGTGGTTTACGCTTGCTGAGCCTGATCGACAGCAGCATCCCGGGCTTCGAACACCCGCGCCAGGTGCTGGACGAACAGGCGGATGCGCTGGATGAAGCCACCTTCGAACAGGTGTCTTCGAAGGCGCAGATCGCTTGAGGTCGTTTTGAGGCTGGCAACAGCGGGTAGGGAAGCCCGATAATCGGTAGCTTCTGAAGACTGCCGAGCCTATGCCCATGCCTGCGAACACCCCTGAGGCCCGCCTATGAGCGCGGTCCGCAAGAACCCAGACGCCTTTGCCTTTCAGGTGATGCTGGGGCTGTGCCTGATCTGGGGTTGCCAGCAGGTGCTGATCAAGACCGCCGCGGTCGACATTGCGCCGGTGATGCAGGCTGCGCTGCGCAATGGCATTGCCGCTGTGCTGGTGGCGCTGATGCTGTGCTGGCGCGGTGGCTGGGAGCAGGTTGGCATCACCTGGCGGGCCGGGTTGCTCGCGGGCGGGTTATTTGGCGTGGAATTCCTGTTCATTGCCGAGGGCCTGAAGCTGACGTCGGCGGCGCACATGTCCGTGTTCCTCTACACCGCGCCGGTTTTTACCGCGTTGGGCCTGCACTTTCGGCTGCCCAGCGAGCGCCTGCGGTTGTTGCAGTGGCTGGGCATTCTGTTGGCCTTCGGTGGCATTGCCATGGCGTTTGCTGGCGGCATGTCGTTCGAGGAAATGGATGGACGCATGCTGCTGGGTGATGCCTTTGGCGTGATCGCCGGGCTGGCCTGGGGCGCTACTACAGTCGTGGTGCGCTGCTCGCGGCTGTCGGAAGCACCGGCTACCTTGACCTTGTTCTATCAGCTGGCGGTGGGGTTTGCAGGCCTGTTGCTGATTGCCTTGCTTAGCGGGCAGATCGGCGCTGTATCGCTGACACCCTTGGCGATGGGCAGTGTGCTGTTCCAGGGCATTGTGGTGTCGTTCATCAGCTACCTGACCTGGTTCTGGTTGCTGCGCAAGTACCTGGCGTCCAACCTGGCGGTGTTTTCGTTCATTACACCGCTGTTCGGGGTGACCTTTGGGGTGCTGCTGCTGGACGAGCCGCTAAGCGTCAATTTCGTGATCGGCGCGCTGTTGGTGTTGCTGGGCGTGGTTCTGGTGAGTGCCGAGCCTTGGGTGAAGCAACAATTGCGCAAGCTGGTGGGTTGAAGGTTGCCTGTGCCGGCGATAGGGCCGGTACAGGCAAAACCAGTTAATCAGGCTGAGCGGGTTGCCGCCTGGCAACCTTGAATACGCTGCCCGCTGGAGATCACCAGCACGCCCGCCAGCCCCAGCCCCATCGCCGCCAGCATCAACGCCGGCTGCAGGCCGCCGCTGTAATGGCTGCTGACCGCCGCCAGCAACGGCCCGCTCAACTGCCCCAGGGCAAAGCACGCAGTCAGCAGCCCGGCATTGCGCTGTGTGGCATGCGGGGCCAGCTCCCGCGAGCGTTGCATCACCAATTGCATGCAGGCCAGGAACGGCCCGCCACACAGCACCACACCCAGCGCCAACCCGATCCCGCCGCCCACCAGGCAGGCCAGTACGCCCAGCCCTTGCAACCACAGGGTGGCGGTCAGCCAGGCCGAGGTGCGCCCGTTACGGCGCAAGCTCACCAGCACCACCCCCAGCGCTGCCGCCAGGCCAAACGCCGGCCAGAACAGGTCGGCCATCCACTGCCCGCGGAACTGCTGGTTGGCCATTTGCGACAGGAAAGTGGCCGGCAGGATGTAACCCACGCCGTACAGCGTATATACCAGCGCCAGGCGGCCAATGCCGGCGCTGCGGGCCGGGCCCGGGTGCGCTGGCGAGGGAGTGGGGGCAGCTTGCAGCGCGCGTGGCAGCCAAGGCCGTACGGCCAGCAGCATCACCAGCGCAGCCACGGCGTAGATCAACCACAGTGCTGCCGAACCCAGCCCCAGCAGATGCGCCAGCAGTGCCAACAGCCCGGTCAGGGCAATGCCCAGGCCGGGGCCTGCAAACACCAAGGCACCCAGCCGTTGGCGGTTGTGGGCGTTGGCTACCTGCTGGCTGAGGCTGGTGATCATCACCAGCACCCAGGCACTGGCCACGCCGGTGCCAAAGCGCAGCAGCAGGTGGCTCCAGAAACCGTCGGCGGCCCATGAGGCCAGGGTCAGCAGTACGCACAGCCACAGCCCGCCGTGCAGGCGCAGGCGCACCTGGCCGGGTGTGCGAGCGAACATGGCGTCCACCGCGCCAATGAAATAGCCCAGGTAGTTGGCGGCCGCGACCAGCCCGGCGACCGTCAGATCGAACTGGCCTTCGGCGATCAGGTGCGGCAGTTGCGGTGTGAGGGCGAAACGGCCGATGCCCATGGCCATCATCAACGCCACGGCGCTGGCCAACAGTTGAGTGAGTGGCGACATGACAGGTCTCCTGCGTGGAATTAAGCGATGACTGGCAGGTTAGGGTGGTTTCATTTTCAATAAAATTGAATAATGATGATCAAGTTGTTCTGTTTTGGAGAATGCTGTGGAATTCAGCCAGCTGCGTATCTTTCAGGCTGTGGCCGAGGAAGGCTCAGTCACCCGTGCTGCAGAGCGCCTGCATCGGGTGCCGTCCAACCTGTCCACGCGCCTTCGCCAGCTTGAGGAGCAACTGGGTGTCGAGTTGTTCCTGCGCGAGCGCCAACGGCTGCAGCTGTCGCCGGCGGGCAAGGTGCTGCTGGAGTACGCCAACCGCCTGTCGGCCTTGCGCGACGAGGCGCTGGCCGCTGTACGCGGCGGCGAGCCGGCCGGCGACTTCGTGCTGGGGACCATGTACAGCACGGCTGCCACCCACCTGCCAGCGTTGCTGGCGCGTTATCACCAGGCCTACCCCGCAGTAAACCTGCAGGTGCGCGCAGCGCCCAGCGGCGAGCTGCTGGAGGGCCTGCTTGGCCACACCCTGGACGCTGCCCTGGTGGATGGCCCGCCGAACCTGGCCGGGCTGGATGGCGTGCCGTTGTGCGAGGAACAACTGGTGCTGATCACCAGCCCCGAGCACCCGGCGGTGCAAACCGCCAGGGATGTGGCGGGCAAGGCGGTGTTCACTTTCCGCCAGGGCTGTTCTTACCGCATGCGTCTGGAGGCGTGGTATGCCCATGCCCACACGCCCATGGGCCGGGTGATGGAGATCGAGTCGTACCAGAGCATGCTGGCCTGCGTGATCGCGGGCGCAGGCGTGGCGATGATGGCCCAATCGATGCTCGACAGCCTGCCTGGGCGTGACCGGGTGAGGGTGCACCGGCTGCAGCAGCCGTTCGATCAGGCGGTCACCTGGCTGATGTGGCGTCAGGGCATGCGTGGGGCGAATCTGCAGGCATGGATCGACTTGCAACAAAGCGAAACGATTAACCAGTCGTCGGAATGCGGCGCCAGGGCTTGATCCGCGTCAAAATGGCCCTTATCTGTAAGAGCATTGGCATGCGTAATACAGGACATCAGGCTATGATCTGTATGAACCATCCCAGGATTGATTCGCCGTGAGGCTGACCCGTCAAGGGGGCATTATGAATAAACCACTGTCCAACTGGCTCCACGACCTGGCGGTCGCCCTGGGGCTGATTCCACCACCCTTGCAGCCGGTGCCGATCCCGACTGATGAAGAGCAGCGCAAACGCCAGCCGCGTCGCCGCTGATATAAGACAAAGGCCGCAGCACCTGGGTGGGTGCTGCGGCCTTTTTTGTGTCTTGGAGTTTAGTGTTATCCCTGCCGGCGATAGGGCTTGAGGCTAATGTCAGGCCAGATTCACCGCACCGACTGTTTTGCGAGACATCAGGCTAACCGCCACAAAGCTCACCAAGCCGATCGCCAGGCTGTAGTAGATCGGCGTATTGGCCTCCAGCCCGTCTTTGAACATGAACAGCAGCGCGGTGGCAAAGCCCAGCGACATGCTGGCAATCGCGCCAGCGGTGGTTGCACGCTTCCAGAAGATCGCCCCGATCAGCGGGATCAGCATGCCGCCGACCAGCAGGTTATAGGCCAGGGTCAGCGCGTTGATCACATCGTTGACCATCAGCGCGATGCCCAGCACCACCAGGCCGGTGAGCAGGGTGAACAGGCGGCTCATGCCCAGGCTCGACTGCTTGCCGCCACGCAGCTTGGGCAGCAGGTCCTCGGTCACAGTGGTCGAGGCCGCCAGCAGGCCGGCGCTGGCGGTGGACATCATGGCCGCCAGGGCCGCGGCCATCAGCAAGCCACGGATGCCATCGGGCAGGGTGCTCTTGATCATCTCTGCAAAGGCATTGTTCGGGTTGGCCAGGTCGGGCATCAGCACATGCGCGGCCATGCCGATGGCGGCGCAGGCCAGGCCGTACACCACACAGTACACACCGGCGACGGTACCGGCACGCTGGCAAACCTTTTCGTCACGCGCAGTGAACACCCGCTGCCAGATGTCCTGGCCAATGAGGATGCCGAAGAAGTAGATCAGGAAGTAGGTGATGATGGTGTCCCAGCCAATGGTGGTCAGCTGGAAGCTGGCCGCTGGCAACTTGGCCACCAAGGTGTCCCAGCCACCTGCCTTGTACAGGCACACGGGCAACAGGATGAACATCAGGCCGACTGTCTTGATCACGAACTGGACGATGTCGGTAAGGGTCAGCGACCACATGCCGCCAATGGTGGAGTACAGCACCACCACACCGCCGCCGAGCAGCAGCGAAGCCCAGAAGGGCAGGTCCAGCAGCACCTGCAATACGGTGGCCATGGCCAGTGTCGAGGTGACGCCGATCATCAGCGCATAGGCCAGCATGATCACGGCGCTGGCCTGGCGTGCGGTCGGGTTGTAGCGTTGCTCAAGCACCTGGGTCACGGTGAAGATGCGCAGGCGCAGCAGCGGTTTGGCCAGGAACAGGTTGATGGCGATGATGCCCAGGCCAAGGGCCGCGCATAGCCAGAAGCCGGAGATGCCATGGACGTAGCCCAGGCGCACGGTGCCCACGGTAGAAGCACCACCAAGCACGGTGGTGGCCATGGTGCCCATGTACAGCACAGGGCCCAGGTTGCGCCCGGCTACCAGGTAGTCTTCATGGGTTTTTGCACGTCGCATGCCGTACCAGCCAAGCCCGAGCATGCCGGCGGTGTAGATCATTACAACAATGATGTCCAAGGCCATTGGGGTTCTCCCGATTATCTTTATTATGGCGAGATCGACCACGCGGGCGGCCACGGCCGCCGGCGGTCTTGTCGTGTTGTTGGCGGGCCTCTGTGGCCCTCCCTCATGGCTCCTGCCGGGGTGTAGCGGTGTTAACGACGCACGACGCCCGGAAGCACGCAGAGCATCTCGAACAGCAGGTTGGCACCGAGCAGCGAGGTATTGCCGGTGGTGTCGTAAGGCGGGGAGACTTCGACGAGGTCACAACCGATCAGGTCCAGGCCGTGGCAGCCGCGAATGATCTCCATCGCCTGGATGGTGGTCAAGCCGCCGATTTCCGGGGTGCCGGTACCGGGCGCCCAGGCCGGGTCGATGCCGTCGATGTCGAACGACAGGTACACCGGGCCGCCGCCGACCTTTTCCCGCACTTCGGCCATCAGCGGTTCCAGCGACTTGTGCCAGCACTCTTCGGCCTGGACCACGCGGAAGCCCTGGCGGCGGCTCCAGTTGAAGTCATCGGCGGTGTAGCCCTGGGCGCGCAGGCCGATCTGTACCACACGGTCGCAATCGAGCAGGCCTTCTTCCACGGCGCGGCGGAAGGTGGTGCCGTGGGCGATCTTCTCGCCGAACATGTGGTCGTTGACGTCGGCGTGGGCGTCGATGTGCACCAGCCCGATCTTGCCGTGCTTCTTGTGCAGCGCCCGCAGGATCGGCAGGGTGATGGTGTGGTCGCCGCCCAGGGTCATCGGGATGACATTGTGCTCGACGATTTCGTCGTAGGCTTCTTCGATGATGCGTACGGCGTCCAGCAGGTTGAAGGTGTTGATCGCCACGTCACCGATGTCGGCCACCGACAGCGAGTCGAACGGTGCGGCCCCGGTGGCCATGTTGTAGGGGCGGATCATCACCGACTCGGCGCGGATCTGCCGCGGGCCGAAACGGGTGCCGGAACGCAGCGAGGTACCGATGTCCAGGGGCACGCCGATGAAGGCAGCATCCAGGCCTTGGGCACTTTGCAGGTGGGGGAGACGGAGCATGGTGGCGATGCCGCCGAAACGCGGCATTTCGTTGCCGCCCAGTGGTTGGTGGAGAGTCTTGTCCACGGTGGGCCTCATCAGTCGGTCGATTGTTGTGTTTGTTCGAACCTGTGCCGCCGCGCGCCTCTCACGTGTGGTTTTGCCGGCGGGCAGGGACATTTCGGCCAAGTCTGCTGAAGGTAGTGCCGGGGAAGAATCGCTACCGACAAATACTTAGTTCAGGAATTTCTGAACTAAAGACGGGCAGAGCGGTTAGACTGCGCGCAAATACACCTGCGGAACCGTTGCACCATGGCCTCGACCTTGCCCGACCTGAAACTGCTGCGCATCTTTGTCAGCGTGGTGCGCCACCAGGGCTTCGCCAACGCCCAGCGCGAGTTGAACCTGTCGACCTCGGCCATCAGCACCTACATGAGCCAGTTGGAGGGCGCGCTGGGCATCGTGCTGTGCCACCGCGGCCGTGGCGGTTTCAGCCTGACCAGCAAGGGCGAGCTGTTCCACCAGGAGACCCTGCGGCTTCTGGCCGAACTGGATGGCTTCGAGCAGTATGCCGCTGCCCTCAAGGGCGAGTTGCGTGGCACCCTCAACCTCGGGGTTATCGACTCCACGGTCGGCGACCGGGCCTTGCCGTTGGCCGAAGCCATCGGCGCCTACAGCCAGGAGCACCCGGCGGTGCACCTGCACCTGTCGGTGTCCAGCCCTTACGAGCTGCAACTGGGCGTGCAGGACAACCGACTGGACCTGGCCATCGGTGCGTTCTCCTCGCGCATGAGCGGCCTGCTCTACCAGCCGTTGTACCGTGAACAGCACTGGCTGTATTGCAGCAGCCGCCACCCGTTGTATACCGAGCGGCGCATCCCCGAGCCGGTAGTGACGCAGCAGCGCATGGTCGGGCGCGGCTACTGGAGCCAGGCCGAGCTGGCCCGGCATGGCTTCAAGCACAGCGCGGCGACGGTGGAGAGTATGGAAGCGCAGTTGATCCTGATCCTGTCCGGCGCCTATATCGGGTACTTGCCCGAGCACTATGCCCAGGCTTGGGTCGACAAGGGGGATTTGCGCGTGTTGTCGCCGTCCACCTTTGGCTACCAGGCGCCGTTCTCGCTGATCATTCGCCGTGGGCGTAGCCGTGAACCGCTGATCCAGACCTTCCGTGATCTGTTGAAAAGCCAGTTGAACGTGGGCTGAGCAGCGACGCATTCATGCATTCCGTCGGGCGACGTTAAATTCCGGCAAAAGCTGACCGCTAACCTGATAGCGCTCTGCTACATATCAACTTGCGCTGATGATTTTCCCCTTATTTCATCCTGCAAGGATCGCCCCGATGCGCATGAATTTGCCCGTCACTGAGCACGAAAGAACCTTCTCAAGCGATCAACGCCTGATTTCCACGACTGACCTCAACAGCCGCATCACCTACTGCAACGAAGCCTTCGTGGCGATCAGCGGATTTACCTATGACGAGCTGGTCGGCCAACCGCACAACCTGGTGCGTCACCCTGACATGCCTGCATCGGTGTTCGGGCATATGTGGGACACGATCAAGCAGGGCAAGCCGTGGATGGGGGTGGTCAAGAACCGGGCGAAGAATGGTGATTACTATTGGGTCAGCGCTTACGTCACGGCCATCTACGAGCAGGGCCGCATCAGTGGTTACGAGTCGGTGCGCTCGGTGCCCACGCGTGAGCAGATCCGCCGCGCCGAGGCGCTGTATGCGCGCCTGCGGGCCGACCGCGCAGCTGTGTCCTGGGCGGCGCGGCTGGGGCACGGGTTAGCCCATGGCTGGCCGTTGATAGCCGCAGGTCTGGTATCGGCAGGCGGTTACTTGTGGCTGCCGGCCTATGCAGCGCTTGGGGTGCTGATGGCCAGCCTGCTGTTGGCCTGGTACCTCGTCGAGCACCGGCAGAACCAGGCCATCCGCCGCACGTTGGCCGAGCATCCCAAAGCCTTCACCAGCCCGCTGGTGGCGCTGACCTACAGCGACAACCCGGGCCTGCAGGGCCAGCTTGACCTGGCCATCATCAGCGAGGAAGCGCGCTTGCAAACAGCCCTGACCCGCCTGGTGGACGCTGGTGTCGGGGTAAAGTCGCGGGCTGCGCAGTCCTCAGATTTGTCCGATGCCCAGGCGCAGATGCTTGACCGCCAGCGCAGCGAGACCGACCAGTCGGCCACGGCCATTGCGCAAATGGCCGCAACCATCCAGCAGGTCACTCACAACGTGCAGAGCACGGCGCATGCGGCTGGCGATGCCGACCAACTGGCGCAGCATGGCAGCGAGCTCGCGCTGCAGAGCCTCAAGGCCATGGGCAGCATGAGCGATGCCGTCAACGACATCGGTCAGGCGGTCAATGCCCTGGCCGAGCAGACCCAGTCCATCGGCAGCGTGGTCGATGTGATTACCTCGATTGCCGAGCAGACCAACCTGTTGGCGCTCAACGCTGCCATCGAGGCGGCGCGCGCGGGTGAGCAGGGGCGGGGTTTTGCCGTGGTGGCCGATGAAGTGCGTTCGCTGGCACAACGTACCCGTGCATCGACCGACGAGATTCACCACATCATTGCTTCGTTGCGCGCGGGCGCGGAACGGGCGGTTAGCACCGCCAGCCGGGGTGAGCAGATCTCGCGGGACAGCGTGCACAGCGTCGAGGCGGTGCAGACGGCGTTGAGCGGGATTGCCCAGGCGGTCAGCCGCATCACCGGCATGAGCCAGCAGATGGCGACGGCGTCGGAGCAGCAAAGCCATGTGGCCGAGGACATCAACCAGCAGATCGTGAGAATTGCCCAGCTGTGTGACCAGAGTGCCGGGCAGGCCAGGCAGGGTGCAGAAATCAGCCAGGACCTGGAGCGCATGGCGGAATACCTGCATAGCCTGGCGGAGCGCTTCAACCGCTGAGATCGCTGGGGCCGCAAAGCGGGCCCCGGTTCTGTGGCACACTGTTCCCGCCAAGGAGAACCCCATGCCCAGACCCCGCTGCGAGCGCTGCCAGCGCCCGCTCGACCATTGCCTCTGCCCACTGATCCCCGCGCTCGACAGCCGCACCCGCGTCATCCTGCTGCAGCACCCCAGTGAAACCGCCCATGCCCTGAACACTGCGCGCCTTGCTGCCCTTGGCCTGAACAACGCCGAGCTGCGGGTGGGCGAGGTATTCGATGATCTGGGTGAATTGCTGGCAACGCCTGATTACCGGCCGGCCTTGCTGTTCCCGGGCGATGACGCTCAGGTGCTGACAGCCTATGGCAAGGTCGATAACACGCCGTTGCTGCTGATCGTGCCCGACGGCACCTGGCGCAAGGCGCGCAAGCTGCTGTACATGAACCCGCTGCTGGAAGGGTTGCCGCGGGTGACGCTGGGGGCAGTCGCGCCTTCGCGTTATCGGCTGCGCAAGGCGCCGGAGGCGGGGGCGCTATCGACCATAGAGGCAGTGGTGGGGGCTTTGAATGCGTTGGAGCAACCTGCCAGCTTCGATGCGCTGCTGGCGCCGTTCGAGGCGTTGATCGAGGGGCAGATCAGGGCCATGGG
Source organism: Pseudomonas sp. XP2 (assembly GCF_053557975.1). NCBI lineage: Bacteria > Pseudomonadati > Pseudomonadota > Gammaproteobacteria > Pseudomonadales > Pseudomonadaceae > Pseudomonas > Pseudomonas sp. XP2. The sequence continues at coordinate 88,376 of NZ_JBNRIK010000023.1, forward strand.
GGTGGAGACGTTCCAGCGTAACCATGGTGAGGGTTGAGGTGCCCGTGAGGGCCCTATCGCCGGCAAGCCAGCTCCCACAGTTACAGTGTCAAGGCTCATGCTTTTATTCCCACAGGCAACTGCACAAAGTTTGAAGCCTATGCAGTACCTGTGGGAGCTGGCTTGCCGGCGAAAGGGCCGCAAAGCGGCCCCCAGAACTTGAAGCCGATCAACGCATCTCAGGTAGACGCGCCTCGGTACGCACTTCCGTGGTAGCCAGCGCCTCTGGCGGCAGCGAAATACGCTGTTTGCTCAACAGCTCACCCATGGTCGCCAGCACGCGGTAGCGCGAGAATTCCTCGGTGTAGCGGACTTCGGTGTAACGGCGGTCGGCGTTGTACAGCTCGTTTTCACTGTCAAGCACGTCCAGCAGGGTACGCTGGCCCAGGCCGAACTGGTCCTGGTAAGCGGCGCGCACGCGCTTGGTGGTCTCGGCGTATTCACGCGCGGTAGGCAGCTGCTTGCTGGCATTGTTCATGGCGTTCCACGCCAGGCTCAGGTTTTCGGTCAGCTCACGCAGGGCGTTGTTGCGGATGTCCAGGGCCTGGTTGATCTTGTGCGCGTCAGACTGCAGGCGGGCCTTGTCGCTGCCGCCGCGGAACAGGTTGTAGTTCATCTCTACGCCGGCCTGCCAATCGTTGTTGTTGTGGCCTTTTTCGCCACCGGTGTTGTTGTTGGCACCGGTTGCAAGAATGGCGTCGAAGCGCGGGTAGAAGGTCGACTTGCCCACTTCGTATTGCTGCTCGGCGGCGTTGACGTCAGCCTGTGCCGATTTGATGTAGGGGTTGTTCTGGCGCATGCTGTCGCGCGCGCCGTCGAGGGTCTCAGGCACCTCGCCCTTGATGGTCGGCGGGCTTTCCAGTTCGTCCGGGGCACGGCCGATCACGCTGAAGAAGTTGGCCTCGGCATCGGCCAGGTCCACTTCGGCGGTATCCAGGTTGTTTTCCGCCAGGGCCCGACGGGCGCGGGACTGGTCGAGGTCGGCGGTGCTGCCAACGCCGCGCTCGTTACGCAGGCCGATCTGGTCGTTGACGCGCAGGTGGGCTTGCAGGTTGTTCTTGGCCAGGGTTACCAGCTCACGGCGCTTGAGCACTTCCAGGTATACCTCGATCGCACGCAGGGCGACATCCTGGGCAACTGCCTGGGTGTAGTAGGCGCGGGAGGTGGAAACCGCTTCGGTGCGGCCCACTTCGTTCGCGGTGTTGAAACCGTCGAAAATCATCTGCCGCAGGCGTAGCTCGGACTGGGTGTAGTTGAGGGTTTCCTTGTTGTGGTTACCCTCGGCACGGGTGGTGGCATTGTCCGAACGCTGGCGGCCATAGCCAGCAACCAAATCCACGGAAGGGTAGTAGCCACCACGCGCAAACTTGACGTCTTCATCGGCCGACAGCTTGCTGTTACGGTTGGAGCTTACCTGCGGGTGGTAGTCCACGGCGCTCTGGACGGCCTCGGTGATCGACATCGCCTGTACGTTGGCACTCGCCAGGGCCAACAGTAATGCACTGGTGATGGGGTTCAAAACGCGCATGGTACATCTCCCTGATCCTGGAATTGATCCTGCTGCTCGCCAAAAAAATGACGATAAAATTATCGCGTATAGTGTTGCAGGTTTTTAACAACACAGCTAAGTACATTCAACGCGATAGATAAGAAGATTTCTTCATATCAAATAGCCATATAAGACATATATTGTCTAACAAGGGCAGCGAAACTTTGTGCTGGCAAGCGCGCGAAAAGGCAAAAAAGCCAATGAATACAAGGCTTTTGTATGGTTCCAGAACCATTTCGGATAAAGAAAACGACCGTTAGGCGAAAGTGATATTTGGCGACAAAAAAATGTCACTTCGGTGTGTGGAGGGTTTTCTGCCTGACGATATAGAGGCTTACCAATACAGCGCTGGTCAACATGAAGGCGCGTGCCCAGAACAGGGGCACCAGATAGCACGACAGGCCAATGCTGGCCCACATCAGGCCGATGGCGTAGACCTTGCCCTTGAGGGGGATGCCTTCACCACTGAGGTAGTCGCGGATCCATGGCCCGAGCTTCGGGTGATGGACCAGCCAGTGGTGAAAGCGCGGCGAACTGCGGGCAAAGCAGGCTGCCGCCAAAAGCAGGAAAGGGGTGGTGGGCAATACCGGAAGGAATATCCCCAACACCCCCAGCGCAACGCTGAGCCAGCCGATGGCCAGCAGCAGGTAGCGCACAGGCGACTCAGTGATGGCGTGGCTTGAGCAGCGCCGGTTTTTCGTCAGGGGCGTGCAGCAGCAGGAACAATGCGCTCAGCGCCTCGGGGATCTGGACGATCATGTCATCCTGCAGGTTGGCGTTGCTGGCGATGTCGGCGAACTCTGGCTGTTCGTCGAACAGGCCCGAGCCCACCATGATCGGCAGCAACATTTCGCTGACTTCTTCTTCGGCGTTCTCGAACCAGGCCTCTTCACGCAGGAACACGCCTTCCATGAAGCCAATGCACCAGCCGCGCAGGTCGGAATCATCCGGCTCGTCGGTCAGGTCGAGGTCGCATGGCAGGTCGAATTCTTCGTCGCTGGCCAGCTGGCGGGCGATGTGCGCTTTCAACGCCACCAGGGTGGCTTCGATCTCGGTGCGCTGGGCCTCGCTGGCGTAGTGCGGCTCTTCGGCGAACAAGGCGTCGATCCATTCGCGCTCGGGCACGTCCTCGGCGTTGATCGACAGGGCGGTCAGGTAGCCGTGGGCGGCGACGTAGTCCAGCGCCTCTTCGTGCAGCTCGTCGGCGTCGAGGAAGGCTTGCAGGCGGGTCAGTTGCTCGGCGAAGGACATTACAGGGCTACCTTGGGGAATAAACGATACCGAATTCTAGCACCAAGCAAGGGTAGCGGGGTAAAGGGAACGTCTATCACCATGGTGCCCTGTGCAGTGCGGTGCTGCGGTATACTCCGCGATTTTTCATGCAGGGGCAGATTTTATCGGCCCCTGGCAAAAACCGCTTACGCATTTGGCGTGTGCGGAGCGGGTTTTTCGTCCAGCCTGTATGCAGGGTGGTACGGCGATTTGTGGAGTTGCACATGCTCGAACAGGCTCAGCGCGTTCTCAAGGACATCTTCGGCTACGACAGTTTCCGTGGGCGCCAGGCAGCAATCATCGAATGCGTGGCCAATGGCGGCGATGCCCTGGTGCTGATGCCCACTGGTGGCGGCAAGTCGCTGTGTTTCCAGGTGCCGGGGCTGCTGCGCCCGGGCCTGACGGTGGTGGTCTCACCGCTGATTGCGTTGATGGACGACCAGGTCGCCACGCTGGACGAACTGGGCGTGTCGGCTGCCGCGCTGAACTCTACCCTGACGGCGGAGCAGCAGCGTGAACTGGCCGGGCGCCTGCGCCGTGGCGAAGTGAAGATGCTGTACCTGGCGCCGGAGCGCCTGGTGCAGCCGCGCATGCTCGATTTCCTGCGCGATCTGGACATCTCGCTGTTTGCCATCGACGAGGCGCACTGCGTGTCGCAGTGGGGCCACGATTTCCGCCCCGAATACCTGCAACTGGGGCAATTGGCCGAGCTGTTCCCGCATGTGCCGCGCATTGCGCTGACCGCCACCGCCGATATGCGCACCCGCGAAGAGATTGTCCAGCGCCTGCACCTGCAAGGCGCCGAGCGCTTCCTGTCGAGCTTTGACCGGCCGAACATCTTCTATCGCATCGTACCCAAGGAAGCGCCGCGCAAGCAGCTGATGGCCTTCCTTGGCGAGCGCCGCGGCAACGCGGGCATTGTGTACTGCCTGTCGCGCAAGAAGGTCGACGAAACGGCAGCCTTCCTCTGTGATCAGGGTTTCCCGGCATTGCCTTATCATGCCGGCCTGGCTGCCGAGACCCGTTCTGCCAACCAGCACCGCTTCCTCAATGAGGAAGGGTTGATCATGGTCGCCACCATTGCCTTCGGCATGGGTATCGACAAACCCAACGTGCGCTTCGTTGCCCACCTCGACCTGCCCAAGTCGCTTGAGGCCTATTACCAGGAAACCGGCCGTGCCGGCCGGGACGGCTTGCCATCCGATGCCTGGATGGCCTACGGCCTGCAGGACATGGTCATGCTCAAGCAGATGCTGCAGAACTCCGAAGGAGACGAGCGCCACAAGCGCATCGAGCAGCACAAGCTCGACGCCATGCTGGCGTTGTGTGAAGAGACCCGCTGCCGCCGCCAGTCGTTGCTGGCCTATTTCGATGAAATCCTCGAGCAGCCGTGCGGGCACTGCGACAACTGTGTCGACAACATTCAGACCTGGGACGCCACCGAGCCGGCCCGTCAGGCGCTGTCGGCGGTTTTCCGCACTGGCCAGCGCTATGGTGTCGGCCACCTGGTCGATGTGCTGTTGGGCAAGGACAACGAGAAGGTGCGCAATTTCGGCCACGAGAAGCTGTCGGTGTTCGGCGTCGGCAAGGGCCTGGCCGAGGTCGAGTGGCGTTCGTTGTTCCGCCAGCTGGTGGCGCGTGGGCTGGTCGACATCGACCTGGAGGGCTATGGCGGCCTGCGCCTGTCCGACAGCTGCCGGCCACTGCTGCGCGGCGAGGTGACCTTGCAACTGCGTCGCGACCTCAAGCCGCAGACCACGGCCAAGACCTCATCGTCCAGCGGTGGCAGCCCGGCCAGCCAGTTGGTGCGTGCCGAGGAGCGCGAGCTGTGGGAAGCGCTGCGTACCCTGCGGCGCAAGCTGGCGGAGGAGCACAGTGTGCCGCCCTATGTCATCTTCCCCGACTCGACGCTGCTGGAAATGCTGCGCAGCCAGCCGGTCAGCCTCAGCGATATGGCCCAGGTCAGCGGTGTGGGGGCGCGCAAGCTGGAGCGTTATGGCCAGGCGTTCCTCGAGGTACTGAACAACAGCGGTGGCACCGAAGAGGCGCCGAAAGTGGTACTCGACCTGCGCCACGAACTGGTCAGCCTGGCCCGGGCCGGCATGACCCCGGCACAGATCGCCGGGCAGCTCAACTGCAGCGAGAAGAACGTGTATAGCCTGCTGGCCGAGGCGTTGGGCCGCCAGGAGCTTAGCCTTGACCAGGCCCTCGACCTGCCGGAAGACCTGCTGATGGAAGTACAGGACGCCTTCCTGGACGGCGAGGGCGAACTGCCGCCGGTGTCGGCCATTGCGCCCCAGTTCGGGGCACGGGTGCCGGAGGGTGTGCTGTATTGCGTGCGTGCGGCGCTGGCGGCCGAGTTCGAGATGTGACGGGCAGTCAGATCGAGGGCAGAACCGCCATCTGCTGACCTTTGTCATGCTTTTTGACGATTATCGAACGGCGAAGGGCGCGCGAGCCTTGCCTCGTCGGAAAGGGCATGGTTAGCTGCCTAATAATTAGATCTGTTCAATGAGTTGCTTATGCCCCTGACCGACAACCAACACCGCTTCGGCATGCAGCTGGCCCAGATGTCCCGGGGCTGGCGTGCCGAACTGGACCGCCGCCTGGCCGGGCTCAACCTGTCCCAGGCGCGCTGGCTGGTGTTGCTGCACCTGGCGCGTTTCGAAGAAGCCCCTACTCAGCGTGAGCTGGCCCAGAGCGTGGGCGTTGAAGGCCCGACCCTGGCGCGCCTGCTCGACAGCCTGGAAGCACAAGGGCTGGTGCGCCGGCAGGCGGTGGTGGAAGACCGGCGGGCCAAGAAGATCTTGCTGTGCCCGCCGGCCAAGCCGCTGATCGACCAGATCGAAACCATCGCCAACCAGCTGCGGTTGGAGCTTTTCACCGGGGTGGACGAGGCAGAGTTGCAGGTGTGCATGCGGGTGCATGCCACGATCCTGTCCAATCTCGAGAAGTCCTGAGGGCCCCTGGGGTCGCTTTGCGGCCCCCGGCGAATCAGAAGGTATGCCCCAGGTTCAGGTACACCGCCTGCTCATGCGCACTGTTGGTGCCGTAGCTGAAGTTCAGCGGCCCCAGAGGCGTTTCCAGCCCCAGGAAGATGCTCGCCGCATTGATGTAGCCGCTGTCGAACTCGTTGTCGTTGTTCCACGCGCGCCCACGTTCCAGCGACCCGCCAATGTACAGCGGGAAGTCCAGCGGTACGTAGGCCCGTGGCGTCAGCCGGCGGTAATAGACCATGCGCAGCAGGCTCACGTTCTGCCCCGACACCGAGTCCTGGCGAAAGCCAGACAGCTCTCGTGCCCCACCCATCACGAAGCTGGACGTCACCACTTCGGTAGCGTCCAGGGTGCGCCCGTAGCGTCCGCCCAGCACGAAGGTGTTCGGCCCGCTACTGATGGCCTTGTCCAGGTTGAACAGCCACTGCCGGTAATCCTGGTCGGAGTCCAGCGATTTGTCGTACTTGCGCAAGGTCAGGCCAATGTCCTCACCGCTGTGCGGGAAATACACGTTGTCGAGGGTGTCGAACGAATACTTCAGTTCATAGAAGCCCTCGTTGAAGCTGACCTTGGGCAGGTCCTGGTCGCCAATGCGTACCTCGGCCTCGCCCCAGGCCTTGCCCACGCCCAGGCGTACTTCACCGTTGGTGCCAATCTGGCGGCCGAGGTTCAGGCCAAAGCCGTAGCGTTCCAGGCGGTACTCTGCGACGGGGTCGTTGTCCAGGGTGGCTTCGATGTTCTGTGAGCTGAAATCCAGGTACGGCGCAATGAAATAGCGCGAGCCAACGTCCAGCGGCTGGTAGAACTCGCTGTACAGTTCTTGCTGGTCGCCGATCTGGCCACGGGTCAGCCACTCGGCACCCAGGCTGTTGATGCCATTGACCCGGTAGCTGGCGCCCAGGTTGAAGGCGCTGTCACCGCGCAGGTCGTCCGAAAGGTTCAGGCCCAGGCGCAGGTAGTCGGTGCCGCCGCGTCGACCGCGGGCGTTGATCACCAAGGTGTTGTCGTTGCCCTTGTGCACCACGCGGTACTGCACCCGGTCGAAGTAGTCCAGGCCGTAGAGCGTGCCCATGTCGGTCTGCAGGCGGTCCAGCTCAAGGGGGGCGTCGATCGGCTGACGGATGTAAGAGCGGATCACGTCGTCGCTGACCTTGGAGTCGTTCTCGATCCGGATCGCGGTGATCACCGGCGTGCGCTGGCGTGGCGAGCGGGCCACGGCCAGGTTGCTGTCACCCTCAGGCTCGCGCAGGGCAGCCAGGCGTTGGTCGAGCAGGCGGGTGGCGCGGTAACCGGCGTCGATCATGTCCCGGGCACGGCCGAAGTCGGTCACGCCGAAGGCAGCTAGCGATGGCTGGATGAGGATGTCATCGCGCTGCAGGCTGGCCAGTTGTTCTTCCGAATTGCGCCGTGTCATCAGGGTAATCGACTGGTTAAGCACGTCGACCACGGTCAGCAGTTGCTTGCGATCGCGCAGCGGGGTACCGATGTCGACCACGATGGCCAGGTCCACGCCCATTTCGCGGGCCACGTCGACGGGGATGTTGTCGACCATGCCGCCGTCCACCAGCAGGCGGCCGTCCAGTTCGACCGGGGCAAACACGGCGGGGATCGACATGCTGGCACGGATGACCTGGGGCAGATGGCCGTGGCGGAACACCACCTTTTCGCCACTGGCGATGTCGGTGGCTACAGCGCGAAAGGGGATGGGCAGCTTGTCGAAATCGCGGGTATCGGCGGTGTGCGCCAGTTTGCTTTCCAGCAGCAGTGACAGGTTCTGCCCCTGGATCACCCCCAGCGGCAGGCCCAGGCTGCCGTCGTCGCGAAAGCTGAGCTTTTGCTTGACCAGGAAATCGCGATCATCCTGCTTGCGCCGGAACGGCACGTCCTTGCGCGGCGGGGCATCGGACAGCGCCTGTTGCCAGTCCAGGGTGGTGGCGAGCTTTTCCAGTTCTGCGACACTGTAGCCCGAAGCGTAAAGCCCGCCGACCACTGCGCCCATGCTGGTGCCGGCGATGGCGTCGATGCGCACGCCCTGTTCCTCCAGTGCCTTGAGCACGCCGATGTGGGCCAGGCCACGGGCCGCACCCCCCGACAACACCAAGCCGACCTTGGGCCTGGCAGGTTCCGCAGCGGCAGCCATGAAGGAGGTGAGGGCGAGCAGCAAACAGCACAGCAAACGGCGCATCGTGAGTCTCAAACCGTGGGCTAAAGACCGCTAGTATAAGCGGCCCCTTACCTGGAGATGCCTCAGCATGGCCGACAACAAGCCCGAAATCGTCATCACTTATTGCACCCAGTGCCAGTGGCTGCTGCGCGCTGCCTGGCTGGCCCAGGAACTGCTCAGCACGTTTGCCGACGACCTTGGCCAGGTCGCGCTGTCACCGGGCACCGGCGGGGTCTTCTGCATTACCTGCAATGGCGTGCAGATCTGGGAGCGCAAGGCCGACGGCGGCTTCCCCGAGGCCAAGGTGCTGAAACAGCGGGTACGCGACCAGATCGACCCGCAGCGTGACCTTGGCCACAACGACCGCTGATCAGGCGCCCTCGGCCAGTGGCCGCTGCTTGGGTGGTTGTTCGCGGGTCATGCGGCTGGACAGCACGATGGCGAAGATGATCAGCGCGCCGCCCAGCAGCATGCGCAAGGTCGGGGTTTCGGCGAACACCACCCAGGCCACGGCAATGCCATAGACCGGCTCCATGCCGAACACCACGGCGGCGGTGCGCGCCTTGATCACCGCCAGGCTGGCGACGAACAGGCTGTGCGCCACGCCGGTGCAGAAGATGCCGAGCAGGGCGATCCACAGCCAGTCCATGGCCGCCACGCCTGCCAGACCTGGTGCGGCGAACGGCAGCAGGCACAGGCTTACCACCAGGTTCTGCCACAGGGCAGCCTGTACTGCTGGCAAACGCCCGGAGCCGGCGCGGTTGGTGAGGGACAGCAGCGAGAACAGCAGCCCTGACAGCAGTGCCCAGAGCAGGCCGCCAGTGGCCTCGCTGGCCAGGTCGAAATCGGGCGTGACCAGTATCAGGCCGATGCTGACCAGCAGCACCAGCACGGCCTCGTTGCGGCGGATGCGCTCGCGGAACAGCAGGCCTTCGAGGATGACGGTGAAGGCCGGGAAACTGGCGAAACCGAGGGTGGCGATGGCCACGCCGCCAACTTTGACGGCAATGAAGAAACTGACCCAGTGACCGGCCAGCAGCACACCGCCGAGCAGCAGGCGACGGATATCCTGGCTGCTCAGGCGTTGCCAGCCCGGGCCGGTCAGGCTGGCGAACAGGGCCAGGGCGAGTACGGCGAAGGCGGCGCGGCCGAAGACGATGATCGCCGGGCTGGCAGTGGCGGCCAGTTTGCCGAAGACGCCGGTCAGGCCGAAGAACAGCGCGCCAATGTGCAGGGCGCCGAGGGCGGTGCGGTGGTTCATGGTGGTCCTTGCTCAAGATCTTTATCGACGTTGCCGGCCTCTTCGCAGCACAAGGCTGCTCCTACAGGGACTGTGCGTATTCTGTAGGAGCAGCCTTGTGCTGCGAAG